>CAVHHN010000015.1:0-25819 GCA_963635855.1 Faecalibacterium sp. CAG:74 | reverse complement strand
AAATAGAGGGGTGGGGGTATTATTTTCTTTTTTCAGCTTATACATATCATAAACAAATCCAATTGAAAACAAAATCAAAATAATCGTAAACAAAAATGAGATCAAGTTTGCAATTGCATTATGAGCATGTTCCAGAACATTGTTTATTTTTCCATTTGTAAATAATTTGATTGCACCTAACCATGGAATTTCTTTCCATGCAACTGATTTTATTTTTTCTTTAGTAACAAGTTTTTCATATGATATATCTCTACTATTTTGATCAATATCTTGATTATTGTCACCCATTGTTACATATCCACTATTATGTTCCAAATTATCCAAATGAATTGCTACTTTTTCAATAGAACGATAATTGCCAGGAAGTTTTAAAATCAGTGTACCATTTAGATTATTTACATCTGGATTTTTATTTTCGCCACTTATTTCCCACATATTTTCAGGATAGTTTGCAAGAGCCGGTGCACTCCAAGAATGAGTATTAGAATTATATTCTAAATACAAAATTGCTCTGTGAATTACTGGATTGGCATTTTGACGTTTATAAACTATAACAGATCCATAGTCACCAAAATGCATTTCACCTGAAACATATCCTTCAACCAATGTAACAATTGTTGTTTTATTGGGATCTTTTACCAACATCATATCTCCAGTATCAATAATTCCAACCTCTGAATTATTGGAATGTTGCATACTTTCAGATTCTATGACTGTAAAGGGTGGATTTACACCAGACATTGATTTTACCATCGAATATCCAAGTAATACACATCCTAAAACAATAATTAGTCCTATTATGACGTGGATATCTTCCTTTTTCATTTAAGGGGTGAATATTTTCTGAGATAATAAACTAATACTTCCTTCTTTATTGGAATTTATATGGAAAGACCTTCACATGATGAATATTTTATGGAAATGGCAAAATTATCCGCTTCCAGATCGACCTGTCTTAGAAGAAAGGTCGGAGCTGTTATTGTCAAAGATAATCATGTGATCTCAACGGGATACAATGGTGCACCAAGAGGTGTTTCTCATTGTGAAGAAAAAGGTTGTTTGAGAGTTTTAATGAATGTTCCTTCAGGCACTAGACATGAACTTTGTAGGGGTGTTCACGCAGAACAGAATGCAGTAGCTCAAGCAGCTTATTTCGGTATTAGTGTTAAAGATGCAACCATCTACACAACAACTTTTCCTTGTTCTCTTTGTGCAAAGATCTTGATAAATTCTGGAATTACAAATGTCGTTTATGAAGAGGGATATATGGATGATCTTTCAAAGGAATTATTATCTGAAACAGAGTTGAATATAAGACAATTTCAAACTAAAAAATCACAAGTTTGATCTTGTATTGATCAATAATTGGATTAGATTGAAATTATTAAATTTTGTTATTTTTATTTAAATATAATTTTTAAAATTAATAGGATTACTATTAAGTATAGCCATCTATTACAGCCTTTCACGAATGGTCGGGGAGTGAAACTTGAGCCGAACTGACATACTTTCGGAAATAAAGGAGGCTGAGTCCAATGCAGATCAGATGGTCTTACAGGCTGAATCTGATAAAAAATCTGCCGTGGCTCAGGCCCGCAGGGATTCTGTGGTAAAGATTCAGAACGAGATTGCTGAACAGCGTTCTAGCTATGAGTCTATTATTGCAGCTGAAAAAGCCAGACTTGAGTCTGAAAAAGCCGAGAAGATCGCCCAAGGCGAGCAGGAAGCTAATCAGATTCAGGAATCGGCTAAAAATAAGATCAAGGAAGTCAATGATTTCCTCACGAAAGAATTCGAGAGGGCAATAAATGCTTCTTCCTGAGTCGATGAGTAGGATTGTGATTGTGGGTACTAAAACTCGCATGAAGGATGCCATTAATGCATTTTACAGCGAAAAATCCATCCACGTCATTGATCATACCACCGGCGACGACGGAATTTCTATCGGTCATCCTATTGAGGGAACCTCGAAGGCATCTGAGAGGCTTCTTAAAGTAAGGGCGCTCGAAAAGGAACTTGGGATTGATATAACTACTAAGACCGACGATATTTCTGTTGAGGAAATACAGAACAGTATTAATTCTGGAAATATCGAAGGCGTCGAAGAAGAGGTTCTTAAGACCGTCGACGCAAGGAATGATCTTAATCAGAAAATCTCTGAATTAAACTCTAAACAAAAAGCTTTAGAAATTTTAGCGAAATTGAATGAAGTGACTCTTGATCTTTACAGCGGATACAAGAATATCACCGTTCTTGTCGGTACAACTGCCGACAACGCTTCTTCGGTACAGATTGAAAATGCTGAGATTTTTTCTACTTATTCTAAGAAAAACGGTGGCGTTGTCGCTGTTTTTGTGAAAAATGAGTGTAGAGATGCCGCATTGAAAGCTCTTTCCGAAGTTGGGTTCAATGAGGTTCAAGTACCAGTATATACTGAAAAGATCAGTGCTGCTGATGCTTATGCAAATATTGTTAGAGAGATCGAACAAACCAATGTGGAACTCGATAATAACAACAAAAAACTCGAAGAACTCAAAACAAAGTATAAACACTTCCTCAAAGGGAGTGATGAAGAGCTGTCTATTGAGGTCGAGAAGGGAAGTATTCCCCTCAGGATCGCAGTAAGTAAGTACTCTTACATCATGGATGCCTGGGTACCTACAAAAAGTGTTGATAAAGTGAAAGCAGACCTTGAGCAGAAGCTTGGGGATGATGTTCACGTTGAATTTGAAGAGACCCGTGGAAGAAAGATAGAAGAATCCGAATCCCAGGAGTCTCGTTTCCAAAATGTTCCGATCAAACAGAATAATGGTAGGATCGTTTGTGAATATGAGTATGCAACCAGTCTTGTGTCTCTCCCGAAATATCAGGAGATCGACCCGACGTTCCTCATTGCGATCTTCCTTCCTTTGTTCTTTGGATTCATGGTCGGAGATGTGGGTTATGCCATACCTTTCATCATTATCGGAGCATATGGACTTAAGAAGACCAAGCACAAGGATTGGCGTTCCATTGCTCTTGTTCTCTTTTTCGGAGGATTATGGGCATTTATCTTCGGTCTATTCTTCTATGGCGAAATGCTGGGAATGCACTTCGTAGGTGGAGAATTTAACAGTGGAATATGGGAATGGCATAATGATCACATCGCAAAAGGCGGTACAAACGTCACTTGGGATTGGATATTTGGCTCGCACTTCCCGCAGTGGTTCAATGATATGATTTGTTCCGCACAGGTTTGGGAAGATGGTCATTGGGCTGATGGAGAAGTCGGTATTGGAAAACTTGTCAACGTCGCTTTCCTTTTGAAACTTTCAGTTTATGTTGGTATCGTACATCTGTTCATCGGAATCATGTGTGGTATCGTCAATGTGACCAAACAGCATGGTGGAAAGGCAGCATTCCTTGAGAAGGGTGGACTTTTGTTCACATTCTTTGGTATGATTCTTTTCTGTTTTGCACTTACTCAGGCAATGTTCGGTGGAGAGATCGGAGATTTGTTCAAAGGAACTACTTTGACAATCTTCGTTGTGGGCATCGTTGTTCTTATCATCGGTGTTGTACTCAATGCTAGAACCGAGGGTGGTCTTCAGGCAGTCATGGGTATTCCGGAAGTCATTGGTTGGATCCTTTCCTACACCAGGCTTGCGGCCATCACAATGTCCAAGGCCGGAATGGCACTCGCTTTCAACTATATTGTGTTCGGAATGATAATGTCCACAAAAACAATGGTTGGAGGAGAAGTTGTATTCGATCCTTTCGGAAACATTATCATGCTCGTTATCGGACTTTTACTGTTCGGTTTCCTCCATCTTGTCATCTGGACCCTTGCTATTTTGTCCGGTGGATTGCACGCACTCAGGTTGCAGTACGTCGAACTTATGATGAGGTTCTATGAGGGAGGCGGAGATGCATATGCACCTCTTGCTGAGGTACGCAAAAAAACATTTTTCAATAAAAATACAAACAAAATCAAAGAGGTTTGAATAATATGGCAGCAGAATCAGGTTTAATCGCAATTGGAGCAGGACTTGCAGTCGGACTCGCAGGACTCGGATCCGGACTCGCAGAGAAAGACATCGGTGCAGCAGCAGTCGGTGCAATCACTGAGAACCCCTCTCTCTTCGGAAGGGCAATGATTTTCACCGTTCTCCCTGAAACCATCGTCATCTTCGGTCTTGTTATTGCTATTATGGCTATATTCGTAATGTGAGTCTGGGGGCCTTTATCTGGCACTAGACAGCGTCACGAAGGAGATCAAGGCATCTGCCGAAGCAGAAGTCGCCCGCATCCACAAAGAGATGGAAGAGGAGATTGCTGCAATCAACGCGCAGACCAACGCTCAGATCTCTGAAATGAAAGAAAAACAGGACAAAAGGGTCGAAGAAGAAAAGGAGACCCTTGCACGCCAGGAGCGCTCTAGCGCAGACCTGGAAAGCAAAAAGCTGGTCCTGTCCAAGAAGAAGGAGATCCTCACCGAGGCTTTCGAGACCGCTCTCCAGCAGCTCGAAAATGTACCGGCGAACAAAAAGCTGGCATATTACAAGGCCATGGTAGACTCTGCAAAGACCATCATTCCCGCCCCCAAGGCCATCATTTCCGAGAAGGATAACTTCTCTGCAGCTGACCTTGGAGTGGTGTCCGTCGAGAAGGATCCAAAGGTCCGCTCCGGACTTCTCCTTCAGAGCGAGGATGGCAAGATTGAGGTCGACATGCAGTTCGAGGTTATACTCCAGAATATCTGGGACAATAACTTAAAGCAGCTATCCGAGATCCTGTTCGGGTGAAAGCATGTTCAAGCGCAGCGGAGCAGGCAATTACGCATACACGGCAGCAAGGGTCAAAGCAAAGAAAGCTTCTCTTCTCAAAGAAGAGGACTACAACAAATTGCTTATGATGACCGTTCCCGAGATCTCGCATTACATCAGTGATGCGGGTTATTCGAAAGAGATGACCGACCTCGCCGCGAGGTTCTCTGGTCTTTCTCTTGTCGAGTATGCTACCTACACTAATATGGCTAAACAGTTCCGCAGCATCCTGAACTCGGCGACTGGTGATCTCAGTCGTATGGTCGCAGCCTATCTTACCAAGTGGGACTTTGAGAATCTCAAAACCATCCTTCGCGGTAAGAACTACGGTCTGTCCATCGACGATATCAAAGAGGACTTGGTCCCCGCCGGTTCGCTGAACTCCGATGATCTGGAGAAGATCCTCTCTGCACCCTCGATCGAGGATGCACTCACACTCTTCAAATCCAAAACAGGAATTTCTGTTTCTGATGAGGCACTCACTGCCTTCAAAGAAGACGGAGTTCTGACAAAGATCGAAGATGAAATATCCAAAGGGTATTACAAAAGTGTGCTTGCTTCCATCGAAGGAAGGGACAGGGCCACTGGCATCTTCCGCAATTACTTCAAATACGTCATCGATGCAAAGAACGTCGAGACCCTCTTGAAGTTAAAAGTGGAGAATGTTTCCGGCGAGGATGCTTCTGAATTCTTCATCCCTGGTGGGTATGAAGTCAACCAGAAGATATACTCACAGATCGCTGCAGCGCCCGACTTCCAGGCGGCACTCAACGAGACCCAGCAGCTCAAGATCTATTCTGAGCTCAAGGAATCCTTGGGGCAGAACGTCTCTATTATGGAAGTTGTCAATGAGATCGATAAATACAAGATCAAACTGGCGAATCAGGTTGCTCACATGTACCCCCTTTCCGTCATCCCCGTTGTGGAATATATGATACACAAGGAGATCGAGGTCAGGAACATCAGGATGATCGCTCACGGGACCGACAGTGGCCTCGACAGAGACACTATGAAGAAACTGTTGGTGATCTGATGGACATAGCAGTTATTGGTAGTGATGAATTTACACTCGGTTTCCGCCTTGCAGGCGTTAAACGTGTTTTCATCGCGGACCAGACAAATTACCAGGAAAAAATGCAGGAAGCGATCTCCGATGCCAATGTCGGAGTCCTCGCAGTAAATGCGGACGATCTGCAGTACCTGCCCGCTAACTTCAAGACGAAAGTACTGGATCTCATCCAGCCCGTCGTCGTACCGGTTGGCGGTGACCAGAGTGACCTTCGTGAGAAGGTCAAAAAAGTCATTGGCGTTGACTTGTTTAAGACAGAGGATGAATGAATGAGCACTGAAGGTGTAATTTACAGGGTCGCTGGACCTGTCGTAACCGCCACTGGTATCTCTCCCAGGATGTACGATGTCGTACATGTTGGAAATGAGAAACTGATGGGAGAGGTTATCAAAATCGTCGGCGACTACTCGATCATCCAGGTTTACGAAGATACCACCGGACTCAAACCCGGAGAGCCTGTCACCAACTCGGGACTGCCTCTCGCCGTTGAACTCGGTCCCGGACTTCTGACCTCCGTTTATGACGGTATTCAGAGGCCTCTCCCTGTACTCAGGGACATGACCGGAGACTTCATCGGACGTGGTGCAACCGCACCTGGACTCAGCAGGGAAGTGAAATGGGAATTCGTTCCCGCAGTTAAGGTCGGAGACGAAGTTTCCGCAGGTACCGTTCTCGGTACTGTTCAGGAAGGGCCCATGGTCCACAAGATCATGCTTCCTCCGAACGCACAGAAAGGAGTTGTCGAACACATCGAAGCAGGATCCTTCACCGTTGACGAACCTGTCGTAAAGGTTTCTGGTGTTGAATACCCTATGCTTCAGAAATGGCCTGTACGTCAGCCTAGGCCTGTTACTGAGAAGTACAGTCCTGACGTACCCCTTGTCACCGGACTTCGTGTCCTTGACACCATGTTCCCCCTTGCAAAGGGAGGAGCAGCAGCCATTCCTGGTGCATTCGGTACCGGAAAGACCGTTACTCAGCAGTCTCTTGCAAAGTACTCTGATGCAGACATCGTCGTCTACATCGGATGCGGAGAGCGTGGAAACGAGATGACCGAGGTTCTTACCGAATTCCCCGAACTGGAAGACCCCAGGACCGGAGAATCCCTCATGAAGAGGACCGTTCTCATCGCTAACACCTCCAACATGCCTGTCGCTGCTCGTGAGGCTTCCGTTTACACTGGAATGACCATCGCAGAGTACTTCAGGGACATGGGATACAATGTCGCACTCATGGCCGACTCCACCTCCAGGTGGGCCGAGGCAATGAGGGAGATTTCCTCCAGGCTCGAAGAGATGCCCGGAGAAGAAGGATATCCCGCATACCTGTCCGGAAGGCTTTCTGAATTCTACGAGCGTGCATGCCGTGGTAAATCCCTCTGTGGAGCTGACGGATCTATCTCCGTTATCGGAGCGGTTTCTCCTCCTGGAGGAGATCTTTCGGAGCCTGTTACTCAGAACACCCTGCGTATCGTCCGTGTCTTCTGGGCACTCGACACCAAACTCAGGGAGAGGCGTCACTTCCCCACCATCAACTGGCTGACCTCATACACCATGTATGACGCACAGCTTTCCGCATGGTTCAAGAAGAACGTCGGAGAAGACTTCCCAGAACTCAAATCCTGGGCCATGAAGGTCCTACAGAAAGAGTCCGAACTTCAGGAAGTCGTTCAGATGGTCGGTTCCGATTCTCTGCCTGATGAGCAGAAGATCGTTCTCGAGGTTGCCAAGATGATCCGTGAGATCTTCCTTCAGCAGAACGCATACGACCCCGTCGACTGTTACTGTCCTCTTCCCAGGCAGCACAAGATGCTCACCCTGATCAAGAAGTACTCCGATCTCGCAGGCAAAGCCCTCGAGGGCGGTGTTGCAGTCGATAAGATCGCCTACCTCCCTGTCAGGCAGAAATTCCAGCAGGCCAAATACGAGAAAGAGGTCGACTCTGAACTCGAAGCGGTCGAAAAGGAAATGGACGAACAGTTCGCCAAACTGGAGGCTTGAAAATGGAAGCAGTATCCAAAGAATACAAGACCATTCAGAACATCCAGGGACCTCTCGTGTTCGTTAAGACCGAGGAACCCGTTGGATACAAGGAACTGGTCAAGGTCAGGCTTTCCGATGGAAGTATCAAGAACGGTGAAGTTCTCGATTCCGCCAACGGAATGGTCGTTATTCAGATCTTCGAGGGAACAACCGGTATCGACAGGTCCGCATCTGTCCGTTTCCTCGGCGAGACCATGAAGATGCCCGTGTCCAAGGACATGCTCGGTAGGGTCCTTTCCGGATCCGCCAAGCCCCTGGATGGTGGAGCTGAGATCGTACCCGACAAGATGCTCGACATCGCCGGAGCCGCAATCAATCCCTGGGCAAGGGACTCCCCTGCCGACTTCATTGAGACCGGTATCTCCACCATCGATGGAATGAACACCCTTGTCCGTGGTCAGAAGCTTCCTATCTTCTCTGCATCTGGTCTTCCCCACAACGATATCGCTCTGCAGATCGCCAGGCAGGCAAAGGTCCGCGGAGAGAACGAACAGTTCGCTGTCGTTTTCATCGCTCTCGGTATCACCAACGAAGAGAAGCAGAAGTTCATGTCCGAATTCGAGAGGACCGGCGCTCTCAAGAACGCTGTGGTTTTCCTGAACCTTGCTGACGATCCTGCCGTCGAACGTATCGCCACTCCGCGTCTGGGACTTACCACCGCAGAGTATATGGCCTTCGAACTTGGAATGCAGGTTCTTGTCATCATGACCGACATCACGAACTACTGTGAGGCTCTCCGTCAGGTCGGAGCAGCCCGTGAAGAAGTGCCTGGAAGGCGTGGCTATCCCGGTTACATGTACACCGACCTTGCTCAGCTCTACGAGCGTGCAGGTAAGATCAAAGGGAAATCCGGTTCGATCACTCAGATCCCCATCCTCACCATGCCTGGTGCGGATATCACTCACCCCATCCCCGATCTTTCCGGTTACATCACCGAGGGTCAGATCGTTCTTACGATGGATCTTCACAGGAACAACATCTATCCCCCTGTCAACGTTTCCAGCTCCTTGTCCAGGTTGATGAACAACGGTATCGGTGAGGGAAAGACCCGTGACGACCACAAAGCGGTCTCCGATCAGCTTTACGCATCCTATGCGGAAGGTAAGGACCTTCGTGGTCTGGTCGCAATCGTCGGAAAGGACTCACTCAACGCAAAGGACAGAAAACTCCTGGACTTTGCAGACCTTTTCGAGGACCGTATCGTCCGCCAGGGTCTTTACGAGGACCGTTCCATCGAGACCACCCTTGACATCGCATGGGAGATCCTGACCGAGCTCGATATCGATCAGCTCACCAGGATCAAGAAGTCGCTCATCGAGAAGTATCTCCCTAAGAAGGAGTGATGACCGATGGCAGCCCACGATATCACCCCGACCCGTTCTGTGTTGCTCGACCTCAAAAGGAGGATCAAACTGTCCCAGTCGGGACACAAGATCCTCAAAATGAAGAGGGATGGACTCATCCTTGAGTTCTTCGAGGTCATGGAAAAGGCAAGGGAGATGCGTGCAGGCGTAGCTTCTGACTTCCAGCTTGCGATGAAGAAGATCACCATCGCAAGGGCAGTTGACGGAGAGGTTGCGGTCAGGAGTGCAGCATATGCACTCAAGACCCACCCCGAGGTCAAACTCAGTAGCAAATCCATCATGGGAATGATGGTCCCCAAGGTGGAGGCCGACAATGTCCACACCGATATTCTTCACAAAGGATACGGCGTCATTGAGACCTCTGCCTATGTCGAGGAGGCCGCAGCCGCTTTCGAGAAACTTCTCGAGACCCTCATCCGTGCCGCCGAGATTGAGACCACCATGAAGAAACTGTTGGATGAGATCGAGAAGACCAAGAGGCGTGTCAACGCACTTGAATTCAAGATCATCCCTGAGTTCAAAGAGGCTGAAAGATTCGTCAAATTCCGTCTCGAAGAGATGTCGAGGGAAGAGACCACCCGTCTTAAGCACCTTAAGAGCAAGGGAGAGTCAACCGAGTGAAGTCATTGATGGAACGCCTTGAGGAAATACGTGATGACCCCGTCAAGTTCAGACGGGGCTTCACCGCTATCTGGCTCATAAGCTATGGTATGCTTGTGTTCGGAGCGTTCCTGATAATCGCCGTATTCGCATTGAATTGGTTGTAAAACTTTTTTTTCCGGCCAAGTTCCGGCCGGATTTTTTAATGACCCAGTGATCGAAAGATCAGACTTCTTTATAGAAATTCATCTCGGTCGTAAGGCCAGTAGATAGGTCGACTATGGGCATGATCCCTGGATTGGGATAGAAGTTATGCTGCTTTTGATAATCTGTCTGTGATTGCCATGTTGAAGCATTGATGAGCCTGACTCCATTATAGACCATTTTTCCCGATCCGTGAACATGTCCTGAGACCAGAATATCGGGGATCTGTTCAAGTGCCAGATAGTCTTTTTTCTCTGGGGCCAAAGCATTCTTGGCACCGTACATCGGAGCAAGATGTCTGCGTACGACCATTTCTTTCATGACCCTAAGCGGATCATCATAGCTCATGCCTCTTACACCAGCAATCCAATCATCGATACTTTTACCATGATATGATGTGACCAATCTGCCCTCAACCTTAAGGTTGATAGGGTTGCCGGTCATGTAGATGTTTGAATCAAAAGATTTAGTGAACATTTCGTTCAACGCAGGTTGTGGTTCTGCCAGTCTGCACGCATCATGGTTTCCAGGATGAAGAACAATCTTCATGTGGTCTGGGAGTTCTTTAAGATACTCAGCCAAAGCCTCGTATTGTTTGTAGATGTCCATTATCTCAAGATCTTTGTCTTGGTCTGGGTATGCACCAATGCCGTCCACAACATCGCCCGGAAGGACCAGGTAATTGACCTCCTGGTCGGCAGCATTGGTCCTCATCCAGGTGATCATTTTCTCCCATTGACTACGAAGGAATTCCTTGCTACCAATGTGAATATCTGAAAGGAATGCTATTTTGGATACGCTGTCTGAAGGCTCCCATTTATGGTTAGCTGGAACATCTGGGCGGTAGATCTTATCTGCAATGAACAGGTCTTTTCCGTTACTCTTTCCAGCGATCCCAATCACTTCATCATTCACAAAGACCTCATTGATAAGTGGTGAGGTTTTACTGATAAGTACGTGACAACTACCTGTTGAATCTTCAACCTCGAGAATGGTGTGGCCGTTCTTGGTGGTCTTTTTCTCATAGATCATACCGATGATGCTTGCTTCCCTACTGTATTCCATTACTTTGGTGATGGGGAGTGCACGCTGAAAATCCCCCCTGTTCTGGATCACTTTGCGCAGGATCTCATACCTGCTTAGGAAGTATCCTTGAAATTCCTTGATATTCCCGACACAGGTGCTCTGGCCCGTAATGTCGGACCCTGGGATGATCTGAAGATCCAGGTCTTTTTTCAGTTTCGGTTTTATTACCTTCTCCTGAGTGAAAAGGTTCTTGTCCCCATTAAGGAAATCTATCACATCTTTTTTGGTGACGAGAAATGTGTTCTTGGATAGGGAGTTGAGTAAGGTGTTGACGAAATCAACCGAATAACCGTTAGACTCGATTATTTCAAGCGCTTCTGGAGCCAGGAAAAGGTCCCGTCTTGCAGCGGCGGTCAGGATTTCGTCTTTCATCTTCCACCGATATGCTTGCTGATTTATATGGGTTAGCAGATGCAACCTCATGGTATCTGTGGAGGTCTCCTGTCCCGTGTTCCCGAGTGAGGATCCTGAAAAGATCCGTGCGGCTTTGCTTAATATATTTCCCACTGCCGTTCTTGAAGAATGCGATGGGAAGATCTCGGGGCCGGCGGATCTAGAAACCTTTTCCAAATTGATCCGTCGTCAAAAGATCCTCGATACTGCACGTAATCAGATGCAGAAAGGCACACGTGGTAAATCTGACCGTACAATGTTCAATCTGAATAAACAAGTCGCTACTGTCGGTAAGGTCTCTTTCGTCGATTACCGCACTGCACTTGGGACCATCACAGTCACTGTCGAGTCAGATGATCTTGAGGCATTGATCGATTGCGTGGCACCGATGACAGTCAATGGTGAAGAGGTTCACTGAGCCTCTTTTGAGTGGTTCGAATTATTCGATTGTATGATTTTCGAACACATTCCTCGGTGTGAATAACATAGAATAACAGTGAATGTCAGAGCGTTAATGCGATGACATTCACTGTCGAGTCATTCAAGGATAGGGTGGCGTTAATAGCGCTTCCACATCTCGAATATATTTTTGTCCAACTTTTCTGGGAAGTCAGGTAAACCTTTCACATCAAATTTCGTTTCGCTCAGTTTGATAGCCCAGTAGATCAGAATCACCACACCGATGATCATGAGAAGTATACTGACAAGCGAGCTCATTCCTTCTCCGAACGTGTAGGTAAGTGTAGTGATAGTATCATTGGCCGTGTGGGCCAGAACTGATGCGTAGAGGCCATATTCAACGTAAAGGTATGCGAAGATAATGCCCCCGACCGTCGCACTGGGGACCTTTCCCCAACCCCATCCCTCCAAGTGTGCCAGCCCAAACAATACGGACGAGAAAACAACAAAAACGAGGGCTGCCTTTGACATTCCAAAACCACCAAAAAGGTGTTGCCAGGAACGTTTGTCTTTGTGGACAAGATACGCAATGATGGCCATCGGGAGTCCGATCCAAATCACTCTGACTATAATTTCTTCGTGTAAACCTGCGCGTGTCAACATAAAGAACATTTGCATTTCAGTGTATTCGGACATCCAACTGGTACTTGCACCATTGCCCCCTGCTGCGGCCATAAGGAGCAGAATTACACTAAGCACCAGGGATGCACAAAGTGCACTGGAACAGGCGCAAAGTCCAGATTTTTCGACACAAGTCCCATCGTTCTGAGAGTCTTCACGTTTTAATGCATCCATGAATCTATTTATGGCGTAAACGAGGCACATGATCTCGGCCAGTACACATATTCCCAATATGGCCGCGGTCGCTGCACCCTGGAACTTGAAAAGCATGAGGTCCCCAAATCCGTAGGGTATGTAAAATGCGAAGCGGAGTGACGAACATTCGTCAACGATCCTGTCAAAATTGGTAATGACCGTGATGCTGTTGTTGGCCACGATAAAGATGACCAATAGTGCGGATGCGACCATGGCCAATTTGATGATCGGATTTGTTTTTTGACAGTTTTCTGTCGGTGCCGAACCGCTGGGGATGACAGTTGCTCTGCGAGGGTCTGTGACATAAATGACCCCTTGATTTCCTGTTGAACGAGGGGTTGTTGTATTCGATTCGGGTTGGTCTGCGATACAAACTCCCCCTTGACTCAGTTCTTTTCCACAGCCACCACAAAATTTGGCACCGCTGTCTCTCCACATCTGGCACTTTGGACAATCAGGTTGCATATCCGTTCACCTTTAATATTTCTAAAATTCCGTCGACACGCTCGACCTCAATTACTGCAAGGATAGATAAGCGGTATTTTGTAATATCGATTAGCTCCTTGGCAATATGTTCTTCACGTAATTTATCCAATCTTCCGAATCCCTTCTTTTTGGAGACGTATCTGTCCCATTCCCGTGCAAGGGCTTCTGGTGAGGATTCATCCATTTTCATGGTATATCCTTTTTTGGCCAAACGGTGGACCGAGGTGAATTCTACCGCACTCACACAATTCAGGAATGCATCATCGAATTCAGCATCGTTCATATCAAGCGGGATCACTTGGGTTCCGTCGGCGGCACACCTATCTACCAATTCACAGAATGCTGGAGATGGCACTTCGATCTCTCCAAAAATGGACATTTTTTTGGCATATGCTATGTCCAATTCGCTTACATCGATGGAATCCATGCCAATACTCTCTCTGAGTTTCAACGCTTGCAGGGACTCGATTCCAAGGGATGCTGCGTAGGCCTCATACTTACCATATTCATTCTTGACCTTTTCGGCTTCAGAAACCAGGCCGTTAACCACAGGGAGGATGGTCACCACGCATTTTCCGATGGTCAGGGATATCATTTCTTCGAACTCCGAGAAAGGACCATGTCCGTGAAGGAGTTTTTATCATCGATTTTACGAAGTTCATCATCCGTGATGAGTGCAGTGGAGCCAATTCTGTCCGAAGTGTGTTTCTTTTCCACGATCATCACGGAGGGTCTGTTTGAAAGATTTGATAATTCAGCAGCAATGAGAGCCTTTTGGATAACTTTTGTTTTATCGGTATCCAGGCCGGTCAATACCACAGTTTCGGAGTCCTTCGATATTGCTTCGAACGGACCTCTGATAATTGGGGTGATGGCGAATCCGATGTTCAGGAGACGGTCCAATCTTTGGGAGCCTGTGCTTCCGCCAAGAAAGATCTCATGTTTAGATGCAGAATCGTCTTTGTTGTATTCGAAGGGGTTCAATGGTTGGATGATCTGTGCATCAAGATATTCTTCAAGGCGGAGTGCCGCATCGATCATGGCCCCCATTCCCTTTTCATACATTTGGATCGTACGTCTGGAGACGCCAGCAGTATCTGCCAAGGTACCGAGACTGATGCCCCTTTCTTCCCGGAGCTGTTTGAGCACATCGCTATCGATCTTCACATATAACCCGCCGGGGGCGGCGAAGATGAACGGGGGGACCTCCTCCAAGAGGTGTTCTGCCAGGGTTTTGTTGGAAACTATCGGAATCTTGAACCTCGTATAAACGATCCCATCTTCCAACGGACCTGAACTTGAGGCCTCCCCGATAATCAAGGGGTTCGCGTCCAACGCTTCGGCCATGATCTTCATTTCGTCAGCGTTTTCGTGTGAAAATGCATCCACGTTCGACAGGACCTTTATGATAAGCAGGGTCTTGTCTTTTCTACCGACGATATCAAAGCAGATGCTTCTGATATTGATCGCAGAGGAGATATCAAAACCTGCTCTCGCAAGGATCGAACGAGTGGTGTTAATCATGTCCTCTCTTGTCATTGTTAAAAAATGTTTGTTTTTCTATATAAGATGTTTTGAAGTTAATTTGTGTTAAAGTGCCAGCAGGCCCTTTCGGGCCTACGGCTCAGTTGTGATAGATGCTCGTCTTTCCGTATTCTTTGATCTTCTCCGCCACTTTTGGACCGAATTTATCTACGGCACCTAGCAGATCGGCCATGGTGACCACACATCCATCGATCTCTTCCTGGGTTGGTTCTTTACCACCAGCGACAAGACGTCTCACCGCGCTCATGACAGCCTCGTTGCATATCGCAGAGATGTCAGCACCGGTGCAGTTCTCGGTCTTGTCTGCCAGGACGTCAAGGTCTACATCGTCAGCGAGTGGTTTTCCATGGGTATGGATCTCGAAGATGGACTTTCTGGATTCTTTGTCAGGGGGACCGACACATATCGATTTGTCAAATCTGCCCGGCCTTAGTAGAGCAGGATCGATCATGTCGGGACGGTTTGTCGCAGCGATGACCACGACATCGTTCATGGGTTCGAGCCCATCGAGCTCTGTGAGCATCTGGGAAACCACACGTTCGGTGACATTGTTGTCCCCTCCTGTACCTCTTACTGGCACTATGGAGTCTATCTCATCCATGAATATGACGCAGGGGGATGCTTGTCTGGCCTTCCTGAATGTTTCACGAACGGCCTTTTCCGACTCACCTACCCATTTGTTGAGGAATTCAGGTCCTTTCACGGAAATGAAGTTAGCTTCGGATTCTGTGGCGACAGCCTTTGCTAGCAATGTTTTACCAGTGCCAGGAGGCCCGTACAACAGGATCCCTTTCGGAGGTTTGGCATTCATGTGTGCGAACACTTTACCATATTTCAGAGGCCATTCTACCGCTTCCTTCAGTTCCTGTTTCGCATCAGCGAGGGCACCAATATCGTCCCATTTCACATTGGGCTTTTCGATCAGCACCTCACGCATGGTGGACGGTTGTAGGCCCTTCATGGCGTTCATGAAGTCCTTCATTTCGACCGAGATCCTGTTTAGTACTTCGGTGGGGATGGTATCCTCATCAGTGTTCACATCAGGCAATACCCTCCTGAGGGCGGACATCGCCGCTTCTCTGCAGAGTGCTGCGAGGTCTGCACCGACATATCCATGGGTCTTCTCGGCTATCTTTTCAAGATCGACATCATTGGTCAGAGGCATTCCACGAGTGTGGATCTGAAGGATCTCTAAACGTCCGTGGACATCAGGCACACCGATCTCGATCTCCCTGTCGAACCTTCCCGGTCTTCTTAAAGCCTCATCAATGGAATTCGGCCTGTTTGTGGCACCGATTATGACTACTTTTCCTCTGGATTTCAATCCGTCCATCAGAGATAGCAGCTGGGCGACGATACGACGTTCGACCTCTCCCTGAACTTCATCTCTTTTCGGTGCAATGGAGTCTATTTCGTCGATGAAGATGATACTGGGTGCGTTCTCTTCGGCGTTTTTGAAGATCTCCCTGAGTTTACCTTCGGATTCACCATAGAATTTGCTCATGATCTCCGGCCCACCGATGGAGACGAAGTTACTGCTGGTCTCTCCGGCAACCGCTTTGGCCAACATGGTCTTACCGGTTCCCGGTGGTCCGTGGAGAAGAACCCCTTTAGGTGCATCGATACCCAACCTCTTGAAGAGTTCAGGGTGTTTGAGCGGCAGCTCTACCATTTCCCTTACCTGGTTGATAACATCACCGAGACCTCCGACATCATCGTAGGAGACCTTAGGAACGTCCATACTTTCTTTTGAGATCGGTTTGTCGCTGATCTTCACCTCCGTGGTGGGGGTCATGATACAAGCTTCCGCCGTAGGGCTGAAGGATGTGACGACCAGATCGATCTTGTTGCCCATGAAGTTCAGGGAGATCATATCTCCTTTGACGAACGCACGTCCGACCAACAACTGTGCGAGATAATCTCCTCCACCTATCAGGCCGGAATCCTCCGTGGGAGAGAAGGTCACCTTTGTCGCTTCTTTTGTTTCAGCAGGTTTGACATCGACCCTTTCGTCGAGGGATGTGCCAGCATTACGTCTGGTGGATCCGTCGAGCCTGATGATCCCACGATTTGTATCTTCTATAGGGCCACTGAGTATTTTGACCGCGGTCTTCTTCGTACCATTGACAATGGCAATATCTCCGACTTTGAGGCCCAAGATATCCATAAGGGCGGGATCGAGACGGGCCACACCTTTGCCTGCCTCACCCGGTTTTAATTCAGCTACCTTGATAGCTTTGTTACTGACCATATTAATCACCTATCCATTGACCTGCAGAATTGCAGGACTTCATCGATCATTTTTGATATTGTATTCTCGTTGAATCCCATGTTCTTTGAGATGTCTTCAGAACTCCAATTGGGGCGGTTCAGCATATCATAGAGCAATTCCCTGTGTTGATAACCCAGATTATCTAGGTTTGTCATATGCAGAAATTCATCTATGAGGTCGTTACGTTCCCTGACCAGTTTCGCTCTGCGACGGTCGAATTCTGAGATCTGGCGGTCTATCTGGGATATTCTTGCACGGACCGCCTCTAGTTTCTGTTCTTCCGCTGATTTTTCAATATCTTGTTCTGATGTGTTTTTTTCCTCCGTTTCCTCTTCAATAGGGATCATCCGCACCTCGAACATGTTGTTGCGCATATCGATGGTGATCGAGAATTCCGAACTCGGTTTGTAGAAGATCCTTTCGGGGCCTCTGTCACTGCTTTCACGGTAACTTGTCACGAGCCCCTCCCTCTCCATCAGATTCAGATTTTTCACGATGGCCTGTTGACTGATTCCCAGCTCTTTGGATAGCTGAAGTGGATAATGGGGCTCTTTAACTACAGCCTGGAGGATCCGCCGCCTGGTGGGGTTTTCCACTACTGCCAATATACTATCCATGCCGGTCATGATTATCTCCTGTTGTCGACTCTCGGTTTACAACTAATGGTTACATAGTTTAAACTTCTATAAATAAATATCTATTTTACAATCCTTTTTGTTGAGTGAGGACGTCACTGATTTAGATCACAATTTCAAAAATAGTTATATCCGCGGGAAGGATTGTGCATTTATGCCAGGCGAACTTAAGGACAGTTCCGTTTTCATAAACGACGTTCGCGAGGCCAGTCAGACCTTCAGCAAAGGGAATTTTGGATACCCCTTGAGTGGCGGATCGTTGGAATTGGACCTCGTTGAAGCTACATTCCTCGTACAGTGCAACCGCCTGGAGGTCAGACGGGGCAAGAAGATCGTACCGTTCAATGCGCTTTTCGAATACGCTTCCAGTCAAGTGGATGATTTCGATATCAAATACTTGGTTTTCAAAGATCTACGGGAGAGAGGATTCATTGTCAAACCTGAAACAGGCAATTTCGATCTTCGTGTCTATCCCCGCGGAATGTCTCCTTCGAAGTCTGCCCCATTGTATATGGTGTGTGCTGTTTCCGAGCGTTCTGCCTTGAACATAAACGAATTTCTTGATGAAGTGGCACAGAGCGAGGACAGAGGAAAGCAACTATTATATGCTGTCGTGGACGAGGAGGGAGACATCACATATTACAAAATGGCCGTTCTTGACCCCACTGGAAACATATGTGCCAGCAAGCTAGGGGGTCCCGTTGAGGGAATGTTAATCTCGGACAGGATCTTTGTATTCGACGAGGCCCAGGGATAGGCAATTCATTCCACTGCATTCTATGGAAAACTTATGCAGGGGGTGCTACAATTGTCCATGATCGAGGGGTGTTATTTACTCCACACCGGTGAACTGGTCCTCTACGATTCGAATGGAAAACATCTTTCGGAGCAGGATCTCCTATCTCTTGGTGAAAAAAATCAGGATGAGTTCAAACTTCGTCTGAAAGCCTACACCGATCTTCGGTGCCGTGGCCTTGTCGTCAAAACCGGATTCAAGTACGGCACCCATTTCAGAGTGTATGAGAAGTCCCCCGATGAATGTCATGCTCGCTATTTGGTACATGCAGTACCTGCATCGATGCTGGCACTTTGGCCGGACATCTCTCGTACCGTGCGTTTATCGGGCGGAGTGAAGAAACAGATCCTCTTTTGTCGTATCAGTAAAGAGACAGAATATCTGGAATTCAAATGGTTCCGTCCTTGATGTCATCAATGTTCGATCTGGAGTATCAGGAAAGTGTGATAATCCTGTCCGACCCGGTTCAGTGATGTACAACCGAATTTGTCGGCCATCACTGCTTTTAGGAATGCGGAATCGAGAATATTCTGTGGTTCGGTGATCGATCCCTTCCTTTCGGCCAATTTGGTAAGGAATGTGGTGGCCGGTCCGAATACGCGGGCAGAATTTTGGTTTTCAAGCAAATCCCGCAATTTCGACGTCCCGTTGCGGTAGAAATCCGAAAGGGCGACCGCGAAGATCCGAGGCAATTCCGGGTCGATCGAGGTCATGAGGCTGTTCAGAGCTGGATCTTTTACCTTCAGAAAGGAGAATCCAAGATCTCTGTGGCGCATGTAATTCATTCTATGGTGCAGGTCCACGGAACCTGAGATCTCGGCCGGCCAGTTCGATCCGATCACATATCTTGAATCCATTGCCTCCCATTCTTCGGCATCACGTTCTGACATTCCTCCCGCGATCACATATTCGAACGCAGTTACTTCGCTACCTTCCAATAATATCTGCGGCCCGGTCACCTTTCGGCCCCTCCATAAACGATTTCGATCCCGAGGCCTTCTTTCAATTCTTTCAATCTGCTCCGAAGCGTTACCTCTGAGATGCCAACCGCTTCCGAGACCTCTCTCTGGGACTTCGGATCATTGCATTTTTGGGATGCGATATAAACCGCTGCGGCCGCGACCCCTGCGGGACCCAAACCGGATAAGAGGCCTTGGTCGGTGGCATTTTGTAAAATGTCCAACGCAGAGTTCCACACTTCCTCGTTCAGGTTTAATTTGGTGCAATATCTTTGAACATAGTCCTGCGGTTTGGCAGGAGGAAGGTCGAGTCTCAGATTTTTGCTGAGGAATTTGTATGTGCGACCGAGACTTTTCTTCTCAACGCCTGCGGCTTCTGATATCTCATCTATCGTGCGGGGCATTTCCACGATACGACAGGCGGCATAAACCGATGCCGCCGAAAGAAGTTCGATGGATCTCCCGCGAACCAATCCGCGGGTGACGGCTTTTCTGTAGATGCCTGATGCAGATTCTCTGACCTGACGGGGAAGTCCGCTTGCCATCGATATCCTATCTAATTCTGATAAGGCAAAAGCAAGATTTCTTTCAGTTGCGTTACTTACCCGGATGCGATTCTGCCATTTTTTGAAGCGGAACGCTGTTGTTCCAGATAATCCGTTTTCAATATTTCCGGTATTGTTTTTGACGAGGATCTCGTTTTTGTAAAATGCACCACAGTTTGAACAGGTGATCACACCTGTGAGAGAATCGGGGACCAGGCGCCCCACGTTGCAATATGGACAACTTTCAGCTTCTGTGATACTTCTTCTTTGCCTGGCCATTCCTGCCACCGTCAAAGAACACTTTTTTACCTTCAAGCCCGCGGTTGATATTATCTCCAACGATCGAAGCATAGGGGGAATCCACCGGACCAAGGAGTCTCCTGACCGTACCGATACGACGCTTTCCATCAAAAACGGACGCTCCAAGCTCGGGAATATTTTCGCAACGTACCAAAGCATGCCCGTCAGAAGTGATTCCTTCGACAATACCCAGAATATCCATGTTGATTCTTGTTACCATTCTTTAGACGCTATTTATTTATTTTTATATCTGGCAAAGAGTAACATTTTATAAGGCGAACTCCATGGTCACTTATTCGGGGTGCCGTAGGTGCCCTTAGAACGGAGGCATAAAAATATGGATATAATCAGCTGGGATTTCCTTAGTCTCGTCCTGATCGTATTTTCGATCGTGATGATTCTCGCGGGAATTTTCTCTGCATATTTCGGAAAAGGCAAGAACAGAGCATACGGTATTCTCATCACCATCGTCGGACTCGCCGTCGCGTTGATCATGATCTATCTCCTTGGATGGAGCGACGTGTCCGAATTCCGTGACATCGATTCCTGGGACATGGTCTACAATGCCATTGTCACATTGATCGCCGTTCTTATCGGTGCTCTTGTTGCCATCGGTATTTTCCTTGTCACCGTTCTGAAAAGCTGAACAAAACCCTTTCTGGGCGACCGGGCCCCTCCGGTCGCCCTCTCATATATTTTAATAGGTCCTTGTAGTCATCATGTCATGGCCAAGGTCTTCATAATCATGGGAAGCAAGAGCGACTTTTCGGTTGCCGAGAAAGCGATAAAGGTCTTGCACAAATTCGGAGTAGGCTTCGAGATCGCTGTGGCATCTGCCCACAGGACCCCTCACAGAGTAGAAGAGATCGTAAAGAACACCGATGCAGACGTGTTCATATCCATTGCAGGACTTTCCGCGGCACTTCCCGGAGTGATCGCATCTTTCACATGTAAGCCTGTGATCGGAGTACCAGTCAGTGGTGCTTTGAACTATGATGCTCTTCTATCTATGGTTCAGATGCCTCCTGGAATCCCAGTTGCCACAGTGGGAATGGATCGCGGAGATAATGCCGCCACGCTTGCGATCGAAATGTTGGCACTTTCTGACCCAACCCTCTCAAAGAAGTTGTCCGAGGATCGTGTGAAGATGGCGGACAAGGTAGAATCCGATTCTGAATTCGTTGTCCATGAGGCAGAGAAGGTGGAATAAATGAGTGGTTTTTTCGACGAACAGGAATTTATCAACGAAGCATTGGAACAGATCGCCCGGGAGATACCCGCACCTAACAAGGCAATCATCGCCTGTTCAGGCGGTGTTGACAGTATGGTCACCGCGGCTTTGGCAAGCCGTGCCATCGGAGACCGGCTTCTTGCGGTGTACGTAGATAACGGACTCATGAGGCAGGGAGAGACCGACGAGGTCGAGGCCATGATGAAGAACAGTGGCATCAATTACGAGATCGCACGTGTTGCCGATGAGTATTTCGAAGCACTCAAAGGTGTTGAAGATCCTGAGCAGAAAAGGAAAATAATCGGAAACAAGTTCATCAGGGTTTTCGAGAGGTATGCAAAGGACTTTGGTGCCACCTATCTTCTTCAGGGAACCATCGCTCCCGATTGGATCGAATCCGGTGATGGTACCAGAGACACCATCAAATCTCACCACAATGTGGGTGGGCTCCCCAAAGACCTGGGTATGACCCTCTGTGAACCCCTCAGGGACCTTTACAAGGATGAGGTCAGGCAGGTTGCCAGGGCACTTAAGGTCGAAGCCTCCGAAAGACAACCGTTCCCCGGCCCAGCACTTGCCATCAGGTGCCTTGGGGAGGTCACTCCAGAGAAGGTCGAGATCGTCCGTAAGGCCTGTTTCATCGTCGAGGACGAGATCATGAAAGCAGTGAAGAGCGGAGAGGCAGTCCGTCCATGGCAGTACTTTGCCGCACTTCTTCCGAGCAAATCGGTCGGTGTTCAGGGCGATCGTAGGGCATATGGATACACCATCGCGATCCGTGCTGTCGATTCGATCGATGGAATGACCGCTACATTCTCTCGTCTTTCCCTCGAACTTCTTAACAAGATCTCCGTACGTATCACCGATTCGATGAAAGATAGTGTCAATCGTGTCGTTTATGATATCACCAGCAAACCTCCGAGCACCATCGAATGGGAATGATCTCATCTGGGTCTTGAACAGATCGGATCATGTTTTTCCATCGGGTGGCGGGCCATCGGCCCGCTTCCATAATTAATTTAAGCAGGACATTTATAGTGGAGCATGAAAATCTATGTTGTCGATAACGGTGGTCAGTGGACACATCGCGAGTGGCGTGTGCTGAAATACCTCAAAGTCGAAACCAAGATTGTTCCTAACACCACTCCTTTCGAAGAGATTAAGGATCTTGACGGACTCGTTCTTTCGGGTGGTGCACCTAGCATAGCATGCGAAGGGAACCGTATGGGAAACAACGGCGAATATCTTGACCGTGCCGAGTATCCCATCCTTGGGATCTGCGCCGGCCATCAGTTCATGTGCCAGCACTTCGGATCTGAGTTAGGTCCGGCAGATATGCCTGAGTTCGGAGAGGTCAAACTTCATGTCGAGGATCATTCCGATCTTTTTGCCGGAATTCCTGATGATTTTACTGTTTGGGGTTCACATAACGACGAGGTCAAATCCGTTCCGAACGGATTTAAACTCACAGCGTCCTCACCTTCATGCAAGGTCGAGGCCGTGTCTTGCCTTACTCGTCCGCTTTTCGGAGTTCAATATCACCCCGAGGTTGAGCACAGTGAGTATGGTGCTGAGCTCTTCCAGAACTTTATTGAGATCATAAAAAACTAGAAGCAATAATCCTGTAATGGGTTTGAGAAGTGTTGGCCCACCAGGGGCCAACATTTTTACTCTTTGCCAACGGTTTCGAGTTGGCTGATGATCTGCCAAATAAGGGTCCTGGCGTGAAGAGGCACATTGGGATCGTTGGCAAGGTCATCGAGGATGTTGATCGCTCCGGCGGCACGGACATCCATTGCTTCTTTGGTGTCGAGAAGTCTTGCTTTAGCGTCGGACGCTCCTTTCCTGATGTTTCTGGGGACGGACTGGTCCTCCGCGAGCATGTTCATTGCGTCCGTGATCTGTTTGATTTTATCTGCCATATTTTCACCACTGTTCAAGCGATCTCGAATTCTTCTTGAAGATCCATGGTCATCTGTTCGAGGACCTCTTCAAAATTCGAAGATTTGTATTCTCTCATGCCGCCGATATCACTTTGGATCTTGGCGACAAAATTGTTGTTGTCTTTGATAATCTCGATGTTGCACAAAACCTCTTCCATGTTAAACACCTTTGGGAATACGAGTCAATCTGCAACCAATATAAAATAATGACTTATCTGTTCGGTTGACCTAAAATGGTGTTCGATCAGTGCTGTTTGTTCGAAAAGGCATATTACCCAGCGATTTAGATGTTTTTAAGACCAAACTGCTTAGCTTTTCGCAATTCCAATACACATAGTTTTATCATTAAGGATATATGTAGTACTTAATCAAAGCAAGTACGGAAATGCCCACGACCTTGTTGATACTACATCAATAACTACCAAATCAATGGGTCAAAACCGTATTATTGAGCGAAAGCTATAAAAGAAACATGTTAAGTTAAGGTCTTGCTCATCTGCTTCTTTCATTAATAAATGAAGGGCGGATTGCAATACCTGATGTTACAGGAAGGTAAACAGATGGCAGACGAAAATGTGGAACCCGGTAAGGCTGAGAAGTTACAGGACAGTCTCGATTCCAAAATCGGTGGTCTCGGAAAAGGCAAGTATGGCAGAATCCTTCAGATGGCCCACACCCCCGACAAAGAAGAATATCTCAAGACAGCAAAGATCTCCGCGATCGGTATCATCATCTTGGGACTTGTGGGTTTCGCAGTAATGTGGGTTATGACCTATCTCCCCACATATTTCTGAGGTTTGACGATGGCGGAGTTACAGACCAATCCTGAATTTACCGGGGACAGTGGAACAAAGGATGTTCATGCTGGCGGTAAGGCCTCATGGGAGTTTCAGGTCGTTCCTGGCGCTGAGGAGGTCACCTTTAATTTATCGGTCAACGCATCCGATCCAGAGGAAGGTCCTGAGTGGAGGGTCACTCTCTACGATTCCGATGGGGACGAGATCTGGGACAACTTCAATTCTAATGAGGAGATCAAACAGTCTTTCAAAGATGGCGTTACCAAGGCATTCAGGATCGAGATAATCTGTCCCCGTGGTGCCAGGTATGACGATTCCGTTGATGTTGATGTCACTGTTCAATCTGACTATGGTTCTGCAGTCACTTCGTTCGGTGCTTGTGCAAAACAGTCGATCCTTACTTTGAAGACCCAAATGGACCACGAGAAAGATGTGGTCATGAGCCTTTACGCAAAGGCCGATCAGGGTGAGAAAGATGTGTACGCTGTTCTCAGCCCGGTCAAGCTCAGAGGATATGTCTTCGTCGAAGGAATGAACACCGATAGGCTTCAGGAAAAGGCACGTGGCATCAAGAAAGCAAAATCGTTTGTCGATGTCAAGGATGGAAGCGTTCCCCGTGACGCCCATGTTCCTGCTGAGATCTCGATCGATGAGATCAGCTCGTACCTTGTACCTGTCTCGCCGGTCATTGGAATCGAAGATGGGGACACAGTGGAACTTGTCAACGGACCCTTCAAGGGAGAAAGGGCAAGAGTTCAGAAAATTGATCAAACTAAAGAGGAGATCACGGTCGAACTCATCGACGCAATGGTCCCCATACCAGTTACTGTCAAAGCAGACAGTGTCAGAGTTATTGAAAAGGAGAATTGAATATGGTAGATAAAGTAGAGGCAATGGTCGATGGCGGTAAAGCAACAGCGGGCCCCCCGCTTGGACCTGCACTCGGTCCGAAAGGAGTGAACATTGGTCAGGTCATCGCTAAAATCAACGAAAAAACCAAGGCATTCGACGGAATGAAAGTTCCTGTCACCATTCTTATCAATGATGATAAGACCTTTGACATTAAAGTCGGAACCCCTCCGATGTCTGCATTGATTAAGGCCGAGCTCAACATCCCCCTTGGATCTGGAAATCCCAAGACCACCAAGGTAGGAAACCTTACTGTAGATCAAGCGAAGAAGATTGCTGAGCAGAAGCGTGACGACCTCCTTGGCGCCACTGTTAAAGCTCGTGTCATGGAAGTTTCCGGAAACTGTGTCTCCCTCGGAGTCACGATCGACGGCAAAGATGCAAAGGTCTTCCAAGCAGACGTCAGAGCCGGCGTTTACGACGCCCAACTCCAGTAAAACATTAAAAATGGGGCTTCGGCCCCAATTATTATTCGAATTGAACAACCCTTCAGGTTGTCCGAATTAAGTTATTCCATTAAAATCGCTTGCGCATAACCCTGATTTTCTCTGTTTTTGATAAAA
>CAVHHN010000014.1:24708-25862 GCA_963635855.1 Faecalibacterium sp. CAG:74 | reverse complement strand
CCTCTCTTCTTCTCCGGAACCGCTCTTATGACCACCACCATGTCCGCATTCCCCGCAGAAGCAAAGCTCCTGAAGGAGAAAGGACTCGAGATCCCCCTCATGGGATGCGGCGGTGCCGTCAACAGGGAATACGCAACTTCCTACGATCTCGGAATCTACTCCGCGAAAGCGAACCAGACCCCTGTCATCGCACAGAAATTGCTCGAAGGATACGACTGGAAGAAGATCAACGAAGAATGGGACTCAATCGTCGGAGGTGCTTGAAATGACTTCAATCAAATACACTGGAATGGCATACAAATCTGCAGATGACATGATCATGGGAACCGCGGTTCACCCCGTTTCCGAAGGTTTCGGCCTTAAGATCGGAGCCGGAATGGTCATTCCTGAGGTCAACTACGCACCCAGGCCCGGAACCGAGAAAGATCCTGCCAAACTCCGCAGGGAGTATGTCGACTATATCTCCACTGATTGTCTCAACAGGGCCATCACTGCCGGATTCCCCGCAGTCCACCTCGAGACCGAGTGGGTTTCCCAGATGAACCAGGAGAAACTCTCCGCACCTGTCGTTGCAGGCCAGAAAGAGGTCTGTGAGAAGTTCCACGAGGAATACGGACTTGCTTGCGGTGTCAGGCAGACCATCCCCGACCAGCGTGAGCACGACTGTGGACTCAGGCCTGGAATGGACGCTGAACACTCCTACCCCGAGAAATTCTTCCAGTGCTGTGATATCGCCTGTGAGAACGGTGCAGACAACCTTTCCGTCGAATCTGTCGGTGGAAAAGAATTCGCTGACTATGCAGTTACCCAGGGAGACATCGTTGCATTCTTGTACGGTGTCGGATACCTCGGATCCGTGGATATGGAATATGTATGGTCTCAGATGGTCGACATCGCCAAGAGGAACAGGACCGTTCCCGGAGGAGACACCAACTGTTCCGGAGCAAACGTCGCCATGTTCATGGCCGGCGGTCTCGTGGACCTTGACGTTCAGAAGACCTTCTCCGCCATCACCCGTGCAATTGCCGCAGGAAGGACCATCGTCGCCTGGGAGTGCGGTGCACAGGGACCTGACAAGGACTGTGGTTACGAAGGGCCTATCTGTAAGTCCATCGCCGGAAAACCGACCACCCAGGAAGGAAAGAACTGCCAGT
>CAVHHN010000014.1:0-24275 GCA_963635855.1 Faecalibacterium sp. CAG:74 | reverse complement strand
CGACAAGTTCACCGAAATGTGCCACAAGGAATACGATGGGCACGTTCCCAACTACAACCTCAAAAACTACGGTCTCTGAGATTGTTCTCTTAAACCTCCTCCCCCTCCCCGGGGGTAATCGGGGCTTTTTTTATATTCCCAGAGGGACTAAATACTAATTGCTTATGGCTTCATTATGGAGTTATTGGCAGTGATCTTTGTCGGCATTGCATTGGCAATGGATGCTTTCGCCGTCTCGCTTTGTAAAGGTCTTGCCATAGGCAAAGTGCGCATTCGTTCGATGGTGATCGTCGGCATCTGGTTTGGATTTTTCCAGTTCTTAATGCCAGTTATCGGATATTATGTCGGCAGATCGTTCTATGATCTGATATCTGAATTTGCTCATTGGGTCGCATTCCTGCTGTTGGCCATTATCGGAGCCAACATGATCCGTGAAGCAATCACCTCTGATGAAGAAGATAAAGACCCGGGTCTTGGATTTCAAATAATGTTGTTGTTGGCCATTGCTACCAGTATCGATGCACTTGCAATCGGTATCTCCCTTGCAATGGAAGGTGGAAATATCTGGTATGAGGCAACCATAATCGGAATATTGACGTTCGTCATTTCTGCGATCGGTGTCAAATTGGGAAGTCTCTTCGGGGACCACTTTGGGAATAAAGCTGAGATCCTTGGGGGAGTTATACTCATCCTCATAGGTTTAAAGATGCTATTGTAATCTCTGGATCTTTATTGACCTGCATATATCCATACATAGAAGAGTAATGTAGAGCGTATGGTTCAGCTTTTCAAACATCGGCTTTATCCGGTTCTGTGATAATATCATCACCGAAGGATACCATGTTGGGGAACATATTCTCAAGGCCCCATTTGGCCAGCTGTTCCAAGATAGGAAGAAGACTGATTCCTCTGTCCGAAAGAGAGTATTCTACAAATTTCGGAGAGGTGGAGACAACATTGCGGATAATGATCCCATCATTTTCAAGTTCTTTCAGTTGAATGGAAAAAATCCTCGGAGAAATGCCGTCTATTTTACTAAAAAGTTGATTGAACCGCATAGGGGACCCATGTCTGGCTAGAATACAGATTATCACTGTTTTCCAACGCCCTTCTATCACGGACATTGCTGCATCGATTGCACAGTCCGTTCTTGGCGATCCTTTCATATAGTCACCTATGCAGATTCAATATTTTATGATTGGTAATCAATCGAGAAGATTTCACTTCTTTTGGAATTTACCATCTTTCTTATGAGATACGGCACGAGATCCTTCATTGTTGGCAGTAAGGGTCTTGACGTATTCTTCGGCCTCTTTTTTGGTTTTGAAGAGTTTTGTCGCTTTGGAGTTGCCTTCTGCTTTAACGACCCATTTGCCGTCCTCTTCACGTTTAGTGACGTGCCAGGTCTTCGTCTCTTTGGGCGCGGCGGTCTTTTTAGCGGGAGCTGCGGCGGCCTTCTTGGCAGTGGCTTCTTTAGCAGGAGCCTTTTTAGCGGGAGCTTCCTTTGCAGCAGTCTTCTTGGTGCTTGTCTTTGTGGTTGTTGCTTTTTCGGGCATGATTATCGTTCCCTTGTGGATAGTTAATCGAAGTTATCTTTTTTATTGATTTCTATTGAATTCACTTAGTTCCTAGCACTTTGATGATGTGCCATCCGAATTCTGTTTTGACTGGTCCGACGACATCTCCTTCTTTAGCGGCAAATGCAGCCTTCTCGAATTCCGGGACCATCTGCCCCTTTTTGAACCACCCAAGATCTCCGCCTTTTTTCTTTGAGGGGCAGTGTGACCATTTCTTGGCAAGTTCTGCGAAATCGGCACCTTGGTCGATCTTTGCCTTTAGTTCATTGGCTTTTTTCTCATCTGGTACAAGAATGTGTGCGGCGCGAACCTGGTTAACCATATGGTAGGTACGCCGATTTGATTATAAAAGAGGTTTTGCTGAAACGGTTCCAGATATCCAGATCTTAGTTTTTAGGTGGACGACTTTCAGAACCGTTAGTGGACCTGAAGAAACGTTCTGTACCGAGAGGTTGTTTCTGATTGACGTATTGCCAAGGCCATTCCTCCCGTTCCTTTTGTCTGATGATGTTGTTTGCATCACGCACTTCTTTACTGGTTCCAAGAATGACCGGTCCCCACGAGACCTGTTTTTCATCGATAGGGTCACCATCCAAGATCCAGACCTCCGACGGTGTATCTCCCATGCGGAGCGTTACTGTGGCGGAAGGATCCATTTTAAGACGGGTTCCTTTGGGGAACGCAACATCATCAACGAATATCGGACCTTCTGTCGAATAGATGTTCCTATTGACGGATCCAGATGGGGGGACCTCCATTGTGGCTCCTGCTTCCATTTCTATGCGGAGGATAAGAACATGGTGGTTTGGATCTGACGCCCAGGAGTTTTTTGGTGGTTCTATACCTTTCTTCCCACCGAATTCGCCCACAATGACGGTGGCTTTCCAACCTGTCCCATCAATGATCGATAATTCTTCCTTCCAGATCGTTCTGACGATCGGTTTTGAATTTTTTTCACTGAGTGGCAGGTTCAGCATTATCTGGGTCACCAATTGAGGGTTATCCTTGTCCTGGTGGACGAGCGGATACATTTCACAGTGATGGTATCTCCCGCCTGCCGTGATCCATTGAACGTCTCCATTTCCGTAACGTCCTTGGTTACCGATGGAGTCGAAATGGTCGACATATCCTTGGGAGGCCACGGTTATTGTTTCATATCCCCAGTGAGAATGCAATTGAAATCCGGGCGTGACCTTTCCGGTGTACATCCTGTAGCCATAGAATTTGTTGCAGTAGTCCTGCCCAAGTTCTTTTCCTTTGACCTCTGCATATGGTGGTGCCTGAAGTTCGTTGCCTTTTGGATACAGGTCGTAATGATGTGATACGAAAAGGAACGGATCCACCGTGTCCCAATGTAGTTCAGCCGATTGTTCTTTTAGGACCGGCCCAGACGATTTTTTTCCACCGAATAATCCCATGAGCCCCCATTTTATTGTGGTTATTAGCAATTATCGACGATAGGCTACCAAATTTGAATTCGGTGACTTTCTTTTCTTGGATTTCATGAATTATCACCGTTGAAGATGATACCAACCCGGATGAGATGCCATATTAGTTAATAGGGGGAGATTATTGGTACGGTTATGGCCGATGGCGGAGTTCGCCTCAATAAATACATCGCTGAAGCAGGTGTCACTTCTAGGAGAGGTGCCGATCGCCTCATTGAGGATGGAGAAGTATCAATCAATGGGCGGCGTGCAGTTCTTGGAGACAAGGTCTTCGACGGAGATGTTGTAACTGTCAGTGGAAAACCGGTCCAACACGGCGTTGGTGGGTCGGTCATTCTTGTTTTCAACAAACCTCGCGGACTTACTTGTACCTCAGACCCAGGTGACAAGGACAACGTTATCGATTACATTGGGTATCCTCGTAGGATATTCACTATCGGTCGTCTTGACAAGGATTCGGAAGGGCTTCTATTATTGACCAACGATGGAGATCTGGCAAACCGGATCATGCGCTCTCGTTATGGCCATGAAAAGGAATACATTGTCACCGTTGACAGGGAGATCACTCGTGATTTCATTAAAGGGATGTCTAGCGGAGTGCCGATAGATGAGAATGTCGTGACCCGTCGCTGTAAGGTTTCTGAGATAAATCCCTTTACATTCCGTATCATCTTGAAACAGGGACTTAATAGGCAGATCCGCCGCATGTGTGATTATTTTGGATATAATGTCCTGAAATTGGTCAGGGTTAGGATCATCAATATCAATCTTGGGAACCTGAAGTCAGGCCGTTACAGGGACCTTACCAAAAAAGAACGCGAGGAACTTCTTGCGATCCTCGCCGTCAGTGAGTTGGAAGATAAAGATCCAGAAGGACCAATTTGATCTGTAGCTTCTGGATTTTGATATAGATTGACCGATAGGTTATAGGGGGCGGATGTCCCCCTCATGGTTCTGGGACAACGTGGTTTGATCGGTCGACTCAATCAAGATCTCTTTCAATGAGACTTCTACAATTTTTGATCTGCTCATCGGTCATCGAGGTCTTGGTTTTGAGCTGATATTCGGTGTGTTCGTTCTTGCATTCGACATATGCTGAAAGCATTCCGTCATCTGAAACAGAGAATCTGACATTGATCGGAGTGTCTTTGGAGACATCTTCAGGCAATTGCATAGGGAATGAACCGACGAGATTGGCATCGAGAAGGTCAACGCGGAGCCCATCATCGTTCTTATAAGCATCATTTTCGTAAATTTCCACTTCGATAGAAAGCTGGCCGTCCACGAATGGATAAAAGGTCTTGTTATCGACGATCGGGAGTGGTATGTCTCTGAACACGATGTTTGACACATAATTGTTACCACTTTCGTCACTGGCTTTGACACCGAAGGTCTTGCTGAGTACATTATGGACGATGATGGCGTTGTTGACTTCCGCAGCGATCTTGTCAACGGCCTTTGTGACCTCTGCGATATCTGCAGGTGCTTCTCCAACTTTGTTTTTGAGTCTGACATCATCACTGATGTTCTCGAGCAGGCTCATTGATTTTGAATAGATCGCCGCCCCTTTGGCCACCGATTGGTCCGGGTCGAAGAGTTTGATGTTCGCGTCAGGGAATCTTTCCGTGATGGCAGCGTGGACCTGAGGCATCTTAGAGGATCCTCCGACGAGGAGGAATGCGTCAAGATCGCTTGCTTTCAGTCCATGTGTCCGGAGGACCTTTTCCACTGTGTCAACGGTGGTTTGGAGGAGTTCATGGGTGGCTTCTTCGAATTCTTTCCGGGTGACAGTATAAATTACCTTTCTGCCACCGACGTTCATGGTCCCCCTTGTGGATTCGGAGGTGGAAAGTCTCTTTTTCATATCTTCCGATTCTTGGATAAGACGGTCCATGATGTCTGTGTCGGCCTCGATCTCGCTTTCGTTCAGACCGCTTGTGATAGCGATCTTGTTGATGATGATACGTTTGAGTGCCTCATCCCAGTCTTTTCCACCAAGCAGCCTTTTTCCGTCCGTTCCGATCGCAGTGAAGTGTTTTCCGTTGATCTCGAGAATAGTGACATCGAACGTTCCTCCACCGAGATCGTACACAAGTACCTTCTTCACACCTTCTCCAGAATTGGCAAATCCGAAACAGATAGCGGCCGCGGTGGGTTCGTTGATGAGTGAGATCTCTTCAAGACCGGCAATACGCCCTGCGTTGATCGTGGCTTCTCTCTCTTCATGCCCGAAGTATGCTGGTACTGTGATGACAGCCTTTTTGACCGTACCCTCATCAAGTCCGTGATTATTCTCGAAATCGTGTATAAGTTTCCGGAGGATCAATGCAGAGAGGGAAGGGGGCGTGTATATATCCCCATCGATGTCCACGTTGTAATCCTGCCCCATTTTTCTCTTAATGTCAAGTACGAACCTGTCGTTGGAGTACATCAACAGTAACTCTTTGGCAGGTGTTCCAACGAGTATCTCTCCCACATCATTGAACAAGATCACAGAAGGGGTCGTGTCATCTTGCTCGTAATTCTTGGATACGATAGGGTTGCCATCATCACCGATGTATGCAATGCAGGAATATGTGGTCCCTAGATCTATTCCGATATTGTATTCTTCATCCATTCATCTCATCTCCGTTACTGTGTTGGTGCCATTCTGAATCCGGTCTGGGTCTTTGCTCCATCCGGATTTTGGTCGCCGGCCTTGTATACCTGCACTTTTTCTTTGAGGATGGCACGGTCGTCGTATTCGTATCCTGCGGACATCCTCTTTGCGATGGTACCGTTCTTGGAGGGATCTGCGGTAGGTACGATCCCTACGATCCTCTGATGCATGACATTTACTGGAGATCCTTCTGAGCCGTAGGGCCCTACGGTAACACCCGCATCCTGTAGCATATTTTCGAAATCAACCAAATATGCCTCGAATGATTTGAGCACCTCTCTAGCAGAGAATGAGTCGATGTTTGAGTTGATATCCGAGCAGAGTTTGTTGTAATCCTCATGGATCGCACACAATTTCTCCAGCAGATTGAGGAATTTCTGGTTGGCCAGCTCCCCATCTCTACGGGAGAATTGTTTGCTATATTTATCGAATATCTCGCGGGTGGTTACGAAACCTTTGACAGCATCAGATGTGAGGGCCTGGTATTCTTCATCGGAATCCACATCATCTCTGCCGATCTCCTCCTGACATGCGGCCACGCCGGTTTGGATATCATCGATCTTTTTGGCAAGTACTTCCGTGGAGACCGACATGGTCTCGATCTTGTCCATGGCTTCGAGGAGTGCAGAGGTCAGTTTATCTTGAGTTGCATTCAGTTTCTCATTTGATGCCAATACATTTTCTAAGAAGTCTCTGACCTCGGAATTCTTGACGTTGGCGGACCGTGGATTACGTGGCTTTTTTGGTTTTTCCACATTTGTTTCAATTACATCTTGCGGTATGTCGTTCAAAACCATTTCCTCCTGTCCGAATTATTGAGGAACCATATCATAGGGTCTTCTACACGGTAAGGGAACACTCCATTGATAAGGTTACCCTTTGAAGGGCTGGCTCCGATCGCTGAAACCGCGAAGTATTCACGCTTTTCAAAATGTGACGCAACATCCAGGAATTCCTGTCCGATGTTGCGACGGAGATATTCCTCTATTTCTGTGCTGATCTGAAGGATATTTTCATTATCGACCTTTCCGTGTTCACGGGGGACATGAAGCGAAGACTCCACTCCCAGTAGAGCATCCTCATTCTCATCACCGTTGGCTGAACGTAATATAAGGTCACATTTGGAGACCACGATCGCCAAGGGAATGCCGATCATACTTTTAGGTTTCAAATGGTTTTTATCTCTGATGATGTCAGATATGTAGTCAAGGGCCGTAGTGGGGGATCTGCATTCTTTACTGGACAGTCCGAGTTTTTTCTGGACCTCTGGCAATTGGAGGGGATCGACGAAGAAGAGGATACCGGATGCGCTGGCAAGGAATGTGCTGATGTTGAGGGAGGCAAGTCTGTCCGTCATGTCCAGGTCGGTACCGCTGGTGTCGAACAGGGCCACGGTCGAGATAACGCCTTTGTCTGAGGAAAGGTCATACAATAACGGATCTCTTGTTTCGACCTCGGAGTAAGAGGGGGTTGGAGGAAGGCATTTTCCTTCATCGAACACAACCTCTTCGTATTCTTTTTTGAATTTTGTGGCCGTGTTCTCGCTGGATGGTTTGAAGGTCAATCCGAATTCCGCGGAAAGGTTGGACATGCCGAGTTCGATCATCGATGTGAGATAATGGCTCTTTCCAGATCCTCTGGGTCCCGCAAGGACATATATCGAGGTGCCGTTCTTTTCGGATTCCTTTGAAATGATGCTATGACATCTGGGACATAATTTGATGGTGTTCTTTCCGCCACATATGTCGCATTTACCATCGGTGGAACCGCGGATAATGTGGTATTTTGTGGTCACGGCAAGGGGGCCTTTCGGATCGAGTTCTAGGAATTCAGATCTTTCAACATCGATCTCCTCCTCAGGTCTGAATGCTGAGGAGTAACGTTTTGCTTCATTCTCCTTACATGAGCTGAGGAATATCCTGGCACATTGCGGATCCTTACAGGCATAATGTACTTGACTCAGGTCCAAGGTCCCGTAACATACGGGACAGATGTATCTTATTGAATTCTTTTTGGCCATCTCAATCCCTCCGGAATATGGGGTGTATGAAGTGACACTTATTGTACACCTCTTTGTCAGCGAAGAACAGTCTCATATGCCCCAGATCTGCATTTTCTTTGGGGGTCACGAAACTTGCTTCTGTAGAACCATCCAGTAGTAGGATGGGGTCATCAGATTCCCAGATGACCTTTCCATCTTTCATCCTCAAGGGGAGGGATCCGTCCGATGCGATCATCATACAACGAGGGATGTTACTTCTCTTATCACAGTTGAATTTCATCTTGACCCTTACGACCTTTCTATCACCCTTCACAGGTTCCAGGCTCAAGGTGTACTTGATCGTACAGGCATCGTATTTCACCACTTCAAGAGAATGTCCGATCGAACGTAAGGTCTTTCCATCGATCGAATACTCAGCGAACACGGTGACCTTGGTTTTTGCACATCCGTTCAGAGGGAACACGAATGCTTCGGCGGATTCATATTCGCTGCGGCTTAAACTGTATTCGGTGTCAACCTGGTTGCCTTCTGCATCTTTTCCAGATACAATGGCAAAAAAACCCTCTGCATCTTCAGGCCAGCTAACGGTCAGTTTGCATTCTTGACCATCTATCGAATGTGCCAGATCCTTAAATGGACGCAAATCTGCCACGATGCATTCTTTGCCTCTTATGTATGTGTTGCCGATCTTGGTGATTGGATATACATAGATCACAGTAGCTACCGGAAGTTCGAAACGGAATTTTCCGTCATCGGAATCTAACGGAGATATAGGTATGGTGGATTCGGATAAAATATTCTGTGTCGTGTGGATCTCTGGCAGATCAGACCTCGATACTGAGTAACATAGGAAGGTGCTTTCAGGCCCGCTCCAGTCGGCAATGTAACAGTTGTGTTTCTTATCCCAGGTGACCGAGAGGTCTTCTATGGGGGAGGGCAGGTCTGCGGTGCGGCCTGAGGCAACGGTACCGTTGGAACGGAGAGTGTTTCCATTTATCTCGTATTCTGCAACAAACAAATAGTGGTAAAGTACTCCGTTTTGTAGGCCGAGGTCGATAATGGTCCCAGTATCGTTATGGAAAATCTCATCTTCCTCTCCCATCGGCGAATCGGACGCTTTTCTCCAGACGCGGACACGAGATGATCCTGAAGGTCTGGAATATGTTATTTTAAGCCCGTCGTCCTGAGGTTCAATCTTCATGTCAGTGACTTCGTTCAATAAGACCGCAGGGCCACATGCAGCACATTCCTGGGACAGGATCCCCCATCTTTTGGAGTAAATTTTGTAATAATACTCGATACCTGGTTCGGCAGTGTTGTCTGTGAACACCCATTTGTCGGTCTCGACCAGGGGTGTGGTGGATTGGTCGACTGCAGGCGGATACACAGTGTTCCGATAGATGCAGAACTTCACACCTCTTCTGTCCTCGGGGATCGAATAGGTGATGGAGATCCCTTCGTCTGTGCATTCGAATTTTGCATCAGCAGGACCATTCGGTGGCATGTTTCTCAGTTTCGCAACACATTCTGGGTGATCGGGACATAGCTCGGATGCTTGAATATACATCTCCTTGGATTCTTCCTTGGATCTTTTAGCAGCCTCCACACAGAGGTTGTCTGCCGAAGAAAATTTTCCGCAGGCCACATCATATCTTGCTTTGATATCGCTGCGGTCAAGGAGATGGGGGAAAAGAAGCAGCCCCCCTTCTACGGTTTTCTTGATCGCAAAAAATCTCGAGGCCATGTAATCTATCTCGACCTGAGCACAGATTTCCTGGGTCTTTTCAGTGGCTGTTTTGATCATTGCTCCGATCTGGGGGATGGGATCGAAAGATGGGTATTCATTCGACAACTCGGAATATATTTTTGAGGCCTCGGCGACCTTGCCTGAGTTGATAAGGTTTTGGATCTCGGTCGCCTTCTCTTTAGCAGTGTCGATCGCTGTATCTATATCAATACCGCATGCGACACAGAATTCGTTGGTGGCCACCTGTGCACGCCCGCAGTTTGGGCATATACTGTTTACTGAGGAACCGCATTCGGGGCAGTAGAAATTGTTCGGATCGTTGAAGAGAAGAGTTTTGCATCTGGGACAGGTTCTAAGCGAGTTCTCTTTCTCGGAGAAATCGGCTGGATATCCCTTTATGACACAGTGCTCTTCGAGGATCTCTGTACAAAGGTCAAGATCGGCCCCGCTGTTGCCGATATTGGTCTTCAGCAAGTTATCAATGTATTTACGGGAGAACCGAACTCCGCAGTCATCATCCATTTGCTGGGTCGCAGGTTCCATGGTGCGCTTGCATAGGCAATATTTGTTGAAAAGTTTCAGGGATTCATCAGTATCGATGACGCTTTTCATTCCCCGTAGGATGGAGTAGTAATCATCCTGGCATTCGAATTTGTTGTTCTTCATATTTTCGAGACGACGGCATACTTCCCCGTATGCTTGTCTCAATTCGTCCGGAGAGGTCGATTCTGAGACCGATCTGGTCTGGATATTGGCTTGTTTGATACTGATGACACGGTTCAGCATTTCGATGGGGGAATAGGCATCGAATTCAGCTATTCTTCTATACATATTCTTGATACCAGAGGTGACCGATATCTCGAAAGTCGTGTGAAAGTTACCTAATGCTACACTGATGTTGGATGTAGATACAACATTCCAGGTGATTCTTTTTTTCAGACCATCTATGGCTATCGAAGGAATAACAATGGTCCCATCCGTAAGTATTATTGCCTGACGTAAGAGGCCTGATAGTTTTTTCTTGACCAATTCTTTAGCTTTTTCAAATTCTTCGTCCCTTGCGACCGGGTTTCTCAGGTCTTCGGTCATTGTCGGGATTAGTTTAAGATCCTCGTTGAGACGATAACGCCGGCCCGCAACAACGCTGTTGGTCTTTAACTCTTTTTCCCATTTGGATTTTGCATCATTGATGGCCGACAAAATTTGGTCGTCGGAATATTTTTGATAGGGGTTCAACCCAATCATTTCACAGTAATTTTTTCTGGAATGCGACATGTACTCACCTGAAATGCTCCATCAAACCGGTCGGATTATCGATGATAGCTGTTGCGATTGTGTTTATTGTCGTGTTTAGACTGTTCAATGCTATGTACATAGCGTTCTGTTCGATGGTCGCGATCTGTCTGAGGAAGGAGAGATCGGCATCTCCGAACCCGACCGCAAAGACCCCGATATTACATTTTCTACACTCTATAGCGATCTCCACTGCTTCGTCTCTCTTGCCCCAGATCCCGTCGGTCAGGATCAGTGCGGTCAGACTTCCCTTTTCATTGGAAAGTTGATTGAGGATCTCTTCGAAGGGATTGGCGTCAGTGCCTCTTCCGCAATGGACCTTGTTCAACTGTTCTATTTTTTCAATGACCTCATTTTCGTCACTGGTAAGGTCCGAGATCACTTTGACCTTGTCTCCGAACCCGATGAGTGCGAATTTGGTGAATTCACCGTTGAATGCGGTGATGAAATTTTTGACAGCGGTCTTCACCTCATCCATATAGGCCCTCATACTGCGTGAGAGATCGATGCAGATGACGATGCTTTTGGAAACCCGCTTATTGCCCGAACGTTCCTTCGGTTTTTGATCTAGCCATGAAACGTCTGTCGGGACCGAATCGTGGATAACTGCTAGTTCCTCCCCGTTTCTTTCGGCAGTGACTTTGACCGAACCTTCATCGTTGTAACTGTAAGTGATATTAATGTTCAGTCCAGAACCTTTGTTCTCGAAACCTGTCACGATCTCGTGTTTGATTATGGTACAGTCCGAAGGCACGGAACTCTCACCTTGAAGCATGTAGAGTTCGATCTGATCGGTCATATTTCCTGGTTCGATACGGAACGGTTTCGTTTTCGAGGCAGGAACTTTGGTGTTGCAAGGGATCAGGATCTGGTTGTAATACTCCCCCGTGTTGGGGTGTATAGAAAGAGCTCCAAGACTGTGGGAGCAAACATCCGAGATGGTAACATCTCTGATCCTGTTGATATCATTGGAGTAGATCGAGGCAACGATAGCGGCACCTTTGGCCACTGCAAGATCTGTGTCAGGGTGGGCGGGAATATTCTTGAAGCCACGTTTTTCAAGTTTTCTTCTCACTGCTGGAATCCTGGACGAACCACCGCAGAGGAGAACTTCATCAATGTCTTTGGGGGTCAAACCGGTCTTGAACAGGATCCTGTCGAGGACATCATCAGTAGCATCGACGAGATGGCGGGTAAGCTCTTCGAAATCTTCCCTCTCGATAGTGTATGATTGTTTGTGGCCATTGAAAATGATCTCAGCTTTTACAGACCCCCTTTGAGACAACTCTTTCTTGTACCTTTCGCAAGCGGTCATCAATTCGAATCTTTTCACGATGTTTTCAGAGGGGTTCACGCCATACACATCATAGAATTGGTCGCAAAGATAGTCAAGCAGAGCCTCATCCCAGTCTTTACCTCCAAGATGGTGGTTCCCATCGGTCGCCAGGACATCGATCGAGCCCTTCTTTACTTGTATAATCGTTATGTCGAATGTTCCTCCCCCGAGGTCAAAAACAAGGATCTTTTTTCCATCTTGATGTTTGCAACCGTAATAGATGGCCGCGGCGGTGGGTTCATTCATTATGCGGGTCACCTTTATTCCAGCGGCCTCTGCAGCGGACCGGGTGGAGTTGCGTTGAATATCGTCGAAATAAGCTGGAACCGTTATGACAGCGCTTTCGATCTTTTCGTGGGTCTGTGATTCTGCATATGAGGCAAGTTCTTTGAACACAATAGTGGACAGCTCTTCAGCAGTGACACCACGGTCGTTATTCCAGAGACAAGGGGTCGTGTTTCCGATATGGGTTTTGAAAAACGCACCGACGTTCCCGACACTTTTGATCTGCATGAGTTTGGCCTCGTCACCGACAAGCACCGCACCATCATCGAGAAAACACACAACAGATGGTGTCAACTCTTTGTTGAATCTGTTACGGATTACTTCCGGTTGCGAATTATTACCATTAAATTTGGCAACCACAGAATAAGTCGTCCCCAGATCTATTCCGACCCTCATTTGCATCCCATGGTCGGATAGTACTCGACCAATATATTATAATTGGTTCCTGCGCGTTCGCACGGGAACCTAATAGGTTTTAGTGATGTGCCGCTTCGAGGGGCGAAATCTTATTGGCCCCGAGATCGGATAGGCCGATCTTGCCGAGGGCACGCATGGAGTTCAGAATCGCAAGAATGAGAACACCGACATCACCGAAGATAGCAAGCCACATCATGGCGGACATATTGGATGATGTGGTCGAACCGACCACAAGGACGATGCCCATAATGAGGAATTTGATGGCAAGTGAGATGCAAATGTTCTGTTTTACGATCTTCTGGGTCTTTTTGGATATTTCGATAGCTTGGATGATCTTGGAAGGCTTATCATCTATAATGACCATATCGGCAGCTTCCACTGCCGTGTCCGAACCGAGGTTTCCCATTGCGATGCCGACATCGGCCCGGGCAAGGGACGGAGCATCATTGATCCCATCACCTACGAATATGGTCGAACCTTCGGACCTTTCCAAGATCTTCTCAAGTTCTGAGGTCTTGTCAGCGGGAAGGAGTTCGGCCTTGTAATCATCAACACCTAATTCCTCGGCGATCGATCTGCCGACGGAGTCTACATCGCCAGTGAGTATGATCGTCTTTACCCCGGCCTTTTTCAAACCACTTATTGCTTCATTCGCATCCTCTTTGATGGTGTCTGCAATCACAAGCATTCCTGCATATGTTCCGTCGACAGCAACGTAGATGTGTGTGCCAACCTCTTTCACCTCTGGAATTTGTATTCCGAGATCGGACATCAGTTCGGCATTCCCGACCGACACCGATTTTTCTTCAACTTTTGCGGAAATGCCTTTTCCGCTGTGATTGGTACTTCCGGTGTCATCTGGGCGGGGTACAACGTTACCGTATGCACAGATGGACCTAGCGATAGGGTGGGTGGAGAAGGATTCTGCCTCGGCCGCATATTTTATCAGGTCTTCTTCAGTAAATCCATTCGCACATTCGATCTTCTTGACCGTGAATTCGCCTTTTGTGAGGGTGCCGGTTTTATCGAACACAGCGGTATCTGTTTTGGACATGGTCTCGATGTAATTGCTTCCTTTGATCAAGATACCTTGTCTTGATGCATTTCCGATACCGCAGAAGTAGGACAGCGGTATGGAAACGACGAGAGCACAGGGGCATGAGATCACCAGGAAGGTCAGGGCGATTATGATCCAATTGGCGAAATCTGCGGGCCAGAAAAGAGAGGGAATGATCGCGATCACAAGGGCCAAACCAACAACGGCAGGAGTATAATACCTGGCGAATTTTGTGATGAATTTCTCAGAGGAGGTCTTTCTAGACGCAGACTCTTCGATAAGTGCCAGCACCTTACTTGATGCAGAATCATGGTAGTGGCGGATGGCCGTCAGTTTAATCGCTGAATCGGTGTTCAGATATCCGCTAAGGACCTCATCTCCTTTGCATGCTCTGCGGGGGACCGATTCTCCGGTCATAGCTTTCGTATCAACGAACGTTTCACCGCTGATAATGACACCATCTACAGGGATCAGTTCACCAGGTTTTACGATCAGGGTATCTCCGACCTTCACGGCCTCGGTTCTGATCTTGACGATCTCATCCTCGCGGACGACCGTCGCATAAGGTGACTTGAGGTTCATCAGTGCTTTGACGGATGAACGTGTTTTGTTAATGGCACGGTTCTGGAAATATTCACCGACCTGATAAAACACCATGACGGCAACGGATTCGCACCAGTACCCATCATCGCCGATAAAGCTGACAGCAAGGGCACCGAATGTGGCGATCATCATCAGGAAATTCTCATCGAGAAACCGTGCATTCAAAATGTTCCTGAATGCGCTGATAATAACATCATAACCGACGATCAGCAGTCCGCAGAGAAAAATACCCAGAAGTACGATTTTATCAAGTTCGAGATCCAGCACATATTCCAACATAAGGCCGAAGATCAGGAAGACGAAACCGATACCGATACGAATCGGCATCAGGTCACGTTTTTTCTCTGAAGAGATCTCTTCGGAATATGGCCACATCTCCCAACCACTCTCGATCTTTCTGGCTGTGGAATCAATGAGGGACTCCAATTCGGCCAGTTCGATATCGTTCAGTTCTTTCGTTTCGACTGTGAGTCTTCTATCTACGAAAATCAGTTGGGCCCTTACTATATTCTCTAGTCTGTTGAGTGCTTCCTCGACCTTTCTGGCACAGTTCGCACAATCAATTTCGATACTATAGATCTGTTTTCTGGTACGCCTGTCAGAAGCGTTCAGCAGGGGACGCATTTCCCAGTCGTCTTCTATTGCTTTGGCGGTGGATTCTATCAGTTTTTCAAGGTCGGGGTATTCTTCATTTGGTACATCAGAATCGATCTCCATCTTTTTATTGATGAAGATGACCTTTGCATCTTTGATCCCGGGGAGTTTGTTGAGAGCTTCCTCGACCTTTCTGGCACAGTTCGCACAATCAATTTCGATCTCGTAGGTGTATATCATCTCATACTTCCTTGATATGTTCGAGGGCGGTCATCAACAGAGTATGGATGTGCTCGTCACAAAGGGAATAATAGACCTCTTTTCCTTTGCGTTTTGATGTCACAAGATCGGCATTTTTCAGAGATCTGAGTTGGTGGGAGACAGCGGATGCCGACATTCCGACAGCTTCGCTCAGTCCACTGACACATATGTCTCCCTTATCCAAAACCCAGAGAATACGGATCCTGGTGCTGTCTCCAAAGATTTTGAAGAAATCGGCAAGGTCCATGACAGTGTCATCATCAAGCATTTCTTTGTGTAAATTTTCCTGATATTCATCTGAACAGCATTCGCACGATCCTTCGGTCATAATGGTCCCAACATTTGAACAATTGTTCATATGAACATTCATTCAATATTTAAGCATGATGCGCGTATTAACGAAACAAAATTCTTCTGATGCTCAATTCTGCTAATTTTAGTGTATGATTTTCTACAATAGACTCCAAAAAATCGAAGATTAGTACATAGATATATAACAGACAAAGTGTATACAAAATGTAGACACAATGTGTGTAATATCCTGGGAGAGACGATTATGAAGAAAATATTGGTATTAATCCTAGCACTTTTTGCAATATCCATGTTCTTTGTATTACAACATACTGAAGAGGACAGTGCGGCCACCTATACAGGATACTGTGGAGACAATCTCATTTATCAGTTCTATCACGAAACCGGCTCGATGGTAATCAGTGGAACTGGACAGATGTATGAGTATTCCCAATGGGACGTCCCCTGGGTCGCTTATAAAGACTCTATCACATCACTTGAGATCTACGGAAACGTGGAATCTATCAGTGCGTATGCATTCTGCAACTGTTCTTCCCTGACCACTGTTGAACTTCCGAACTCTATTGTATCCATCGGAAACTATGCGTTCAAGGGTTGTTCTTCTTTGATGTCTCTGGAACTACCCGATTCCCTCACTGCCATCGAACAGTATACTTTCCAGGGATGTTCGCAGCTTACATCTATTACGATCCCGCAATCGGTCACATCAATTGGATTGGGTGCGTTCGGATACTGCAGTTCACTCACCACCCTGATCCTTCCGGATACTGTCACTTCCATTGGAAATCATGCGTTCCACGGGTGCTCTTCAATGACCTCAGTGAATATCCCAGGATCCATCACCACGATCGGAATCAGTGTGTTCGAAGATTGTGGTTCACTGAAATCCGTGATCATTCCCGATTCCGTAACTACGATCGGAGAACGTGCATTCTACGGATGTTTCTCCATTCACTATATGGGACTTGGAAATTCGGTCGTATCGATCGGAAATTATGCGTTCTACGGATGTTGCTCCATGGCCGATGTTAAACTTCCCCTCACCGTCAATACGATCGGGGACAGTGCGTTCGAGGAATGCCGTTCACTTCTTTCCATGACAATTCCTGAATCTGTCACCTCGTTCGGTATCAGTGTGTTCTTCAATTGCGCTTGTTTGAGGTCCGTGACCATTGAAACTCCGTTAACTACTATCGGACTGTACACATTCTCTGGTTGCACCTGTCTCTCTAATGTGAATCTCCCAGATTCGATCATATGTATCGATGAACGTGCATTCTACAATTGTTCTTCCTTGACCTCTATAACTCTGGGATCTTCTGTCACTTCGATCAATAATAGTGCGTTCAGCCATTGTGCTTCTCTCAGAACGGTCAATATTTCTGATTCTGTCACACATATCGGCGACTCTGCATTCTCTGATTGTACATCTCTTTATTCCATCATTCTCCCCGATTCGGTCACATACCTTGGTAAATCTGCATTCTATCATTGCTGTTCTTTGTCTATTGTAACCATCGGAGCATCTATCACATCGATAATGAGTGAAACGTTCAGTCGCTGTTTATATCTTGAGTCGATCCTCATCCCCGAGACCGTCACATCGATCGGAGATTCAGCATTCTCTGAATGTACACATTTGAAGGAAATCACCCTTCCCATAAGTCTCAACAGTGTCGGTTCCAATAATTCCCCGATCTTCTCAGGTTGTGTCAGCATTGAAAAGATTACTTTCACACTTGGTAACGGAACTTGGTATGCATATGGTACTGACGCTACCCAGGACTCTTGGTATGGATTCGCTCCTTGGAATGTCACGACCATTCCTTTAAGCGTTTATATTTCCGACGAGGTTGTATCAATGCCCTACATCTTTTCAGGATGTACTGCTTTGACCTCCATTCATATTTCTGAATCTGCCGTATCGATCGAAGATCGTGCATTTGAAGGATGCATCTCCTTGATCTCAGTGACCATTCCAGATTCGGTCACTACCATCGGAGAGCGCGCATTCTACGGTTGCACATCTTTGAACTTCGTGAACTTCGGCAGTTCTATTTCCAAGATTTTGAACTGTGCATTCGCCGAATGTACCGCTTTGACCTCATTGAACCTTTCCGATAACATCACGTTCATTGGGGAATGTGCATTCAGCGACTGTACCTCTCTTGCATCTGTACACTTATCCGATTCCCTCATACACCTTGGGGGCTTCGCATTTTATAATTGTACCTCTATTGAAAGTATAGACCTTCCCTGCAACCTGGATTGTATCCATACCAGCACGTTCTCTGGTTGTATCGCTCTTTGTTCTGTGAACCTTTGTGATTCGATACTCTCGATCGAAGATTCTTCATTCTTCTACTGCTATTCGCTTTATTCAATAACTGTTCCAGATTCAGTGCTTTCGATCGGTGAACACGTATTCGATCATTGTATTTCACTGAAATCTGTGAACCTCAGTAATTCTCTCGTGGAAATTGGTGATGCTGCGTTTACCTGCTGTGCTTCTCTCTTTTACCTGTTCATTCCCAGTTCTGTCGTGTCTATGGGTGCATATTTGTTCGCGGGATGTATATCGCTCGACAATGTGACATTCAGCAAGTCAATTACTGCCATAAAAGAGCACACTTTTGAAAATTGTATCGCTTTAACTGAAACGCACTTGACATATCAGATAGAGTCTATCGGAGATTATGCTTTCAATGGTTGTTGTTCCCTTAAGGATGTGTTCATTGATGATTGCGTCAAATCGATCGGAGCATACGCTTTCGCTGGTTGCAAACATGTTTTGTATATGTATATCTCAGCCTCTCTCAGTTCATTATCCGATACGGCATTCCCGCATGACGATATGGTCTTCGGTACTGTTTGGCATTATTTCGACGCTACTATCGAAAATCTTGCCGGAGTTAAGTTCTATGGGCGTTTTATATGTAATTACAACAGTCTGCAAACCACTCCCTGGTGGAACCCACCATGGGACTCTTGTTGATCTGAGATAACCTTTTTGTGATACCATATCAACAAAAATAGGGATAAAGCGCCTCCTTTATCCCTATTAGTTATTTTTTATAACCTCATTGAAGGTTGAAATGTGGAACATATATTCTCATCAACACGAATTTTAAGTCTTTTTTGAGGTTATTGGGGGATATCGAACCATTTTTTCGTAATAACGTTCTAGTTCAAAGAACAATCAAAAATCGAAACACAGAATATTAAAGTTGAGATTTATTACGAGCCTATGGACATAAAGGAAGCTGAAAGGTTGTGTACCGAAGCGGTCAGAATTATCACTACTTCGTGTTCGAAAGAGGATCTTGCTAAAGCTAGCGCAATGCTTTCAAGCGTTGCAGATGCGGGGTATTCCGAAGGGATCTTCGGGCTTGCTGAAATAAAGTATCATGGAATTGGTGCTGAACGGGATATCAATGGTGCTTTAGACCTGTATCAGCAGGCCGCAGATCTGGGTAATGTTTCCGCTATGTTCAGGCTTGGACAGATACAATCCTGCGAGTTTCATAATGAAACCAAAGCTTTTGAATGGTATTCGAAGTGTATGGATGCAGGTTTTATTCCTGCATATTCAGTTCTTGGGGACCACTATTATGATGGTATCGGGACCACTGTGGATACTATGAAGGCGATCGAACTGTTCCAGAAAGGTGTTGATGCAGGAGATCCTATGTCCTATCTAAGGATGGGATGCATTTATTCAGAAGGTATCGATGTAAAGAAAGACCAGGAAAAGGCGGACAAAATGTTCCTCCAGGCAGCCAATGCCGGAATTCCAGAGGCACAGTTTTTGATAGCTACCGGTGTATATGAGGGGCGGATCCCGGGAGGAAAGGCACTTGCCGCTGAATGGTTCCGTCGTTGTGCAGATTTCGTACCGACCGCCTGTTTCAATTTAGCAAGTATGTATTGCTCCGGTGACGGGGTCGAAAAAGATCTTTCCAAAGCATACGGGATGTTCAAGAAATTGGCTGATAACGGGGATCCTGATGCAATGTTCCAAACAGGAAAAATGCTTCTTTCAGGAGAAGGTGTTGAACAGGATGCCAATCAGGGGTTTGAGTATATCTGTAAGGCCGCAGAAGCTGGAAGTGCCGATGCGATCCTGGTAGTAGAGAGCATCCATAGAAAGCAGAACAGACAGCTAATTAAGATAGATGGGGCCGAATGATTTTTGTAGAAACTATATCTCAATCGACCTCATATTTTCCTTCTGAATTTTAATCAAATCCAATCCGTAATGCTTCATTAAATTGTAGTCATAACAAAATTTGATGAAAGGGATTTAATAATACCTAAATATTCGGTGAAAACATAGGCATAGGGGTGCTATGTCTCAAAGGTGAAACACGAATGTTCGTGCATAACAATGAAAAAGAAAAAATTGCTATTATTGCAGTAATCGCGGTTCTTTTGTTCGCTGGTTGTGCGTCTTTGTTCTCTGATTCCTCATTTGCGGAGGGTGAAGAGAAAACGGCAACGGTCGAAAAGATCGACCCCGTTGAGATTACTGTCCATGATGTGAAGAAAACTGTTGGTGCTTTCGAATACCTCGGGGTTATCTATGCTATTACCAGCACTAAGTTTGCCCAGGAAAAGGTCGGAGTTTGGGGTGTCGACAAAGAATTCAAAGATGATTATATCGTCGTATGTTCGTTTGACTACGGAGATAAAACCTACAGTGTGACAAGTGTTTTGACTGAATTCCAAAATTCCGATTTAAAGGACCACAAGCTTGTTTTAGCTGATACTATCACTGTTTTAGGAGCGGGTTGTTTCAAGGATATAAATCTATCTGGCTCAATTTATGTTGGCGACGATGTGGGTGATGAAATGATCGGAAATACTGGGTATTATGACACTTCCTTGATTCAGAGAATAAGTGAGGCGTCACACGAGCACTGTGTTACGCTTACCTACGACAAGGGGAATATCACATATCCGCAGTCACAGTATCAAGACCAGTCGATGGAAAATCAGGACATTCATTTCGGAATCACATCTCAGGCCCATGAGTGTGGATTTGAGAATCCCTATTATGATTTCGATTCTTGGGAGAGTAGCGAACTGACCATTAGAGATATGGCATCGATCACTTGTTTCAATGGTTATATCTACATTGACGGAGTCAAATACTTCGAAGTCGATAGCGATAGGACTTTTGAATTCACCGCGATCTGGACCGAATCTGATTACAGCGAGGATCACAAGAATTTCGGTGATTATCCTGTCATTTATATGTATATCACAAGTGCAGTGATAATTCTTCTGTTCGTTCTTGGTTTCGTAATGCTCGGATTTAGAATTCGTACTGCGAGGAGGGCATGATCATGGCAACGTTCAAAGATATGAAGGTCGGAGATTGCGCCATAGTCAAAAATGTCGCAGGTGAGGGACAGCTTAGGAAGCGTATGCTTGATCTGGGTCTTACCAAAGGATGCAAGGTTCAACTTATTAGGATGGCCCCATTTGGCGATCCTGTTGAGATCGAACTCAGGGGATTCAGGCTCACAATTCGTAAGCAGGAGGCCGAGATTATCGAACTTGAGCTCGTTAATTCAGGTTGTAGTTGCGCCGATAAAGAGGAGGGATCTGCTTGATCACCGCAGCATTGATCGGAAATCCCAACAGTGGTAAAACAACCATTTTCAACAAACTTACCGGTTCAATTCAGAAGACCGGTAACTGGCCTGGGGTCACAGTGGAAAGAAAACAGGGATTCCTTAGGGGTGTCTCGAAAGAGAAGATCCTCATCGTCGATCTTCCTGGAATCTATTCCTTATCTCCATATACATCCGAAGAGGTCGTCTCCCGCGATTACCTCATCGGTACCGCGGACGATAAGCCTGATGTGGCCATTTCGATTCTCGACGCTTCCAACCTTGAGAGGGGACTTTATCTCCTGACCCAGGTCGCAGATATCGAGATCCCAATGGTCGTCATCCTCAACATGATCGATGTTGCTGAGAAGAGCGACATGAAGATCGATGGTAAGAGGCTCTCTGAAATTCTTGGATGCGAGGTCATTGAATCTGTTGGTACCAAAGCTGTTGCAAACGACGAGATCGCTGCGGCCATTCAGCGCGCTAAGGATGAGCATAAGGTTCCCAAGAAGATCGAGTATGGGGCCGAACTTGAAGATTGTGTCTCTGCAGTATCCGAGGTCATCAGTGAGACCGTCAGGCCTGAGGTCCTCAGATGGGTCGCACTCAAACTTATCGAACGCGACGAGATGGTCCTCCGTGATCTAGACAAAGCCGAGGTCGATACATCTCTTGAAGCTGTCAAAACCTTGGAAGAGAAGGTCGGAGACGATGGTGTTCAGATCGTTGCCACTGCAAGATATGATGCAGGTGTTAAGATTGAAAAAGAATGTGTCGTCAAGAAAGAGAACTCTGTTTCTGGTAACAGGGTCTCTGATAAAATCGATAGGATTCTTATCAACAGGTTCTTTGGAATTTTCATATTCATCGGCGTAATGTATCTCGTTTACTATGTTTCCATCCAAACAGTCGGAACTATGGGTAACGACTTCATCAATGATGGATTCGACGGCTGGGTCGCCCACAATCTGGGTAAGGCAATGTTGAATGCAGGTGTCGATCCGTTCCTTCACGATCTGATCATCTCAGGTATCATCGGAGGTGTCGGTGCCGTCATCGGATTCCTGCCTCAGATCATCGTATTGTTCCTATGTCTTGCAGTTCTGGAAGAATGTGGATATATGGCACGTGTCGCATACCTGCTTGACCGTATCTTCTACCACTTCGGACTTTCCGGAAAGGCGGTCATCCCTGCCGTTATCGGTATCGGGTGCGGTGTCCCTGCCATTATGGGTACCAGGACCATCGAGAACGAGGCCAACAGGAATGTTTCCGTCATGGCGACCACGTTCATGCCTTGCAGTGCGAAATTGCCTATCATCACGGTCATCATTGCAGCATTCTTCCATGCATCTGCCGCTGTCACCTTGGGGCTCTATCTCCTTGGTATCGTGATGATCCTCATTTCCGGTCTTTTCCTCAAGAGGTTCCCTGGATTCATCGGTAAACCTTCACCATTTGTGATGGAACTGCCCGTTTATCACTGTCCTATGCCCCGCAACATCCTGACCTCTGTTACAGAGAAGTCCTGGGCATTCGTCAAGAAGGCAGGAACTCTGATACTGTTGTCCGCTGTACTTATTTGGCTCCTTTCATCTTTTGATTGGGGACTCAATTATCTTGGAGACGATGAGATCCACGGATCAATCCTCGCAGATATCGGTAATGCCTTCACCTGGATCTTTATCCCCCAGGGATTCGGCGAACGCTGGGAGCTTTCTGTCGCATCCATTACGGGACTGATGGCCAAGGAGAACCTTCTTGCTACCACTGCAGTTCTGCTGAACTCGGTCGTTGATGCAGATGACCTGATCACTCCCGAGGCACTCTTTGACTTCCTTGACGGTAATGGCAGGATCGCAATGTCATTCCTTATCTTCAACTTGCTTTGTGCACCCTGCTTTGCGGCAATTGGTGCTATGCGCAGAGAACTTGGAACTTGGAAGAGGACCGCAGTTGCTGTTCTGTATCAGTGTGTCACTGCATATGGTGTTGCAGCTATCTTCTACAATTTCGCTTTGCTCTGCTCTGGAACCTTCAGTATATGGCTCATTTTTGCAATTATATGCATAATTGTGCCAGCCTATGTCATTATCGACAAGAACTCGGTCAATAAGATCCTTTATTTGATCGGTAAGTTCAATACTTCAAAGGCGGATTGAAAATGAATCTAGCTACATTCGTTACTCTGGTGATCGTATTGCTTATCCTTGCTGGTGCCACATACAATCTTTATCGTATGGCACGCAGGAACGATCTATGTTATGCGTGCCCCAATTCCGGTAACTGTGGGTGTAGCAATCCGATCAACTGTTCGATCCGTTGCGAAGAAGAGAAGAAATAAACAATTTAGGGGGAACCAATCCCCCATAATTTAGGATAAACAATCTTTATTTTTTTGATTTTAGGAATATTTAAATAAATCCAACATATAGAATAATCTATGGAAATGGCAACTATCGTGGTAGGTGTCGTATTAGTGCTCGTCATCATCGGCGCGCTCATTGGGACGTACAAGAGTCTCGGTAGCAAAGAGTGCTGCTGTAATGACAAAAATTGTACTTCTGGCGTAACCGGCCACTGTAACATCAAAAAGTCCAAGGACTGAAATGATCCTTTCAGGATCGTCAATTTATCGTAATAGGGATTATCCCTATTACGATGACTTCGGACTCGGAGGAATTCCAGTCGGATATTGGTTTTCGGCAAGATTTTCATGTTTCTGCCGTTTGTTGTTATAAGCCTCGTGGTCATTTTCGAAATCTCTGCGTGGTCAAAATCTCCTTGCTAAAATCTGTATTTTGAGCTTTCTATAGGATACAATTAGCCATTCGGCACTATGAATCTCCCATAGATTACGCTACCTGTAGAACCAAGACCTACTATTTGTTTTCAACAAACCAAACTGGGAGAATATGTTTGATAACGAGGTCGTGGTTGATAAGAATAGGAATCCAGATTGATTTAATTTACAATTTGTATACTATCGATTTACCGTTTGTCATTGATTTGTCTACAATATGTTTATATTATTATTAATCAAACATTCAAATTACTTTACGA
>CAVHHN010000013.1:0-30117 GCA_963635855.1 Faecalibacterium sp. CAG:74 | reverse complement strand
TGAAACCATATCCTAATGACTGATCTTAGGGTCGGTCTTTTTATTTTTCAAATTGATCCTTTGAATCCCTTAGGGGTTCTGAGCAGTTACAAATCAGGGAAAGGTTAGACAACCGCAGAGAGAAATGTGCTCTGCATACTGCGACAGTGTTCAACGTTTCGAATTATCAAATCGAAATTGGTTGGATGTTGACAGTATGATTTCAATGGAACCCATCTTATGCAACATTTCAAATATATTTGAAATAATATCTATTTTGCGAGTTGAGGACTTGGACGAAAAAATCGACAATGATGGGATCATTTCACTTCTGCCAACTGAGGGGACTTTAAATCTTCCCCCGGAGCTTGATGCAGTGGTTAGGAAACAGGGAGGTCTCTGTGTTCTTGTCGATCGCATCCCTAAGGCCTTTACGTTCGAAGAAGAGGCCCTAAAGTTCAAAGCACTTTCCGCACCGGTCCGTCTTCAGATCATGCATTCATTGGTCGTTGCAGATCTTTGTCCCAGCATCTTGAAGAATATCACGGGGATCTCAGATTCGAAGCTTTCCTATCATCTTGATATTCTCGAATCTGCCGGATTTGTGACACACTTTCAGAGGCAAAAATGGCGTATCTATGCCATTACACTTGATGGAAGAAAGGCCATCGGTCATCTTAGGCAACAATCCGATATTCCCATAATCTGATACGGAACGGAATCACTTTCGGACCGTGGGGTGTTTGTTTTCGATATTTGCCAATCATATCTGGAACAGTCCAACGGGGAACACACTTTTCGACATTTATAAATCGTTCAGAGTGTATTCCTATATTATGTCTAGTACAGCAGGCCATGGTACGAAAGTGACCATCTGTGATGTGAAAGGATGCGAAAATGAGTCCGAGAGGTCGCTCAATCTCAAACAGCTCTCGAAATGTAGCCTGACCTTCAAGACCGAGATCAGTCACAATGCGCACCTGTGCAAAGAACACTACAAACAATACAAGAAAGAAACCAAGACCGCAAGGTCGATCGACGCAGTCTATTGACGGTGTCTTATGTTCGACCTTCTTTTCCTCGGTACGGGAGCAAGCGTTCCTTCGAGGAATCGCGCACTGCCATGTGTCGCGGTCAAGAGGGGGTCGGACATAGTTCTTTTCGACTGTGGAGAAGGGTCTCAACGCCAGTTGATGCAGTCGCGTTTTTCATTCATGAAAATCAAGGCGATCTTCATCACCCATCTTCATGGGGATCATTTCTATGGACTTCCCGGACTTTTGCAGACCATGGGTATGTCCGGAAGGAAAGATCCACTTATCGTGTGCGGTCCCGAAGGCCTCAAAGATGCGCTTACAACATGCCTGAACGTATGTGAGGGCGAGATAGAATATCCTGTGGACATCCGTGATGTGAAGCCGAATGATGTCATTGAAGTTAATGACATGAAGGTCACCGTGTTCAAGACCGAACATGAGATCTTGTCCCAGGGGTACGTGATCCGTGAGCCAGATCCTGCGGCCAAAGTGGATAAGGTCAAAGCTGCGGAATACGGAATTTCGGGAAGAGATTTCCGGGTTCTCGAAAAGGGAGGTGTTGTCAATGGCATCAGTATGAAAGACATCATTCTTCCGCAGGCCTCTGGTAGGTCCGTGGCCTATACCGGTGACACCATAAAATGCAATTCCGTGATCGAAGCGGTTCGCGGAGTGGACGTTCTGATCCACGAGAGCACATATTCTTCCTCGGAAGAGGGTCATGCTATCGAACACAATCATTCCACCGCCGCCTGGGCCGCAGAAGTTGCCAAAGAGGCCGGTGTCGGAACCTTGGTACTCACCCACATAAGCAACCGTTACAAAGATCGGGAGATCCTTCTCAAAGAAGCTACGGAGATATTTCCAAATACATTGGTTCCTTCCGATTTTGATTTATATATTATGACTAAAAACGGCATCAGACTAACTTGAGAATATCCGCCTTTGTGATCATTCCGACCAATTTTCCCTTTTTTGAGACAAGGATGGCATTACAATCGCTCATCATGTCGGTCAAGGACGATATGGGAGTTGTCTCGTTGACGATAGGGTAAGATTCTTCCATTATCAGAGATATAGGTAGATCCTTGATCTCATCCATGGTCTTCCCACTGCGGATCTTATCGAAAATGATCTTTTCAGAAATGCTTCCTACGGGGGCATCTCCCTTGAGCACTGGTAACTGCGAAAATCCCGTGGTCCTCATCAGTTCAGATGCTACACGGACCTTATCGGAGCTTTGAACCGAGACGATTTCTTTTGAAGCGACGTCGGCAGCAATCAGGTTATGTTTCTCGTTCCTTGCCATATCGTCAAGGGTTTCGAACAGTTTGACCACAGTATCGTAACTGGCGGAGATCCTATCTCTCTCGATCTTTGCAATGGTGCTCTGACTGATCCCCGAATTTTTTGCAAGTTCGGTCTGTGTGATATCAAGGGCTTTCCTCATCCTGCGTATGTCGGTGGCCGGTGGAAATTTCATAAAAAATCTTAATATTAATTCATATATGAATATTTTTATCAGTTGTTTTTATTAATAACATTACGAATAATAATTGCAGAATCTTAGTCGACCTAAGAGAAGGTTAATCTATGGCATCGAAAAAGAACATCTATGTAAACGGGATAAATCAGGTCCCTGTACCATTGAGGAACATCGAAATCGTCGAGAGGAAAGGTATCGGACACCCCGATTCTGTTGCTGATGGAATAGCGGAGACTGTGAGTGAAGCCCTCTGTCAGATGTATAAGAAAGAAATCGGACATGTGCTTCACCACAATACCGATCAGACCGAGGTTGTCGCAGGTATCTCTGCACCCAAATTCGGTGGAGGAAAGATCATCAAGCCCGCTTACATCCTGATGGACGGACGTGCCACCACCTACGTCGACAAAGGTAACAAGCACATCGCACTTCCTGTCGAATCCACTGCACTTAAAGGCGTCAGAGCCTACCTCAAGAAGACCTATCCCTATCTTGACATCGACTCCGATATCATCCTCGACACCAAACTCGGAATGGGTTCCGATGATCTTACCGGCGTCTACAAGGCTTCCAACTACCTTTCCAACGACACTTCGTTCGGTGTAGGCTACGCACCGTTCTCTGTCACCGATCAGCTCACTCTTCTCACTGAGGAATACGTCAACGGTGCACTCAAGAAGAACGTCCCCGCTGCTGGTCAGGACGTCAAGGTCATGTGCAGTCGTGTCGATAAGAAGATCACCATGACCATCGCCTGTGCAATGGTCGACCGTTTTGTCAACGACAAGACCGAATACCAATCCATGATCGAGGAGATGCACAAACTCATCCTCGAGAACGGAAACAAGATCATCGACAAATACGGCAATGGGGAGAAGCTCAAACTTGACCTCAACACCGGTGATGATTACAAGAGAGGAGTTTATTACCTGACTGTCACCGGTCTGTCCCACGAGATGGGAGATGACGGTTCCGTCGGACGTGGAAACAGGTGCAACGGACTTATCACTCCCTTCAGGCCCATGTCCATGGAGGCCACCTCTGGAAAGAACCCGATCACCCACGTCGGAAAGATCTACAACGTTCTTTCCAATATCATCGCACGCGATGTTGCTAAGAAGGTCAAGGCTGATGCAGAGGTCCACGTGAGGCTACTGTCTCAGATCGGCCACACTATTTCCGATCCTCTCAATGCCAACATCGACATCATCGCAACTGATGCTGCCGACAACCCCAAGCTCGGCAAGTGGAAGGACGAGGCATACTCCATTGCATATGAGTGGCTCGACAACATCGATCAGGTCTCTGAGAAGATCATCAGTGGTAAAATCAGGACCTTTTGATTGGCAAATTCCTTATTATACTCAAACCACTTTCTCCAATCCAATTGCGGTCGATCCTCGACCGCACCTCTGAGGGTTTGCGATGAGAATCATGGATGTACCAGCTTACGGACCGATGTTTCGCTTTACTGATGCCAATGTCTACTATGCTCTTTACTTACTAGCGGGCGGAAAGAAGATCGGTCGTAAGAAATTGGCTGAATTGGTCGGTATCGGCGAAGGAAGTATGAGGCGCATCCTTGAGAAATTCCGTGATTGGAACTTTATCGTTATCAAGCAGACCGGTATCACCATCACCAAGGTCGGTCTCGATTTTCTCGATCAGATCCCCCTCAGACTTATCGATATCCAGTTGAGTGAATCCTCTACCGTTGGAGAATTCACTCAAGGTGTTCTCGTTTATGGGGTCTCTTCCAAGATCATCAATGGAATGGAACAGCGTGACGCGGGCATCAAAGCTGGTGCTTCTGGTTGCACTACGATCGTTCTCCGTGACAATGTGCTTTTGATCCCTCCGGATTGGAATCTGGATGAACAATCGCCGGAGATTGCGTACAAGATCCGTAAAGATAGTGCAATCACGTCTGATGATGCGATCATTGTCGGTAGCGGTTCATCTAAGATCGTCGCTATTGAAGCTGCACTTAATGCAGCATTCGAGTTACTCTGATGAAGCATTTAACAAGTTGGTCTGTCTTTGAAAAGTTCGAGGATATCCCAGGACAGGGAGATCTGGGGCAGAAGATCGATGCATTGGGCATCGAAGGATTTGAACTTTTTACTTTGTTCGAACAGGTCGATCTGAATTATTATCATATTCCGCAGGTCACTTCCGTACACCTACCTTATGCAATCGATTGGCATAGTTCTTGGGAGGGCAGACATTACGATACCGATGTCGGTGATGTTCGCTATTTCAGTTTCGGCACCGATTGCGATGAGATGGTCGCCAATCTGAAGTATGCCATCGATTGTGCAGCACCTTTGGAACCGGCATATGGTGTTCTTCACGCAGGGAACACTGACCTTCGGCAAGTGATGTCACGCAAACACCGTGACGATGGATTTGTTGTTTTGAATGATTTTGTCGAGTTGATCAACCGTGTGGTCGCCAAGTATCCTTCGGGTGAACCGCCGTTCAAACTTGCTTTTGAAAATCTTTGGTGGGAAGGTCTGAAACTTCGCTCACCAAGAGAGTGGAAAATTCTAGAAGATAAATTGGAATTCGATAATTGGGGATTCACCTTGGATACGGGCCACCTGATGAACACCTGTGATGATGCGTATGATGAGGATTCTGCCATTGATTCCGTATTGAATGTGATCTCACAGTATCCTAAGGATATGATCGACAGGATCGGTACCATCCACCTGCAACTCAGCACCACTGCAGAATACAGGTCGACCTTTAAAACAGAAGAGTTCGGATCAGAAACATATCTGTCCAACATTATGGAGAGGGCATACCATCATGCCGGCTCGATAGACCAGCATCGTCCATTCTCTTCGAAGAGAGTTTTAGAGATAATCGATGTGCTTTCACCGGAATATGTCACTCATGAATTATATGGGGGCATTTCGAAAGATAGGTTCGGAGATATTATTCAGCAGAGGAATCTCTTTTCGTCCTGACTTATATTCCATACCTAAAATTTTAGAGAACCGGAATTTTTTTAACGACCCAATAACTCTTTTATAATACCTGGCCATTGGTCGTCCGAGGAATAAAAAATGGCCCGTTTCAAAGAGGCTGAGCACAGGCTCCTTGAGAAGTCCGTCTGCATGAATTGTTATGCAACGAACCCAGTAAAGGCGTCCAAGTGCCGCAAATGCGGATACAGCAACCTTAGGCCCAAAGCAAAAGAGAGCAGGAAGCAGTGATTAGCTGCATTGCTCTCGGCATTGGCCGGGTTATGCGGGAGCTTCACATGAAGCCCCGCAATACAATTTATGCATGTCTTAGTTGGTATGGGGTAAACTTTTGCTTTACCTCTCCGACTGGTGTTATATCAAAAATAGAACATAACCATCTGGTGGATTTTTGTGAAAGCGTTGGTCATCGAAGACCGGAAAGCTATGGAACAGATGTTCTGTGGAACTCTGGAGAAATTCGGTTTCGAGACCAAAGTATCTTCGACGGTCGTAGAGGCTATCGAAGACAATAGTAGTTTCCATCCGGATCTTGTGATCCTTGACAGTTCTATAGAGAATGGTTCAGGGACGGATTATCTTACTGCTTTGATCCCTGTGGAAGAAGTGAACGAGACCAGGAAAGAACGTAAGAAAAAGATGGAAGGCGCACCGATCCTTGTGGTCCGTACGGCCAACGATGTTGTCCCGACCGACTGTCCTTTCATCAAAGCTTCTCTTGTTCGTCCATTTACTACGGATCAATTATTGGAATGTATCAAGGAGATCATCAGTGAAGACGATATTGAACGGGCCGTATCTGAAAAAAGATCATTCCGGAAAAAGGATGGCGATTCAGATCATGAAGTTCTCTCGGATAAGTCTAAAAAAAGGCTTTCGAAATTATATTCTGATACACCGGCCATAGACCCAAAGGTTGAATTGGCCCGTATGGGAATGATCTATGGGGAGTCATATGTCTTTTTTGAGGAACAACCGATAGTCATTCACCAGGCGGTACAGATATTTGCCAATGCAGGTTATGATATGTTCCTTCTTACGCCTGTGAGGGCCAAGGTTGCCAGGGAGCGTTTCGGACTCGACATCGGCACTGAGGTCTTCACACTCAGTGGATCAAAGTATCCGATCGGAACGATGATAGAGGCTGTGAAGAATTTCGTAAGGACGAAAAAAATGCCTTTGGTGGCCATAGGTGATCTGGATAACATAATCCAGCAATGTGGTATAGATATCACATTGAGGGCGATCAGGCAGATACTGTCGTTCCGGGATGATAAAACACGTTTCACACTATTGGTGTCCGTCGACGATTCACTTTTGGTGGCGAACATTAGAAACCTGTTAGTCGAAATGATGACCGAATACAAGGAAAGTTGATTGAAATGGCAACGATTGATAAAGTTTGGGCAAGAGAAGTATTGGATTCCAGAGGAAACCCCACTGTGGAGGCGGTTCTTACGGTAAACGGACACGAAGTGTCCGCCATTGCACCTTCTGGTGCGTCTACAGGTATGTGGGAAGCACACGAACTTCGTGATGGTGGAAGGAGGTACACTGGGAAAGGCGTCTCCAAAGCTGTCGAGAATGTTCGTACTTCCATAGCCAAAGCGATCACAGGCATGGACCCTACCGATCAGAAGGGTATCGATGCTATTATGAATAAGATTGATGGCACAGATAACAAGAAGAATCTTGGTGGAAACGCTACCACTGCCGTCTCGTTCGCTGTTGCCCGCGCAGGTGCGATGGTAAATCATCAGCAGATCTATGAGTACATTGGAAAAGACCACGTGACCCTACCTGTACCTATGTTCAACATCATCAATGGAGGTAAACATGCAGGAGGGGATCTGAAGATCCAGGAATGTATGATCCTTCCTGTTGGGGCTTCTTCATTTTCCGAGTGTCTCTGTATGGCCGCCGAGACATATGCTGCTCTTAAGAGTATTTTAAAGAAGAAATACGGCGTCAGTGCGATCAATGTTGGTGATGAGGGAGGTTTCGCGCCACCCGTCAATACCGTCTCCGAGGCATTCGACACCATTATGGCCGCGATCACCGAGGCCGGATACACACCTGGTAAAGATATCTATCTTGGAATGGACTGTGCATCTTCTGAATTTTATGATGAGGATAAAGGCACATATGATGTTGATGGGCTTACTCTTACTGGTGGCGAACTCGCAGACCACTACAAGTCATTGATAGCAGACTATCCTCTCGTTAGCATCGAGGATCCGTTCCAAGAGAATGATTTCAAAACAACTGCTGAATTCACCAAGGCTGTTGGTTCTAAATGTCAGATAGTTGGAGATGATCTTTTTGTTACCAACAGCAAGCGTCTTGCGACCGGTATTGAGATCGGATCCGCCAATGCACTTTTGCTCAAGGTCAATCAGATCGGTACCCTAACAGAGGCACAGGATGCTCAGGAAATGAGCTTCAAGAATGGGTACAATGTAGTTGTGTCCCACAGGTCCGGAGAGTCTGAGGATACCACCATCGCCGATCTTGCCGTCGGATGGGGCACGGGGCAGATTAAGACCGGAGCCCCCTGCCGTGGTGAGAGGACAGCCAAATATAACCGTCTTCTCAGGATAGAGGACCGCCTCGGAAGCAAGGCAGTATATCCTGGAAAGAAAGCACTTAAACTTTGAATCTCTAGCACAGGCCCGATATACGTCAACGGGCCTGTGTTTCTTTTTCTGACGCTTTTGGTGGGGGTGAATTCAATGATTCGCCCCGTTAACTTTGAAGATTTTTCTTTGGGCACTGTGGTCCTCGCTATTCCCTCAATTGGTCATTGATCGAAGACCAAATTCTCTTTTCTTTATGGTGTGGTCATGGTCTTTGACGGTTCAGAGTATTTGATCATATGATAAATTATCCAATGTAATTATTTGTGTTTATTTGCTTTTGTACACTTGAAAATTGCCAAATTGGATATATATAAAGCTGACCCGACTATAAAAGTCAATTTTCCATCTTCTTTTGATGCTATTTATAGGGTTTCGGACAGTCGTACACAACCCTTATATGTCACTCTGGAATAGTCCATTTTACGCTCTGCGAGAATTGGGGGATTATGGATGTATCTCGCAGAAGATATTGATTGGGAGGTACTAATAGGACTGATATTGCTACGTCGGATTGTTTCATTCCGTGCGAGAATTCATATCATTTTAGGCTTTTTGACGATGTTAGGTCTAATTTTGATAAGATTTACTGTTCTTGTGGCAGAATTGTCGATCTTGATTGCAGATCTATTAGTTTGAAAAAATTGCTTAAAAAGCCCATATTATGCTCCCACTGCAGGAATCTTCGGATTGCTAAAGAGATTGAATCCCTTGATGACAAATTCTCTGTTATTGAAACTGATGAATTTTGAAAATTCTTTTGATTTTTGAAAAATATTTATAAATTCTTTTTATTACGAAAATAAAAATTCGTAACACTGATTAAACTATAGCAATCGGTGACGGTTTTCTTGAATAAAATTACTCATAATCCCACATATTTAGGATAAAATCCATCATACCTATTGCATACTTTAAATATGGTCCTGCTTGTTTGAAATATGCTGTTTTAGTGGGCCTGTGATCACACTTTCTGTTAACTAATGAGCTAACGTAGAGCACGAGATTTTATGAAGATGTGTTCATCCTCAACTTTTGACAAGGGGGAGCAAATTTGGCATATCTACGTGGCGTAAATACGAATGAATTAGAGCTGAGGGTAGAAATGCCATCTGCTCGATTTTTTAACTAAGATCTTCACCGTTAGACATTGGGCCCTCAATTCTACCACCAATGCCTGTTAGCTTGATTTTGAGCAACATGTTGAGCAGGTTTTCGTGGAAGTTAAATGGAGCAATTAGTGGGATATTATGTTAGAAAACTGTGTAGATAAAGTTTATAGCATAGCATAAAGGCGGAGTTGATTCCGCCTTTATGCGTGTCTGCCGGATATCGATTGCTTTCCAAAGCAAATCTCAATCCATTGTATTCGTTTTCAATTTTCGATCTTTATCCATTTACCCCCAATGTTCATGAAGGTGGATCCTGCAAGGTTCCATGCAGTAGGTTCGATTTCGGTTTCGCCATCAGCCATATAGAAAGTTCCTTCGAATGCATTGTCTCCGATAAATGTGATCGAAGAAGGAATGGTAATGGAGGTAATGGAGGTACATCCATCGAATGCCTTGTCCCCGATAGTGGTGATGGAATCACCGATGATGACCGAGGTGATGCATTCTCTGTACTGATACCAAGGTGAGGTAAGACCCATGGTGAACATTGGTCCTGAACCGCTTATGGTAAGGGTACCAGTTACATCGTTGAATTCATATGTAACATTCTTTCCGCACTGACCCGATACAATGGTGGGTTGGATCGAAGATGCATCTTTGACCCATTTACCGTCAACATTGTTGAAAGTAAACCCCGCAAGATTTGCTGCAGTAGGTTCGATTTTGGTTTCACCGTTTACCTCATAGAATGTTCCATCGAACGCATTCTCTCCAATGTAAGTGATGGAGTCACTAAAGACCACTGAAGTGATTGCATCTTTGAAATAATTCCAAGGTGCGATACCATTGGAGAACATTTTTCCAGAACCACTTATGGTAAGGGTACCGGTTGCTGCGTCGAATTCAAAAGTAGCATCTTTTCCGCATATTCCGGAAAAAACAGTGGGTTCCTCGTCGGGAACGGAAGAATCTGCTTCTTTGATCCATTTGCCATCAACGTTGTTGAAGGTATATCCTGCAAGGTTCCACGCAGTAGGTTCGATTTCGGTTTCGCCATCAGCCATATAGAATGTTCCTTCGAATGCATTGTCTCCGATAAATGTGATCGAAGAAGGAATGGTAATGGAGGTAATGGAGGTACATCCATCGAATGCCTTGTCCCCGATAGTGGTGATGGAATCACCGATGATGACCGAGGTGATGCATTCTCTGTACTGATACCAAGGTGAGGTAAGACCCATGGTGAACATTGGTCCTGAACCGCTTATGGTAAGGGTACCAGTTACATCGTTGAATTCATATGTAACATTCTTTCCGCACATTCCGGAAACAACAGTGGGTTCCTCGTCTGGAACGGAAGAATCTGCTTCTTTGATCCATTTACCGTCAACATTGTTGAAAGTAAAACCTGCAAGATCAGTTGCAGTGGGTTCAAGCTCGGTTTCACCGTTTGCTTCAAAGAACGTTCCGTTGAATGCATCATCACCAATGTAAGTGATGGATCCAGGAATGGTAATGGAAGTAAGAGCGGTGCATCCATCGAACGCATTCGCTGTGATAGTAGTGACAGAGTCACTGATAATCACAGATGTGATGTCCTCTTTGAAATAATTCCAAGGTGCGATACCATTGGAGAACATTTTTCCAGAACCATTTATGGTAAGGATACCGGTCGTTGCGTCGAATTCAAAAGTAGCATCTTTTCCGCATATTCCGGAAACAACAGTGGGTTCCTCGTCTGGAACGGAAGAATCTGCTTCTTTGATCCATTTGCCATCAATGTTGTTGAAGGTATATCCTGCAAGGTTCGCCGCGGTAGGTTCAAGCTCGGTTTCGCCATCAGCCTCATAGAATGTTCCATCGAACGCATTATCCCCGATGTATGTTACAGATTCCGGGATGGTTATGGAAGTCAAGGCAGTACAACTGAACGCGAAAGAACCAATAGAAGTTAGTGTAGCAGGGAGTGTTACGGAGGTAAGTGTAGTACATCCATCAAAGGAATAGTCTCCGATCGATGTGATGGAATCGTCAAAAATGACGGATGTGAGTGCAGTGCAACAATCGAATGCTCCGTAACCAATCAAGTAAACAGTGTTACCGATGGTTATGAAGGGGAGGCAGATACAACCGTCATCTGTATGCAGTACGACATAGGTAACAAGTTCGGGAACAGTAATGCAAACGAAACCGAAACCATCGTAGAATGCATAAGTGAAGGCTGCAAATCCGTAGAACACGTCATAATCTACAGAATCGAGATCATCGATGTCAAAGTCGACAATTATTAAGTCTTCACCGAAAGAATCCCAAGGTCTTGATTCATCTTCTACATAATCATACATCGCTCCAGTGCCATTGATCATAAGGGTCCCTGATTCTGGATCGAATTTGTATGTGGCATCTTCTCCGCATTTACCAGAGTATACTTCCATACACTCAAGACAGTCCTCTGTTGAAGGAGATGTTGCTTCTGTGATACCTTCGTCATCCATGCTCTCGAATGGGGATTCTGTCAGATCCAGATCGGTTAATCTGAGTTCTCCATAGTTGTTAGACCAAATAGAGGAATCTGCATCTGAAGATTCCGCATTCGCAAGCATAACTATTGCTGATAAACTAACCAGCAAAGTAACTAGTGCAATAGATTTCTTTAGAATAATTTCACCTTCTTGCAAATGTAGGTTTTTAATTATTGTAATATATACATATTGTAGACAAATTGACGACAATTGGTAGGTCTATCGTATACAATTAGTAGAAATTTAGTAGAACCTACATTTCATTTCTTAATCCAAAATTCTGTGACGTCGAGAGATACGTTTGAAAATATATTGCTAGAGTTCAAACTTTTGGTTCCTAGCCCATATTAGATTATAGTAGGTTGTGGAATTGGTGATCCTTATGACTTTTTGACAGATATTCTGATTTTTCATAGTTGGTCGGGGTGTATGAGAGAGGGGAAGTCTTGTATGACTATCGGAATTTGTTGTTACAGGCAATTATTTGCTTATTTCTCAAAGATGTGCCCAGAGAATTATATTTTTTTAAGAATTGAATCAAATTTATAGAGGTAGGTTAAAATAGTACAAAATAATCTATCAATTCTCAAATTGGTTAGCTCTGAATGAGGTAATTGCAATTCGGTGCAGAAATGCGTCGGAAGCTTGAGATGTGTTTCACCTTGTGTGATTTGGGGAACCAGGTCTGGAACCAGGCGAGTGCACAGCCACAACTGGCTACAATGACGAATTGTAGCAAGCAAAGGCACGAAAAAGCTGTGGATTGTAAAAATCCAAGGCAAGGGGTTGGAAAGGACCTGTAATGGTTTGATCCGAATAAGCTCCTGAAGTTTCGTGTATATACAAAACAGGAATCATGGAACGAAAGTGACCAGATTTGTGGGGCCGTAGGCCAACTGTGTCGTGTAAGCCAGATAACACTGCCTTTAAGGCATGGGGGTAATTCCCCCGATTTATTATTCCATTAAAATCGCTTGCGCATAACCCCGATTTTCTCGTTTTGATGCTCCGATTTCCTCTCAGTACTGGTTAATATGATGTCTTTTGTACGAGAGCCACCCTGCGATCTTGATCAACCGATGGACTGATTGACCAGAATCGCAAATGCATTCCGTCTGTTCTTGATTATAGTAATATATATTATCGTAATTTGCATTACGATAATTATGAGATTTTACGGCCGCGAAAAAGAGCTCTCTGCACTCCGTTCGATCAAGGAAAGGTCCCAGATAGAGAGCACGTTCACCACCGTACTAGGTAAGCGCAGAGTAGGGAAGACAGCACTCATCCTCGAATCCGTACGCGGTACCAAGTATGTCTATCTGTTCATCACAAGGTTGGACCAGATGATACTCTGCGAGAGAATGCTGAGAGCAGCATCCGATGCAGGTGTAGATATCCCCGGAAAGATCGAGACTGTGGGCGACCTGCTGAAAGCACTCATGATACATTCTAGGACGGAGCCCATAACTGTCATCATCGACGAGTTCCAAGAGCTCCGTAACGTAGATCCTTCAATCTTCGGAGACATCCAAATGGTATGGGACTCGTATCGCGACGGTGCTCATATTGATCTGATCGTCAGCGGTTCCGTGCATTCAATGATGGTCAGCATTTTCGAGGATGAGATGCAGCCTTTGTTCCGTCGTCCGACATCTAAGATCCGCGTCGAACCTTTCCCTATAGCGCAGATGAAGGCTATCCTCAGGGAACATAATACAGATCCCACACACGAGGATGAACTCATGCTCTTCATGCTGACCGGTGGCGTCCCATACTATGTGGCGGCCTTGATGGATTCAGGTGCCAAGACAGCTGATGATATGCTTGAAACGGCCTTGTCCAATGGATCTATTTTCCTGACCGATGGGAAAGATATCCTGATATCGGAATTCGGAAAAGACTACCGCACATACTTCTCTATTTTGCACCTCATATCCCAAGGCCGTGAGAAGAGGTCAGAAATCGAAAGCGTTATCGGAATCGATCCGGGCGCATACCTGGAAAGGCTTGAGAAAGTATATTCCTTCGCCAAACAAGTCACCCCTATTCCGATGAAGCCTAACGCTCGCAATTCTCGCTGGACAGTTTCCGACATGTACCTCCGTTTCTACTTCAGGTTCGTCCAGCCCTATTCGGACTACATCGAGCTCGGGAGGAGCGATCTCCACCTGAGATCGGTGCGTAACAGGCTTGAGGAGTACGAGGGCAGGGCCCTAGAAGACTACTTCAGACGGAAGATCTCCGAAGAATTTGAGTTCACACAAATAGGGGGATTTTGGAATCGGGACGGGACGATCGAGATAGATGTCGTAGTCCTCGATGACATCAAGAAGACAGCAGAGCTCATCGAGGTCAAACGCAACCCTGCCAAACTGGACCTGGGTAAGCTAAAGGAGAAAGGCAAAGCAGTGATGCCTATGCTAGAGGGGTACGATATCTCCTATCGTGGGCTGTCAATGGATGACATTTGATATTCCGAAAGCATCGCACCCGATCGATGCAATAATGGGTAATGGATAGTGGCAGGCCATATCAGAAGGCCGAGGAATGTCGGGCGTAGGCCGATCAATCCATATGCATAACCGATCTGTATAGTTCGTGTACCTTGTCAAGTAACATTGAACAGTCTATCTGCCCTTTACTGGAAATCACTGCGGCCACAGACGAGCCTCCGCAACCCACTCCTTCTTTGATAAAACCCCATTCGTATGCTTGAAGTCCCTCATAGGGGCTTTTAGAATAGTCCATATTAATGTAGACCATAGGTACGTCTGGAGAAATATTGCTGAGAATTTTCTTCATATTGGAGTTGGGGTCAGATAAAAGCCATCTTGTGGTTCCTTGGAAAATATTGCCAACCACGGACGGATCTAATTTGACCGTTGCTGCAATCAGCGGGGCCATCTGAGTTCCTCCACCAAAAATGACAGGAACTTTTGGAGCAGCACCGAGGGCGATGCCGACGTTGACCGGCATCATCGGATCCCCAAATAATTCAATGGCTTTCAGAGGATCTTCAGCAAGTGATCCGATCTTGATGCCAGCTTTGGCGAAACCCTCCATCACCAAGGACCATTTGAGTTCTTTAGGGTTGCGTGGGGAGCTGCTGCTGACCAAGTTATCTTCAATGACACCCATCGCTAGAAGCACTGCAAGTGCAGTAGTGGTACCGCCGGCACAGCTCTCGCTGACAACCACATAATCATAGGTTTCAGCCAATTGTGCGCCGAGTATCTTCCCATATTCGAAACTCTTTGTGATATCTTTGAGTGTATGGCCCGAATTCACTTCCTTTCCGCATTCACCACCGACCTCTATGCATGGGATATTGGGAATTATTTTCGATCCGCCGTTGATTATCAGGAACGGTGTTTTGGAAAGTTCCAGTGCGGCCTTGGTGAGTGTTGCAGGAGTAGGGATGCCTCCTGGGTTGATGGGGATACCTTTCATGCAAGTTACTTTTCCGGTCACCAGATATTCCGCATCCGCAGGTCCTGTGTACAGAGTAAGTTCGGGAGAATCCCCCGCCTCAGAAACCCCTGGTATGGTAGATGTCAGAGTATTTGCTATCGTGCAAGTGAATATTCCTTTTTTCCCCCAGATGCGGGAAAGGATGTTCTTGGCGATCATTTCATTTCCGCATATTCCAAGTGATGGCGGTATTTCGGTGATCATTTCATTTTCTCCATTATTGTAGGAACAAGTTTGTCAAGTTCGACGAATTCTCCGTTATTGAAAACTGGTTTGGTGGTCCGGAATGGAACGTTCATGAGAATGTGTTTTCCTGTGATGCAGGAGGTGCCGTGATCCACGAAAAATACTATGTTCTCGGCGTCTGAAAAATACTTTTCCATCAAAGTGTCAATATGTTCCAGGACAGATATTTTTTTGTGAGCGTCTTTTTCGTGACTATATTCGTCAACCTCATCCATATGCAGGAATACGTTTCCTTTTTTCAGAGCTTCGACAGCAATTGGAAACCTATCCTCAAGATCAGGGACCAGATGAATTTTATGTCCCAGGGTGGCAGCGATACCGAGGGCCGTGGGGCTGTCGGAGATCGCTGTCATGTTTTCTATCCCCTGAAATGGGGGATATACTTTACCTACGCCTCCGATCCCCCAAGGATAAACAGTAAGACCGCCCATTTCTTCAGCGACAATGTTGATGAGTTCTCCCATCGGCCCGGGGATAGGAACGAATGGGCCATCAAAAGGGGCCTGTGGACCTTCCGGCACTTCATGATCGTACTTCATGGTGATCACCGATCTGCCGTGAACGAAGAACTCGATCTGGGGATCATAATCATGAAGGAGGTAAAGATTCTTTTTAATGCATTTTTCCAGATCGTCGGCTTGTTCTTCGGCATTGTAGGCCCATTGGACCATATCATTTTTGATGAATGCAGGGCTCATACGGAATGCAATGCGACCTTCGACATCCATTCCAAGTCCGCATGCTTCAATGGCCGCTCTAGCAATATCTGGGGGGTGCCCGGTCCAGAATTCGTTCAGGAACAATTGGGTGTATCCGCGCCCTGTGGTCCAATTAAGGTATGGGGCCTTCTTTCTGATGAACGGCATTTTTGCAACTTCATACGGTTTTTTACCATCGAATTGTGGGTGGGGGTCATCTTCCATACCGTCAAGCAATACAAACAGCACATTCTGCATTTTATCCCCAACATAGATGCATTATGCATCCAACCTATCACTAGACATGCTGTGATTTTATTATAATGCAGTTGTTAGTTGGATTATGAAACCATTATTTATCTTACACATCCTCATTGCAATTTGTTGAGTGCGATAGCGACCTGCCCCGTAGAGATCCCCCCGTCACCGTTCGGTATGTTCTTGTGGCAATAGAGATTCAAGTCATGTTTTGAAGCAATTTCTTTGACCATATTGACCAAAGGAACGTCGTAGGATACCCCTCCCGTGATACCAATATAATGATCTCCTTCAGTGAAAGCAGATTCTGCAGCGGAGGAGACAAGCTCTTCGAGGATACTATATACGACAGAATATGCTGCATCTGCTTTGTTTTCACATTGTTCCAGATGTGAAAATAAGTGAGCGGTCTTCACGATACCGTTCTCAGTGTATGTTTCGAAATCTGGCACACGATGTCCGCGGGCCAACAATGGTTCCAACTTCATTGCAGGTTCTCCATCGTAGGTTCTTTTTTCGCAGACGCCCAGATAGTAGGACAATGCATCTAGAATTCTTCCAAATGAAGAGGTCTTAACGCTTTTCGACATGAGTTTGGTAAGGACCGTGGCCTCGGAATCATTGAAGCTGGTGCTATTTGATTCTCCATTCATCGTATCAATGGCAAAACGGAGTCTGCGGAGGTCGGTGACCGCTTTCTGGCCACCCAGAAGTGGAATGTACTCAAGATGTGCCAGACGTTTGTATTTGTGAAGATCGCAAGAGAGGACCTCTCCACCCCATGCCATTCCATCATCGCCGTGTCCGGTACCATCTAAGGTAAGGGCGGTCATGTGTTCCAGTGATCCGCGGTCGGTCATTAGGGCAGCTGTATGGGCCCAGTGGTGTTGAATTTCAATCAGTTCTGCATTATATTCTTCGGCAAGCTGTGATGCAAATTTTCTGTTGAGGTAGGCGGGATGAAGATCCTCGGCGACGATCTGTGGTTTGCATCCTACCAAGGACATCTGGAAACGGATCGCTTCCTCAAGGTATTCTGGAACACCAAGACCTTCACCATTCCCGATATATTGGGTCGGGTAGATCCTTCCTCCGGCAGCTATCGCACCAGAGAGCGATTCTTGTGCACCGACCCCTACAGCATGACCATTGTGTGGGAACGAGGCATATGTGGGCACCGCACCACGGGATCTTCTCAAATAAAAGGTATTGTTCTCGAATGTTCTTACGACACTGTCATCGGCACGGTTCAAGATGGGTTGGTTATGAAGAAGATAACACTCTGCATGCATAGATAGAATCGCGTCGTTATCCACAATCATCGGTTCGCCGGGAACATTACCTGAGGTCATGATAAGGGCATTTTCTTTCAATTCGTTGAAAAGAAGTGTATGCATCGCAGTGTAAGGTAGGAAAATACCTACATTATCGAGTCCGGGCGAGATCTGTTCTAGAATTGGGTCCTACTTCTTTTTCACAAGAACGATGGGGTGGAAAGGTGATAACAGCAGTTTTTCCTCTTCCTGTGTGGGTTCAGCATATTTTTTCACAGTGTCGATATCGCGCACCATGATCGCGAAAGGTTTCTGTTCCCTCCCATACCATTCCCTCATATGCTGGGTCTTTGATAATATGCAACATATGTGCATCCCTCCCCAACTTTTGGCAATACCGATTTTGCCGGATTTCAGCATTTTTGCAAAGGTAGAGATCGGTTCTCCATCGACAGGGGCTCCATTTTCATTGAGAAGGAAATAATGGGGCCCACATGCAGGACAGCAGATGGTCTGGTGATGAAAACGCCTATCATTTGGATCAAGGTATTCCTTTTTACATTCTGGGCATACCTTGAATGCAGCCATAGCAGTATTTGATCTATCATATGGTAAGGAATGTAGTAGCGTAAACCGCGGTCCACAGTCAGTACATGCTGTGAACCCGTATCCTTTCCTTCTACCTTGCCGTAGGTCTTCGAGACATTTATCACATATCGCAGTGTCTGTGGGAATCGAGAATCCGTTTTTTGAACCGAGATCGGATCCGATGATAGAGAACCCTTCTATGTTATCCGCAAGCGAAGTATCTATCTTTTCGATCGATTCAATATTGGCCAATGGCGGAAGTTCATTGAGAAATGATTTCAGGAACGTGTCAGCATCGTCGATATCAATGACGACCTCCGATCCTTTATTGCAGACACATCCTTTAAGACCCAGACGTGTAGCGGTGCGATATACCGCAGGCCGGAAACCGACCCCTTGGACCGTGCCTTTGATGATGAGTCTCATATACCTGGTAATCATAGTTGCCTAATAAGTATTAAGTCCCTCTGCCGATGGAGGATATGGATATGTTAACGATTAATGAAGAACTCAAAAAGATAAATAGGCCACTCTATATCCTTAGTTTGATCATTCTGATCGGTGCTGTTTGTATTGTGGCTGGAATAATTAAAGGAATTACTGCCCTTTGGATCTCTGGAATCGTCATCATATTCTTATTTTCCATCTACGGGATACCAATTGTGTGGCTTCGTAACATCGAGAAAAAGAAAAAATTCAGAATGGGAGAATTCATTCTTGAACATGAGAGCACGCCACTCAGTATGCTCGCAGGTAGCGTTGGTGTCTCTGAAAGTGTTGCGTTGGACAATGTCAGGTGGCTTTTGACCAACGGTTATCTTCCAGGATATATCATCGATGGAAATACTGTAACTCTTAGTAAGTTGGTAGATCCCAATATGCAGGAACATACTGCCATATGTCCCAACTGTGGAGCAAGTTTCACCTATGTTGGGAAGATTGGACAGTGCCCATATTGTGGAGATTATTATCCACCCAATACGCATAAACAATGAAACCCAAATTGCCAAGTGGTATCGAATCAAGCTGTCAAATCAGCACTATTGCTTGGCATAGATTTAACTCCTGTTAATTTGGTCAGTAATTGTCTACACAATATTGATTAAGGATTCTTTTTAGTTCGGATTATGAAAAGTATTGCCGTTGTGGAATGTGCATCCTCGGGGCAAATGTACGTAGATGATATCATCGAAATGGGATATCATCCCCTCTGTATCTTTACTCCATTCAATGAAGATATAGATCCGTCTTGGGCAGCAAATGTCGCATATGTGAAGAAAAGTATCAGCGACAAAGCAGATATCATTCAGCTACCAAAAGATTACAGTTTCGAGGGGTTTATAAATCAGCTTAACAAATACGAGATCGTTTGTGCTGTTCCTGGTTCTGATTATGGTATCCGCCTTACCGATAAACTGAATAAAGTTCTGGGACTCAAAGGAAATGATCCAGACACCACATACCTACGTTGTACCAAAGCAGGAATGGATGAAGCTTTGATAAAGGCCGGTCTAAGGCACATAAGATCGGGAGCGGTATCATCCGTAGAGCAGGTCGAGAAGTTCTGGAATGACAATGGTTTCACGAAGGCGGTAATGAAGTTCTCGGAGGGTGGTGGAACATTCGGTCTGAAGATCTGCGAGAGTCTCGATGAATGTATCGAGCAGTTCAAACATATGAATGATCTGTATGCTACAGATATTTCGGCCATGCCCCAAATTCTGATGCAAGAATACATCGGTGGTGTCGAGTATGTCATTAACAGTCTGAGTATCGATGGAAATCATAAGATCACTGACATATGGAGATATGAGAAGATACTCCAAGATGATGGAACTCTTGCTTATGATACTATGATCCTCGTGGACCGTTTGGTTCCTGGAATGCAAGATATCCTCCAATATGATTATGAGGTGCTTAATGCAGTTGAAATGAAGAATGGATTCTGCCACACTGAGATAAAAGTCGATGACAAGGGTCCCGTGCTCATAGAAACAAACGCTAGACTCATGGGCGGAAATTTCACGCGCGAATATCTTGATGAGATATTCGGTTCTCACATGTCCGATATCACCTTGAAATCGCTGTTGAATCCCTCGTTTTTCAACAGTTTCCTTTCGTCCCCGTACCTTCCCCGTAAATCTGCTTTGTTTAAGTTTGCCATCACGCCACGGAATGTGAATGCCGATCTTGGACCTTTCTTCGAACTCGTAATGCATTTGGATTCTTACCGGGAGATCGTGTATTTTGGAGGATCTGGGTCACAGGAGTATCCCCGCACTATTGATCTGGATACTTCTCCGTTCTTTATCAGAATGACCAATGAGGATTATGGTAAATTAAAAAGAGACTATGAACTCGTAAGGCTTCTGGAATCGCGTTATTATGACCTGCTTTTCGCTACAGGTGATCATGTTGAAGGAACTTCGATGATCACAAATGTAGATGAGATCATCCGTATGCTTCCTCTTTCACGTAAATTTGCATTGATCTCTGATGATAAGGTCACAGTTGTACAGTTTGGGGAGCAGACCGTTTCCGATGAATGGGGAATTTATGATGGAGCGATCTTTACAACTTGTAGTTCAGCAACCCTTACCAAACGCTTCTTACAGATGATGAGGTGTATGAACCATATCAGAAAAGGTGGGGTTGTTATCATTGTTCCAGAAGCCTATCAGAAACTTCCATATGGCAGTATTTGTGCAGAGGTCATGATGTCTGTCATGGGGTTCAAAGCAGCAATTCCGCCATCGATCGGTAATGGTGTCCTGTATGGAATAAAGAATTGATCTTCATAAAACTCAGCAGTTTCCTCTGCTGAGTTCATTAGATTTTATTCTAACAATTCCAATAAATTACCTTGGTTGAGGGCAAGGTATATTACTGTTAACTTCTAGCCATTGGTATGAAATACATTGCAGTGGTGGACTGCGCTTCTTCCGGACAGATGTATATCGATGATATCCTCGAAATGGGATATCACCCTTTAGCCATCTATACCGACTTCGATGCGGAACATGCGTCCAAATGGCTTTCGAACATTGAACATGTGAAGAAAGGGATCGGAGATAAAGCCGACATAATTCAACTAACAAAGGACCAGTCTCTGGACGATGTTCTCGGTAAATTGAAGGGATATGAGATCATCGCAGTGGTCCCTGGTTCAGAAAGTGGGGTCCGCTTTGCTGAAAAATTGAGCAAAGCTCTTGGCGTCAGAGGAAATGACCCAGAGACCACAGACCTCCGTCGTACCAAGGCCGGCATGTTCAAGGCTTTGGGAATGGCAGGTATCAGGCGTATCGAATCCAGTGTCGTTACAACTACTGAACAGGTCAGAGAATTTTGGAATAGCAACAAACTTTCCAAAGCGGTTCTGAAATTCTCGGAGAGTGCAGGCACTGTCGGTTTGAAGATCTGTACGTCCATTGACGATTGTGTCGATTATTTCGGACAAATGCAATCTATGTACAACAATCTCGGTTCCTCCGATTCACCTATTTTAATGCAAGAGTACATCGGTGGAACGGAATATGTGGTCAACAGTCTGAGTATTGATGGAAAACATAAGATCACTGATATCTGGAGATATGAGAAGATCATCGACGATGACGGGATCTTGATCTACGATACAATGGTTCTTGTTGACCGTTTAGTCCCGGGAATGCAAGATCTTGTTCAATATGACTACAAAGTTCTTGATGCCGTAGGTATGAAGAATGGATTCTGTCATACCGAGATAAAAGTTGATGAAAAAGGACCCGTTCTCATTGAGACCAATGCTAGGCTCATGGGTGGGAATTTCACCCGCGAATATCTTGACGAGGTTTTCGGTTCCCATATGTCCGATATCACCTTGAAATCCTACCTGAATCCTTCATTTTTCGATAGTTTTCTTTTGACCCCTTACCATCCACGCAAATCTGCAATGATAAAGTTCATTATCACACCTCAGACGATGAAAGCTGACCTTTGTCCTTTCTTTGAACTTGTAAGGCATTTGGATTCTTATCGGGAGATCGTGTATTTTGGAAAGTCTGGGGTGCAAGAGTATCCTCGCACTATCGATTTCGAAACATCCCCCTTCTTCATCAGATTGACCAACGAGGATTATGGAAAATTGAAACGGGACCATGAGCTCTTAAGACTCATGGAAGAACGCTATTATGGTATGTTGTTCGTCGCGGAGGACCATGTCGAAGGTATGTCAAGGATCACTGATGTGAACAAGTTGATCGATATGCTTCCTCTTTCACGCAAATTCGCCCTGATCGAGGATGACAAGGTCACTGTGATCCAATACGGTAAACAAACGATCTCCAACGAATGGGAGATCTATGATGGGGCGATCTTCGCCACATGTGGTCCCACCACACTTACCAAACGTTTCAGGCAAATGATGAGGTGTATGAACCATATCAGAAAAGGTGGTCCCGTCATCATTGTTCCGGAAGCTTACCAGGATCTTCCCTATGGGAGCATCAGTGCAGAGGTTGTGATGTGCGTTATGGGATTCAAAGCAGAAATCCCACCATCGAACAGCAACGGCATCTTGTACGGAATAAAAAACTAAACACTCAAAACTCAGCCGCACCAATTGGCTGAGTTTTCTTATAATTTTATTGTAATTACAACTATATTTTACATATTAATGATTGCCAGCTAACAAAATATAAGAGCGTTAATCCATAGCCCCCCTTATGGAATATATCGCAGTAGTGGACTGCGCTTCATCAGGACAAATGTATATCGACGATATCATAGAAATGGGTTATCGTCCTTTGGTCATCTACACTTATTTTAATGCTGAACAGGCGCCTGCTTGGGAGTCCAACGTGGAGCATGTGAAAAAAGGAATTGGAAACAAGGCCGATATAATCCAAATAAGAAAAGATCAGTCTTTCGAAGAGCTCCTTGAGGCATTGAAGGATTATAATATCATTTGTGTGGTCCCTGGTTCCGATCCCGGCGTCACTTTAGCAGATAAGCTGGCAAAAGCACTTGGACTTAAAGGAAACAATCCAGATACCACCCACCTTCGTTGTTCCAAGGCCGGTATGTATGAAGCATTGGGTAAGGCGGGCATCAGGCGTATCGAATCAAAGATAATCACTTCCCAGGACCAGGTCAGGGAATTTTGGAACGCTAACAAACTGGTCAAAGCTGTAATGAAGTTCTCAGAAAGCGGAGGGTCCGTCGGTTTTAAGATCTGTGATTCTCTGGACGATTGCATCAAGTATTTCGCACAGATGCAATCTATGCCCAACGATATGGGTATTTCCGATATCCCTATTATAATGCAGGAATATATCGGCGGCACCGAATATATCGTGAACAGCCTGAGTATCGATGGAAAGCATAAGATCACAGGCGTTTGGAGATACGAGAAAATCGTTGAAGACGACGGAATGTTGGTTTATGACACTATGATCTTGGTTGACCGTTTGGTCCCTGGGATGCAAGACATAATCCAGTATGATTACAAGGTGCTTGATGCCGTCGATATGAAAAACGGATTCTGTCACACTGAAATAAAAGTAGATGATAAGGGTCCAGTGCTCATAGAAACCAATGCAAGGCTTATGGGCGGGAATTTCACACGTGAATATCTCGATGAGATCTTCGGTTCCCACATGTCCGACATCACATTGAAATCGTTGTTGAACCCTTCGTTTTTCGACAGTTTCCTTCTGTCTCCGTATCTTCCTCGTAAATCTGCCCTGTTTAAGTTTGCTATCTCTCCACAGAACATGAAAGCGGACCTCGGACCTTTCTTCGAACTCGTAAGGCATTTGGAGTCTTACCGGGAGATCATATATTTTGGAGGATCTGGTGTGCAGGAGTATCCTCGTACTATCGATATGGAGACCTCACCATTCTTTATCAGAATGATCAATGAAGACTATGGAAAACTGAAGAGGGATTACGAACTCATCAGGCTCATGGAAGAACGCTATTATGGCATGTTGTTCGTTGCGGAGGACCATGTCGAAGGGGTGAAGAGGACAACAGATGTGAACAAGCTGATTAGTACGCTTCCCCTTTCTCGTAAATTCGCTTTGATCGAGGATGACAAGGTCACTGTGATACAATATGGGAAACAAACTGTCTCAGATGAATGGGAGATCTATGACGGGGCGATCTTCGCCACTTGTGGCCCCACTACCCTTACTAAACGTTTCAGGCAGATGATGAGGTGCATGAACCACATTAGAAAAGGAGGGCCCGTTATCATACTCCCCGAATCTTATCAGAATCTTCCCTATGGGAGCGTCAGTGCAGAGGTCGTGATGTGTGTTATGGGATTCAGAGCTGAAATCCCACCGTCGACCAATAATAAAATCATATACGGGATAAAGAGTTGAACATCAAATGGATCAATTTGTGACTGGGCGTAATCTCACATTGCTTTTGGCTTTACTTGCATTGTCCACTATCCTCGATGGATTGGACGCGTCCATAATCAATGTGGCATTACCCACTATCTCAACTGATCTTAAAGTTTCTATAGGGGACACATCCTGGATCACACTTACATATGTGGTAGCTTTAGCATCACTTCTTCTTCCGTTGGCAAAATTTGCGAATAATGGTACAGTGAAGAAGATCTTCATATCTGGTGTGATAATATTCACCGTGTCCTCTGCAATCTGCGGGATACCAAGTAATTTTGCCGTTCTGGTCACATTTAGGCTCATTCAGGGAATCGGTGCAGCATTCATGACAGCTGCTGTACCAGTACTTATCACCAAGTATCTGCCTGTGGACAAGAAAGGTCTTGGCATGGGTGTTCTCGCTGTTGCATCGGGCGTATCCATTGTCATCGGGCCCTCTGTCGGAGGAGTTATTACTTCGACATTCGAGTGGCATTGGATATTCTTGATCAATATCCCATTCGGTATCATTGCTACATTACTTGCTATCAAGATCCTTCCGAAAGACGAGGGTTATGTGAAAGAACAAAATCCAGATTTCATAAACTGCGTTTTGACCGTTTTCGGTATAGGGGCTGCAATGGTCTGTCTTCAGAATCTCGGTTCTTCTAAGTTAGATTCTTTCGAGGTTATTGCTTGTGGGATCGTTTCAATTATTTTTCTGTCCATCATGGGATACCGGATGTCCAAACAGCCGAATAGTGCTTTGGTCGCCCCTGAAATGCTGAAACGTCGTGATTTTCAGTTGCTTACTTTGGCATTCACTATGACCACTATGATCATAATGGGAACTGAATACGTTCTTCCATATTTCCTTCAAATTTATGGTACCTATACAGTTTCAGAATCTGGTTTACTACTATCTCTGTCTTCAGTCTTTGCAATTGTTCTTTCTATCCCCGTCGGGAGGTGGTGTGACGCCCGTGGGTGCAAAGTACCAACCGTTCTTGCCGGGGTCGGGCGTCTTGCGTTCTGCTTGATATTTTTGGTCGTGACCCCGCCTGAGGAATTAGCTCTTTTGCTGGTTGGTCTTGCAGTGATGGGATGTTCGATGGCCTTCGCTGGAACAGGCCTCGCGACGGCAATGATCCACCATTCAGATAAGGAACACCAAGCTGACGCTGCGACATTCCTTCTGGAAGTGAATTACGTCGCTGCATCTCTTGGAGTCGTCATTTATTCCTTGATATTCCAGTTCGGGTTGGGGGCTGAAACTACCGCCACTGTTGCCGCTTCTGTTCTAGAAAAGAGTTTTGATATCACAATGATCGCAGGCTGTATCTTTTCTGTAATAGCCATAATCTGTGCTGTTGTTGTTAAAAATATCATTCCAGAGAAAAGCAGCGGTAACTAAGGTTTGAATCTATTGAATGTATAGAAAAATGGGGGATATCCCCCAAAACTGTTTACTGTATCGCTTTGAGAGAACCGCACCCAAGGGCGCCGTTCTTACATTCGCAAGTGGAGTCACCGATCTTTGGAAGACCCAGTTCGAGGAGCCTGAGTACTTTGTCAAGACACTCTGCCATGGTCTTGGTGACCATCTCAATAGTGACATCCTCATCTTTCCAACAATCATAGTCGGTAACTGTGGCGAGTGAACAATAACACATTCCCAATTCTCTGACGAGTTGAGCTTCTGGGACCATGGTCATACCAATGATGTCTCCAAATTGACGGAACATATTGGATTCTGCACGGGTTGAGAACCTGGGTCCTTCGATACAGACATAGGTCCCACCGAGGTGGTATGGGATCTTCATAGATTTCGCTGTCTCAGCAAACACGGAGTTCAGGTAGGGGCAGCAAGGATCAGGCATGGAGATGTGGACCGTTTTATCCATGAAGAATGTATAATCTCTCTTCTTGGTAAAATCGATGAACTGATCGGCGATCACAAGATCTCCGGGCTTGTATTCTTCTTTAAGAGAACCTACCGCGCATGCAGAGATCACAAATTTCACGCCAAGTTTCCATAATGCGTACATGTTTGCCCTGTATGGAACAGAGGATGGAGGGTGTTGATGCTGTTTACCGTGCCTGAAGAGAAACGCCACCTCGACCCCATTGATTTTACCTATCATAATGGGGTCTGATGGTTTTCCGTAAGGCGTGTCAGGGAATTCTTCTCTGATCATTTCGAATGTGTCGGGGTTGTAAATCCCCGTTCCGCCGATGATTGCGATCTTTGGCATATCAGGTCGATAACAGCAATACCTTATGTATTGTTGGGTTATTCAACGGTCATGGCCGACGAGAAAAGTACAGATCGTGAGATGATGTCAGAGGAAGAATTGTTAAAGTTGCTTCTTTATGAGGATGAAGAAGTTAAAGACCTCGGTCGCGAACTTTATCTGGAAGAGGTCCTGAAGAAGATAAGGTCCGACCTTGACAAAGACAGTTCTTCTTGAGATCCTGTTTTGAAAAGGCCATTGGTGGATTCAAATAAGGTGTTTCGTCATTTCATAAGGTGTTTTGTGAAGTGCGATATCCGCTTCTTTTTCGGACAGTCCTGCACCAAGGGCGACCACTTTGGCTGCGGCATCATCCATAAGGTTCTCAGGCTGATGAGTATCTGAATCGATCACCATTTTGGCACCGACCTCGTGAGCCATCTGGTATACATGTCCGTTGGTGATGTTATGGCCCGCTCTTCCGCTGATCTCCAAGAGAACATCGTTGTCTTTGGCGATCTGTGCCTCTTCGAGAGTGATAAATCCGGGATGTGCCAGAACATCAATGTCCGGATTTTCGACCGAGGCCCTGTTGGTCCCTGGTGCGACAGGTTCGACAACCGTTTCTCCATGGACAACGATCCACTTGGCACCGAATTTCCGTGCCATCTTGGCAACTTCAGCGATCTTTCTTGGAGGCACATGGGTGATTTCGACACCTGGGAGTACAGTACAATAGTCCTCGCTCAGTTCGCATGCCTTTACTACGTTCGTGACGACCCACTCGACATTGGTCATATCCACATGGTCGGTGATAGCAATGAGATCATGTCCCAGCACCTGTGCTCTTCTGACAAGTTCTGCAGGAATGAGTTCTCCATCGCTGTACAGTGAATGTGTGTGTAGATCTGCTCTTGGGATCATATCAATGCCTCTCGCTCAACTCCGAATACACTTTTTCAAGGTCGAGTCCTTCCTTTTCTACAGCTACCAATGTGTGATAAATGAGATCTGCAACTTCTCCGGCAAGTTCTGTTTGGTCAGGATCGTTTTCGCGATCTTTGATGGCCAAAATCACTTCAGCTGCCTCTTCGACGATCTTTTTACACATTTTCGTTTCGTTTTTGAAGAGTTTGCAGGTATAACTTTCATCACTTGGGTTTTCTTTACGGTCCCTGATGGTTCTTATAAGCTCGGGAAGTATGGCAGCGGTTTCATCGAGATTGCCATAGACAAGTTTGTAGAAACAAGAAGGGTTTCCAGTATGACACGCAATACCTCCCGCCTGCTCCACACGTACTAGAAGTGTATCGTCATCACAGTCAGCTTGGATCGATTTGATCTTCTGCACATGCCCAGACTCCTCTCCCTTCTTCCACAATTTTTGTCTGCTACGGCTCCAGAAATGGGTGAATCCTGTTTCATACATCAGTCTGACAGCTTCTTCATTCGAATAGGCCATCATAAGGACCTCATTGGTCCTGCAGTCCTGAACGATGACGGGGATCAGCCCATCTTTTCCGTAGTTCAGTTTTGGTATGTCGGTCATCTAACTTCGATCCCCCTTTCTCTAAGGTAGTCGTGTACTTGCTCCACCGTACATTGATCATAGTGGAATATCGAGGCTGCGAGGGCCGCGGAGCAATCTGTTTTTTCGAACACCTGGTAGATATCTTCCATATTTCCACATCCCCCTGATGCGACCACTGGAATATCAGTTGCATCGACGACGGCCTTGGTCAATGGAATGTCATATCCTTTTTTGGTTCCGTCCGCATCGATGGATGTGAGGAGGATCTCTCCTGCGCCGAGATCTTCTGCTTTTCCGGCCCATTCCAAGGCATCAATACCGGTAGGTTCTTTGCCACCTTTCACAAAGACCTCCCAGCCTTTCTCTGTGCGTTTTGCATCAATGGCAACGACCACGCATTGCCGCCCATATCTTCTGGCAGATTCTGAAATGAGCTCTGGATGTAACACGGCGGCGGAATTCATAGATACCTTGTCCGCTCCAGCCATAAGGGCGGCATGAACGTCATCTGCCGTCCTTATGCCTCCACCTACGGTGAGTGGGACGAATACCTTTTCTGCGGTTTCCTTTACCAGATCCAAGGTGGTGCCCCTGGATTCTTGGGAAGCAGTGATGTCGAGGAACGTTACCTCGTCTGCCCCTTGAAGACTGTATTTCTGGGCCATGTCGGGAGGGTATCCCACATCTCTCAAGTTCGTGAATTCGGTTCCTTTGACAACCTTTCCATTTTTAACATCGAGACAGGGGATCACCCTTTTGGTCAATGCCATCAGTTCACCTGGACTTCGTCTTTGGTGCTCAGAAGTTTGTTTCTGGGTCTCGTTGCGGCATATAATGATTTTCCGAGTGCTTTGAATCCCGCTTCGATGATATGATGTTCATCAAATCCGCGAATTTTCACGATATGTAATGTAATTCCGGCAGACATGGCAAAACTTCTGAAGAAATGCAGATAATTCATGTCGGGACAGTCAGCATCGCAATAGGGGCGGTCCACGAGGTCTAAAGCCACCATGACCAAGGCATCATCCATAGGAAGGATACAGGATGCTGTTCTTTCGATAGGAACGTCACTCAGAGCCTGTTTCAATGCAGAACCGAGAGCAATGGCAGTATCCTCGATGATGTGGTGGTCATTATCCCCGGTGGCCCTCAGACGAAGGTCGAAGTTCGCATATCTTGCAAAGGTCTCGGTCATATGCTTCAGAAATTGAATGTCGCTTTGGACATTGAATTGTCCATCACCGTCGATGTTCAGATCTACGGATATTTTAGTCTCTCTGGTGCTACGCTCCAGTTTCGCAGTTCTGTCAGTCATATCAATGATATGACTATGCGTGTGAGCTATATTAACAGTGCGCGCGAATAGGTTCCATTGAAATCATACTGTCAACACCAACCTAATTTCGATCTAATCGAATTCGAAACGTTGAATGCTGTCACAGTAAGCAGAGCACGTTTCTCTCTGCGGTTGTCTAACCTTTCCTGAGTTGTAACCGTTCAGAACCCCCTAGGGGATCAAAAATAATCTAATCTAAAAATGTAAAGACTGACCTTGAGATCAAGTCATTGAGATATGGTTTCAACGGGACCCTTCTTTCCAAATCATTTAAAGGTCTCATAACGTCTTCTTTATAGTCATAAACACAATATACCAAGTATGGCCGAGGGCGAG
>CAVHHN010000012.1:0-30165 GCA_963635855.1 Faecalibacterium sp. CAG:74 | reverse complement strand
GGCACCCAAGGTCGAAAAGAAGGGCAGAGGCAGGCCTCCGGGAAGCAAGAACAAGTCTAAAGTGCAATGACTTCGGAAATCGTTAGTATACTATAGCTACATTCAATATATCGAATTCGATCAAATCGAAAGTAGGTCCGGTGTGACAGTTTGATTTCAATGGGGCCGGATGAAGAAATGTCAAATAAAAGTGTTTGATGGGTCTTCTGTCTGGCACTTAATAGTTGTCCTTAGACAAGATCGTATCCATTTTCAGAAGATCTCATGAATATTCGAACAGGGTCGTTTCATAAGCATAAAATCCGATCCCTTCGGAAGAGTCGTATAGATGTCTGTGGATCCCCCATCATTCATAAGGTGGGGGAAAAGAGGTTTGCGGACTGATCGATATTATCAGTTTTTGTTGAATATCATATCCATAGATGGCATGATACTGATACCCATATCCATAAACTCTTTGCGGAATTCATCCGCTTTCGGATCCTTTTTAGAATCAAGATATGCAAGATACGGGGTCACTACTGCAGAGGCGATCGGTCCGGGAATAAGTCCTTTCGAGAACCCTTCTTGAAGGATATAGCATCCTTTATCAGCATATTCTGTTTCAATGACATCATTTTCGTTCAATGACGAACGAAGGAAATAAGCCGTGGCAAGATAGGTGTATTTTTTATCATCATCGATATTCTCTAGGAATTCGATCGATTCGTCCATTTCACTTTTCAAGGTTGGCGGTACATTCGACTCGGTGGAGTTGACAAGTTTCGCCTTTCCGATCACTGCTGCCACGTAGGGGAACGGGCAGTCCGATTTGTGTTTGGAACAAAGTTTGACGCAATTCTTGGCCGCTTCGATACCACGTTTTAATTTGTCATTCAGGACACTTATTTCCGAGAACTCGAATGTGACACGTATAAGTTCCATCAGTAGAGTTTCAGACGGATCATCAAATTGTTTGCATATTTCATACAGTAGATCGAATGCTTTTTTCAGGGCTTTGAACGACTTTTCTATATCTCCTTTGTATAAAAGACCCATTCCAACTGATTCGTATGATTTGATCAAATAGAGGTTCAATTCACATAATGGGGTGCCACCCCTTTTCATGGATTCCAATTCATCGATCATTTTCCGATGATATTTGATGGATGCGTCTGGATCATCCTGCGATAGTGATTCTGCGTAATGGTTTCTTATACGGAATCCTCCGGCGGTCGACACTTCCTCCGCCAGAGGTAGGAATTCTTTCAGAAGTTCTGAAACACGTTCGAGTTTGTTGGTGCAGTATGATCTGTTATAAACCCTTGTGATCTCTCTGAAACAATCATCTAACGCTCCATCCCAACCATCTTCATTGATGTGTTTCTTATATTCTTCGACTATTTGGATCGACAGATCGATGGAGGCGGATATGCGGTGCGTATTCGCATATCCCTCGGAGAGTTCTGTGAATAGTTCCAAGGTTTCTTTTCCGGAACCCGAGACCGTTGCATCACCAAGTTCTTCCTTCAATTCAAAACATTCCTGATCCGGTTCATAAAACTCATCAGTATCTTTAATGTGGATCGAAAGGTTTTCATCTGTATCGAGGGTAGGTACCAATACGGTTTTTCCACAGGAGTCACACACTGCGACAAGATCTATGATCTCCTTTTCTGGATCGAACGTGACATCGAAATGACATTCTTCTCTGCATTTGGGACAGATGTGGCAGTAGTTCTCCAAGTATCTGGTCAGGGTGAATGGATTTGCGAACCCATAATCAATCTCTTCTGAATTCATCAATGACCGGATAGGCTTATTCAATATAAATGGGACGAATCTTATAATGAAGATTGAAGTACCCGTTCCAATGACAAATGAAGAAGCCCTCGAAGCCATAAGAAAGACGATCAAGGAAGGTAGTGCAGATGAAGCATCTATGCAGATCATGGATCTGGCCTCTAAGAACTCGGACGATCCAATGCTCCTTTTGACATGTGCTTCTATGCTTTTGACCATCGGTGACAAGAAGAACCATTCCGTGGTCATATCTTTGATCATGTCGCATGTTCCAGAAGATGCGGATCAAAAATACCATGTTGTACAGGGACTCATATCACTCGGATGTCTTAAGGATGCCAACATACTTCTTTCAGAACTTCCCGACTGTGACCGGGTGTTCCGTGCCCGTGCGGCTGTGTTCAACGGTACCAACAGGTACGACGATGCCATGGACGCCCTTTCCAAGATGAGTGTACATGAAGAGATCGACCTGGTACTGAAAGTACAGGTCCTGGGTTCTTTGGGAAGGCACGATGAGGCCATCGCACTCGCACAGGAGATCCTTGCAGGAAGCAACAGCTACCGTGCCGGGAGATGCTATATCTCTGCTTTGGTCCTTGCAGGTAAGACCAAAGAGGCAGCAAAATATGCCAAAGAGTGTATGAAGGACAAATCTGCCGATGGATATGCCTTGATGGCCTTCTATCAGTGGTTGAACGGTAATTCCACCGCAGGCGGTGCATTTTCCTCAAAGGCATTGAAGATCGAGAACAAACATCTCGGTGCTTTGGAGACCATCGGTCTTTGCTTTGCTGAGAAAGGTTCCTACTGGGAAGCCAAGATCGCCGCCGGTGCCATTAACGAAGAAGAACCTGGAAGTCCTGCGATATTCAGGATCCTGGCACTTTGTAGAGACAATTGAGTTTTCGAGGGCTTCGGCCCTGGTAACTCATCTGTTGTGGGATCTTTTTCTGTTCCCGAAACTCCTTTTTCTTCCCGCTTCCAATTTCAGGTCGGTCCAGAATCCTTTGGTGAAGAGGATGATGACCATCACCATTTCCATACGTCCTAGCCACATTAGGAAGCACAAGATCACTTTGGATTCGACCGATAATATGGAAAAGTTGTCTAATGGAGCGATACCTGCATTGGTGATAGCTGCGATAACAATGCCGAACTGTTCCTGAAGGGTGATCACGGGATCGAAGATCATGATCAATGCCAGACCGACAAAAATACCGATGATGAACAAGAAGATCGTGGACAGTACATTGGTTACGGACTCTTCGCTCAGGTACTTACCATTCGCCTTTATCGATATGACCGCATTAGGGTGAAGGATCCTGTCCATACTACTTGCGATGTAGGATTTCAAGGCCATCAAACGGTAAACCTTGATACCCCCCGTGGTCGAACCGGAACATCCGCCGATGAACTCAACGAACATCAGCATGAGGAAGATGAACGTGAGATTTCCCGCTCCGGACAATTCACAATAATTGAAGATCGAGAAACCGGTTCCAGTACCGGAAGATATGACACTGAATATCGATTTCCATAGCGATTCATATATCGTATCGGAATCCAGATCTTCAACTGGGATGATGAACGCGAGGAAAACGATGATCGCCACCATCAGATACCAGGTCAGCATCGATTTCTGTTCTCCATCCCTGAGGACCGCAGCATCCCGTTTGAACATCGCCCTGAACACAAGATAGAAATTGGTCGCTCCCAACAACATGAATACCAGAGTGACTGCCTGTGCAGAGATGGGGTAATAGGCCATACTTTCGTCGTGTGGAAGCAGACCGCCGGTAGGGATATTCGAAAGTGCTATACACAATGCATCGAAACTGCCGACGCTACAGAACATGAGTGCGACCACTTCGGCAACAGTGAGAAGGGCATAGACCTTCAGGAAATTAAGGGAGGCGGAGGTGACCTTCATCTTGAAGTTGTCACTTCCAGATCCTGCAAATTCGTTCGAGTTGAATCCTGCACCGCCCATGCCGATGGCAGGGAGCAAGAATGTGAAACTCAACAAAAGGGTGATACCACCGACCCATTGGATGACACCTCTCCAAAGCAGCAGGCTGCTCGGAAGTTGGGAAAGATCGCTCACGGCGGTGGCACCGGTGGTGGTGTAACCGCTGATCCCTTCGAAGAACGAGTCCACCAATGGAAGTCCGTATAGGACAAAAGGCAACGAGGCGATCACGAAGGATACCAACCACATCACAGCAATGAGCAGGATACCGCTTGCCGGATTGAGAGACGATCTGTTGGAAAAGAACAGGGTCTGAAAGAGACCAAGGCCCCCGACGATCGGTATGAGGTATGTGTAGTAGTGGGTATCCTCGCCCATTACGGATGCGTAAATGGCCGTGACCACCAGAGAGACGGTCAGTAATATCTCGATGAGACCCAGGATCCTGATGAATGCGCTGTCCCAGCGCTGCAAAGACCTGATGCGTCTCATCATTCCATTCAACATGGTCATAACTCCGGTGTGTTACGTCCCAACAGTGCAACGAGTTTGATCGAATCCACAGAATGGGCGAAAATCAGTACTTCATCTTTCGGTTCGAACTTGGTGAGAAGATCTGTGAAATAGGTGGTCCCGTTGCGACGGATGCCACAGATATTAACACCCTCGGGAATTTCGAGGTCCCCAAGGAATTGACCGTTCAAAGGTGAGGTCTCATCTATGGTGAAACAAAGGAAGTAATCTCCAGGATTTTCAAGGACATGAACAGAAATATTGTCTTTCAGATAAATGACCCGGATGACCTCGTTCGAAATGATCCTGTGCCAACCGATGACGGATTCGATCCCCGCATATTTGAAGACCCCTTCATATTCTTCGATCGAATATCTGGAGATGATCTTTCTGATCCCGAATCTCATTGCGGTCATGCATGCAAGAAGGTTCCTCTCATCAGCATCCATGACAGAGATCAATGCATCGGCACGATCGATACTTTCTGATTGAAGGAATTGGGGATCGATGACGTTTCCGTTGACGACGATAGTTCTTTTCAATGTCCTGGAAGCTTCACGGCACCTTTCAAGGTCATTATCCAAAACTTTCACGAAGAATTTGTTTCCAGCCTCAGTGAAACGACGTGCAATGGCAAGTCCTTGAGGGCCAGCACCCAAGATGACAAATTCTCTTGCTTCCTTCTTGATCCCGATCAGTTCGTTGAATTCTGACGTAGCTTCAGAGTTTCCGAGAACTATTATCCTGTCGTCCACATGGATCTCGGTGGTGGCGATCTCCGTGATCGCGTGGTCTCCCCGATATATGCAGACAATCGTACACCCTCTGGGAAGTTCGATATTCATCACAGTCTTGCCGACGATCTGATGTCCGCGTTCGATACGGAACGTGGTCAATGCATAATCCTCGAAATTAAGTTTTTCATAGTTGGTCGCATTTTCGAGAAGTGCTATGCGGATCATCTTTTCGGAAGTGATGATATCCGGTGAAATGAGGATGTCCACACCCTCATAACCGTCGGTTTTGAGGAATTCCGGGTTTCTGATACAGGATATTGTACGGATGCCCGGAAGATGATGTTTGGCAACTTCGCATATGAAAAGATTGATACCATCGTCACTGACAGCGGAGAACAGGAATTCAGGATCGATACGGTCCAGTGCATCGATGAGGACGTTGGGGTTGCTGGCATCCTCTTTGAGGACGGATACCGGGAGACTGTTTTTGATGGTCTCTGCAACAGTATCATCTTTTTCGATGACGTATACATCGTTTCCGGCCAGTGCGGATTTGGCAGATGCGGTACCAACGGTACCACCGCCTATGATGAGGACCTTCATTGACTCCGTTTACCTGCTCTTCTTATTTAATGTATGTCAGACGTATTGTATAATGAGAGACACTGTCAAATAGGAGTTAAGCCACTTTTTGTCTGATTCCCTTATCGTTCAAGCGTAGTGATCTGTCCTTCTGAACTTCCTATGATCAATGACCCAGGCTGTTAAATTTCATTTCATTCTGGATTCAGATATTTTATCTTCAAGAAGTGTCACTTGAGGTTTCCGTTCATTTTGGCCCGATCCGGCACAATCCTATGCGACGGTCCGCGTGCGTGCATTACTATAATAAGGACCCTCGCATAGCAGGAATCATGGCGAAGCAAACAAAGTCCGAACCGTTCGTTGCACCTGAAAAATGGAAGGAGATCAGCGAGGAGTTCTGGATCGCAAATCGCAAAAACGAGACCGACAAGGTCAAAGATATCGTTGAGGGCATCATCGAACAGGTCCGTACCGATGGAGATAAGGCATTGATCGAACTCACAGAGAAATTCGACAAGGTTAAGCTCAAGAGTGTCCGTGTTTCTAGGAATCAGATCGACGCTGCCTATGAAAAACTCGAACAGGACGTCGTTGATGAGATCGAGAACGCTGCTTACAACATTCAACGTTTCCACCGGATGCAGCTTCCTCCGGATATGTGGACCACAGAGGTGGAACCCGGGATAACTTTAGGCATCAAAAGCACCCCCCTTGAGAGGGTCGGTTGCTATATTCCCGGGGGTCTTGCCGCATACCCCTCCTCAGCACTCATGACGGTCGTTGCCGCCAAAACAGCCGGTGTGGATGAGGTCATCTGTTGTACTCCAGCACCCGTCACCCCTGCGGTCCTTGTAGCACTTGATGTGGCCGGATGTGACGAGATCTACACTGTCGGAGGGTCCCAGGCCATTGCCGCCATGGCCCTCGGTACCGAGAGCATCGAGAAAGTTCAGATGATCGTCGGTCCGGGCAATATGTTCGTGACCGAGGCAAAGATACTTCTTCAGAAGGACGTCCTCATCGATTTTCCTGCAGGGCCCAGTGAGGCCGCGGTTCTGGCAGATTCATCCGCGGTCCCCGAGTATGTGGCGGCCGATCTCATTGCACAAGGAGAGCACGGGCCCTCCTCTGCATATGTACTGGTCACTGATGATCCTGGACTCCCCGATAAAGTATGGAAATGTATGATGGACCTTCTCAAGGATGAACCTCGCAGGGATATCATTGCAAAGTCAACTGCCAATTCTGGGTATATTGTATGTAAGAACATGGACCTTGCCATCGAGACCATGAACGGGATCGCACCCGAACACCTGTGTATACAGGTCAGGGACCCGCAGGACGTTCTTTCAAAGATCAGGAACGCGGGATCCATCTTTGTAGGGCCCTATACCCCTATCGCTGCTGGCGATTATGCTTCAGGAACCAATCACGTGCTTCCCACTTCAGGATATGCAAGGGTATACTCAGGCCTTACTGCCAACATGTTCCGTAAGACATCCACCGTGCAGATGCTTACTGAGGATGGACTTGCCAACCTGTCCCCTACGATAACCACACTTGCTAAAGTCGAAGGTCTTCACGCCCACGGGATGTCCGTGGACATCAGGTTCGGAAAGAACAAAAAGTCCAAAGCAGGAAAGAAGGAGTGATAATATGGCAGGAAACGGAGAGATCGATCTTTACGGGCGCTCCCTTTACATCAACAGGGAGATCTCGTGGCTTGCATTCAACAAACGCTGTCTCGATGAGGCTATGGACCGCACCAACCCCGTTCTGGAACGTGTCAAGTTCCTTGCCATCTGCTACGGGAACATGGATGAGTTTTTCATGATCCGTATGCCTGGTCTTCTCGGTGCTTATGTCGACCGTCTCGTCAACATCGGCCCGGACACCATGGAGGATAAGGACGAACTTATCAAACTCATCAACGAAAAGGTCAATGACCTTACCGATGGGTATGAGGCCTGTTGGACCGACATCGAGAGTGCTCTGATGAAGAATGGGATTTCCATCCTCTCTGTCTCCGCCCTCGATCCAAAACAGAAGATGTGGGTCGATGATTATTTCACAGAAAGGGTACAGCCCCTTCTCACTCCGTTGGCCCTTGATATCTCCCACCCTTTCCCGTTCATATCTAATAATTCGCTCAATGTGGCGGTCAAACTCCGTCGCGACCAGGAGATCCTTTACGCACGTGTGAAGGTCCCTGTAGGTATCCTTCCCCGTTTTGTAAAAGTACCTTCTCCTTCGAAGACGCACCAATGTGTGTTGCTCGAGAACATAATCAAGGACAATATCGGGTCTCTTTTCCCCGATCTTGAGGTTCTTGGAACCTATAAGTTCCGCATTACCAGAAATGCGGATGTCAAGGTCACCATCGACGAGGCTGTCGATCTGATGTCGGCCGTCGAGGATGCTTTGGACTCCAGGGATGTGGGATTCCCGGTAAGGATGGTGGTGGAGGACACCATGCCCACGGACCTCACCAACGTCTTTGCGCGTAACTTAAAATTAAGGGACAATCAGGTCACATGTGCCTCGGACAAGGGAATGATGCTCACAGATCTCTGGGAGATCGCAGGGCTCAACCGTCCAGATCTTAGAGATAAGCCATATACCCCCGTGATCCCGGCGGAGATTGCAGAGAGTGCAAGTATGTTCTCCGCCCTGAAGAAGAAGGATTGGATCTTTTTCCATCCTTACGAATCTTTCGACGTGGTCGTCAGGCTTTTGAAGGAGTCTGCCGAGGACCCCAATGTTCAGTCCATTAAAATCTGTCTATACCGTATCGGAAAGAATCCGGAGATCATAAGGCAACTTATGCGTGCAAAGGACCAGGGTAAGGCCGTATCCGTTCTTATGGAACTAAGAGCAAAATTCGACGAGGTCAACAACATCGCTGTCGCTAGAGAATTGGAGAAGATAGGTGTTCATGTCGTTTATGGTCCGGTCAACCTCAAGGTCCACTCCAAATTGTTGCAGGTGGTCAGATTGGAGAAGGACCACCTGGTTCGGTACACTCACATGAGCTCCGGTAATTACAACGAGAACACCGCCAAGCAGTATTCTGATATCTCATTCATGACCTGCAATAGGGAGATCGGAGAGGATGTGGGAGAGCTTTTCAATGCACTCACCGGTTATTTCGGTCCGAGGAATTACAAGCACCTTCTGGTCGCCCCATTGAATCTCAAGAGCACCCTTATCGAGATGATCAAACGGGAGGCTGAACATAAGAAAGAAGGCCGCAAGGCCTACATCGCCATGAAGGCCAACGGACTCATCGATTCGGACATCATAGCTGAATTATACCGCGCATCCCAGGCGGGTGTGAAGATCGACCTCAATATCAGGGGTCTCTGTTGCCTTCGTCCCGGCGTGAAGGGGGTTTCGGAGAACATCACCGTCACCAGTACCGTCGATCGTTTCCTGGAACATGCGAGGATCTATTATTTCCTCAACGACAGCGACCCGAAGATGTACTTGGGATCTTCGGACCTGATGCCCAGAAATCTTGTTGCCCGTGTGGAGACCTTGTTCCCCATATTGGACCCTGATATGATGGTCGCCATCAGAGACAACATCTTGAACATCTGTCTCGGGGACAATGTCAAGGCGAGGGTCCTGCAACCCGATGGTACTTACGTGTTGAAGAAGAGAAAATCAGGGGAGAAAAAACTCCGTTCCCAGGAATGGTTTATGGAGCACAAAGGTGCATGGCATGCCTGAGACGGTTGCATTCATCGATGTGGGGACCAACTCGATCCATATGTTGGTGGTCCGTTTCTACGATGGTTCCACCGGTACGGCGGTCTATCAGGATAAAGAGTCGGTCCGTATGGGAAAATCCCTGTACGAGACCGGAGAGATCGACCGTCCGACCCTGGAAAAATCCAAGATCGTTCTGTCGAAGTTCGTATCTATCGCCAAGGCCAACGGTGCCGATAACATCATAGCCATGGCAACCTGTGCCGCCAGGGAGGCACCGAACCGGAACGATCTTGTGAATGTTGCAAAAGAATGTGGCATCAACCTTCGTGTTATTCCCGGTCTCGAAGAGGCCAGATTGGTAAGGTTGGGGGTTCTCGGACCGGTCAGCCCCAAACGTACCCTGTGCATCGACCTTGGCGGAGGTAGTACAGAACTAGCCCTCGCCTATGGGAAAGAGGACCTGTATCTCGACAGTCTCTCCCTCGGTGCAGTGAGGTTGGCGTTCGGATCGGGTATCGATCAGAGCCAAAAGGTGTCTGCGAAGCAGTACGAATCCCTGAAGATGTCCGTTGCGGAACAGTGTTACCGTTCTGTGGCATCCATAAAGGAATTAGGTTTCGATAATGCGGTCGGATCCTCTGGTACTGTAGAGGCATTGGCGGAGGCCTGTGCTTCCAGAAGAGGTGACGGTGATGGTTCATATCTTGCTTTGTCCGAGCTTAGGTCGCTCATGAACACGCTCTGCGGAATGACCTCAGAAGAGAGGTGCAAGTTACCCAAGATCAGTCAGTCGCGTGCAGATATCGTCATCGGCGGAGGGGCTGTTATCGAGACCTTGATGGAACTTCTTCGCATAGATAAGCTGGAGATAAGTCATAATGGGCTCAGGGAAGGTATGAAGACGGATTATCTCCTCAAAAAAGGACATTCTGACTTCAGTGTCAGGTCCTCCTCAGTGCGTACCCTTGCCGCAAGATGCGGTTGCGACACCCCCCATGAGGAATCGGTTGTGAGATATGCAGAAATGCTTTACACCGAATTCGTCAATGCCGGGCTGATCGAGGAATCCCCGCATAATAAGGAGCTTCTTCTTTATGCGGCCCGTCTTCACGATGTGGGTGCCTTCATCAGTTACGAGAAGCACAATATCTTCTCTTACACCATTATCAAGAACACCTATCTTGCTGGTTTCGACAGCGATGAGAGGGGCACCATAGCATTGCTCACGCGTTTCCATCATGGTTCTTTCCCGACTCCCAGCAATAAGTGTTTCGCAGGGTGGGATCGCAAGGATATAGCGGAATTCCTGAAATATGCCATGATCCTGAAGTTCGCCGATGTTCTCGACCGTGGGCGTGACAACATGGTGGAGGACATCAAGGTCGAACGTTTGAACGGAACTGTGAACATGACCGTGATCTCCGATTCGGACCTCAGTTTAGTGGAATGGAAAATGAGTTCTATGTGTTCAGAGTTCCGCACCGTGTTCGGATTCCGCATAAATATCGAATACCTGGTGCTTTGAATCGACAAAATTGTAAGTAGAATCTTGTTTTTTGGTATGATATTTAAAGATTTTTGAGCAAAATTACGGTGATTTTGATGATTTTCTCTAAATTTGGAAAATTACGTACCCAAGATTTTATACTGAAACTGATTTCACGCAATAAAGCGTGGGCCGATCCTCTTGCAATTGGCTTCGGCCGTTGGCCCATGCTTCCAACTTTTATTTTCCATTATCAAATGTGTTCAACCGGGACAGTGTCATGATGTCGAAAGCCCCGTATTCCAAAGGTTACGGGACCACTGCGGTCAACGGGGGATTGTGTGTCATTTGCAAAGGTGCACACCGTCTTTGCGGGAAGGAACGTTGCCCGCTGATGATAAAGTTCTATTCGAGATCGAAGACCATGCCCTTGGTGGATATGAAGGAACTTGCAGGCAGCTCTCCGCCCGGAGTTTTCGTTGGCAGGTATGGGTATCCCAAAGTGGATGTGGGTCCGCTGATCCCGGGCGAGTTCGGTGATACTTCTTTGATGGACCGTCCCGAGGAATGGGTGGGGAAGTCCATCGATGATATCGTGGATATGAGGTATCGTCTCGTCAGAGGGAAATATACCATCGACGCTACTGATTTTGCCAGTTCTGGGAAGATCGTTACCGACATCCAAGAGATCGCACTCACCGAAAGGCCGGTGGATGTCGAGGCAAACTTCAGTGAACGTCCCCATGGGCGCATCATCCTTGATGATGACATCCAACCTTTCGGTCCCGCCGCCCGTCTGGAAGGGTTCCGTAAGAGCAACGGCAAGTGGGAGCATAATCTGGAGAAGAACTACTATGATACAGATCTTACCGCCACCAAGGCCGTCATCGAGGCCTATCGCAACGGTACACTCATCTCGGAGATCCAGAAGGCATTCTCCGTGGGCACCATGGGGATCGGAAAAAACAGAAGATTCGTGCCGACAAGATGGAGCATCACTGCTGTCGATGATATCATCGGAAAGGATTACCTCAAACGTACCCGTTTTTACCGGCCCATAGATGAATTCAGAGTTTATTATTGGGAGCAGTTGGACAACCGGTGGGCCATAATCCTTATGCCCACGAGTTGGCGTTTTGAGCTCATCGAGGCCTGGTACCCTGGAACTTCCTGGAACCCGGTCTCCATGTCACCTGAAGGTCCGAAAGTGGAGATCATCAGCGATTGCGAGTTCTTCGGGGGGAGAACGGAGTATGCACACATCGGTGGCTGTTACTATGCATCCAGGATGGCCATCAATGAATTATTGGAGGAAGAGGGTCGTTCCGCCGGTGCGGTTATCTGTCGCGAGGCCCATGAAGGTTACGTTATGCCGGTCGGCGTGTGGAACGTGAGGGAGAACGTTCGGGTGTGTCTGAAACAGAAACCTCTCTGCTTCGGAACGTTGGACCAGGCGTTGGATTGGATGTGCACCAAAATGGACATCGACAGGAAGCGTTGGATCCAAAGCTCGGAGGTCTTGAAAGATTATTATCGGCAGAGACGCATCGAGGATTATTACGGAAAAAGTGCGGTGGATGCCGAGGAGCTTTCGTCTTCCGAGAAGGATGTTGATCGAGATCCTCGATAAGGAGTATCATATTTCAGCCAATGGGTGATATGACGGGTGGATTGGAACGTTGGATCAAGCCTGATGAGAAAAGGCTTATCGAATTCGAGAATGTTGATGCATGGGATGGCGAATATCGCCTTATCCAGTGCAAACGTGCTCTTTCTCCATCCCGTTTGCCGGAGATGGATTATGCGTTGAATCCTTACGCCGGTTGTGAACATGGTTGCGTTTACTGTTATGCACCGGAGGTGACCCATTCCGATCCCGGGGCCTGGAGGGTGGTGGGCGTAAAGGTAAACATCGTCGAAAGGGTCGTCAAAGAACTACCTGGATTGTCTGGTACCATCGGGATCGGTACTGTCACAGATCCTTATCAGGCCGCAGAAGCCAGATTTATGCTTACAAGAAATTGTCTGGAAAATATGGTGGGCAAGGGATTTCCGATCCATCTTCATACAAAATCGGACCTTATTCTGAGGGATATCGATCTTCTGAAAAGGTTCGAAGGACAAGTGGCTGTTACTCTCACCACCTGTGACGACCGTATTTCCCGCGTCACAGAGCCTGGTGCCCCACTTCCTGGTGCTCGCTGTAAGGCTTTGAAGGAACTTACGGAAGCCGGGATAAACACCTATGCACTCATAGCACCTGTCTTGGACCGTCTCGAAGGTTTAGAGGAAGAGTTCTGTGACATGGTTGTAAGTACTGGTGTGAGACGGGCTGCTTTGGATCCTTTAAACCTCCGTCCGCTCATGTCAAAGAGATTGGAGAGGATGGGGATAGGAAGATCCAATGTGGCTTTGGAGAAGGTCCGTTCTCTTTTGAAAAAGAATGGTATCGAGGTCCGGGATGTGTTCCCAAAGACCGTGTGATCCTCGTTTAAGGTAATTTCAGTATTGGACCTTTTAAGTTCTTTGTAGATAGAATTTAGTGTGTTTTCCTCATAATTGTGTATTTTTTGTGATTTTTGTTTGTTACTTGTTGCGAATATGTTAAATTAGAAACACAAATGACAGCCTATGAAGCGGTCGGCAATTATTCTCTTGGTAATTGCATTGGTAAGTATAATGACTATCTATTCAGAGTCTAGTTCAGCTGATGAATCTTCCCCCACCCAATTTACTTGGGAAAATTTCACATTTGAGGTATCTCAGCCGGCCGAGGTAAAACTTATCTCTTATACCGAATCGCCGGTCAGTCATCCCGAGAGAGTGGAGATTCCTTCGACAGTTGAGCATGAGGATCAAGGCGAAGTTATTCAATACACTGTTGTTAGAATCGACAAGGGGGCTTTCTCTGATTGCGAGTATGCTAAGACCATCGTTATCCCCGATACCGTAACCTCTATCGATGAATATGCGTTCGATTCAGATTGCATTGAATGTTTTGTCGCAGACAGCAAATATTATTTTAGCGACGAGGAAGGGGTCTTGTTTGAAGGGGTCCGTAGTCTATTCCGTTATCCTCCGGCTAAGGCAGATACCAGTTATACTATTAGTAGTACCACTGCACAGATTGTTGCAGGTGCTTTTTCTAATGCCAAACAGTTGCAGAAGATTTCGATTGGACCTTGGGTTCTCCGTATCAGTGATTATGCATTCTTAGGCTGTACAGAATTGGAGGAGGTGTCTTTTATGGGTTCTGTACCAGGCCTTCTAGGGAAGGGTGCATTCTTCGGTTGTTCTAAGTTAACTTCTATTGCTCTGCCCCCCGAACTTGTCTCCATAGGCGACATGGCATTTGGTAAGTGTTCTTCCTTGAAAAGTATTGAAATACCAGAAAATGTGACCTATATCGGAGAAGGTGTGTTCTATAAATGTGAGTCATTGGAGAGCATCGCGGTGGAAGAGTACAATACGAAATTCATTGTATTTGAACACGCACTCTATGGAATAGACTCTCAGTCACGTATTACCACCTTGATCGCATTCCCTGCCGCATATGCCCCCAAAGATGGTACGTTCGAAATTCCTGATGGAGACAAAGGTAAGGTATATGTCGATGCTGATGGCAACAAAAAGACCTATCCCTATGATATCCACATTGATGAAGTACAGGGGTATGCGTTCAGTGCGTCGCAGATAGAAACGCTTATTCTGTCACCAAGTATGGCCTCGATCGGTATGATGGCTTTTGCAGAAATGGCCCATCTCAAGAATATAAACATCCCTAAAAATATTTCAAAGATCGATTATGGTGCGTTCACGAATTGTACGGCATTGGAGAAAATAGATGTTGGTGTGAACACAACATTGATCGGGACGTTGGCGTTCAGCGGATGTACTTTGTTGAAGGAAATAATTTTGCATGAAAACCTGACCACGATCGAAGACTTTGCCTTCAAAAACACGATATTGGTATCGATAGAAATCCCGAGTTCGGTCACCAGTTTGGGCGGTTATATCTTCAACAACTGTTTGTATCTGGAACATGTGACGATTTATTCGAAAGATGTTTATGCAGAAGACACGTTCAACTTGATCAATTCATCAAACACCGTCACAGTTGAATCCCACAGTGGAGCTTTGAAGAATTTGGGAAGTTGGAGTGACAACGTGGTCTTCGTGAATTTCGAAAAGAGAAGCTTCCCTATGATGAATCTTGTCGGAATCGTTGTCTGTCTCCTTATTTTATTGGTGATTCTGAATTTCTTAAGGAGGATCTGAGGTGAAAATTCCGTTCTTTAGTAACATGGCATCAGTATTCCGCGACATCTATGATAATCGTATCATACTCTCGGCCATGATCAAAAGGTCTACTGCGGGCCGTTACAAGAGCAGTGTACTGGGATTTGCCTGGAATATGTTGGCACCGGTATTGACATTGATCGTTCTATACTTGGTGTTCACCACCATCCGTGTCCGCCCGATTCCTCAGTTCTGGATCTATCTTTGTGCAGGAATGTTCCCCGTCTCCTTTATGAGTGGATGTCTGAAGGGCCGGGCGATACTCAACAATGCTTCTTTCATTACCAAGATGAAGTTCCCTCGTGAGATCACAGTGATAGCAGATACGACCATGCAGATGTTTTCGGTTGTTATCGTTTATCTTACGGTCATCATCATCATTTTATCCTATGGAAATCCCATGGACTGGGCCGTGGCACTGGTGATCCCCCTCGTACTCTGTGTGATGTTCGTGTTCGGACTAGGGTGTTCATTCCTCGTTTCCACAATATGTGTGTTCCTACGGGATGTGGGGCATTTTATGAGCATAGCCATGCGTCTGGTGGTGTGGATCACACCCACGTTCTTCCTGGCAAGTGAGGCAACCGGTCTTTTGAAGACTCTTGTCTGGTACAACCCCTTCACTTACTTTGTAGAGGTCTTCCATGATCTCATCTATCACAATGTCATGCCTGACACGACCCAGGTGTTGCTATGCTGTGGTCTGGCGATCTCCATGTTCCTTATTGGATGGGCTGTCTTCGAACACTTTAAGAAAAGGTTACCGGAAGTGCTCTGATGGAATCTGATATAGTTATCAGCGTTAAAGGGATGTCCAAATCGTTCCTGATCGAGGACCCAACTAAAGCAACCCGTTTCCACAGACGGAAGTCCGAGTTCAATGTTTTCCATGATGTGGATCTCGAGGTCCGTCGGGGAGAAGCGGTCGGTATCATCGGTAGAAACGGTGCGGGTAAGAGTACATTCCTGAAACTCATTTCAGGAATTCTGGAACCTGACACTGGTGAAGTGAAAGTGGTCGGGAAGGTGGCAAGCATCCTTGAACTCAGTATGGGCTTCCACCAGGACCTTTCCGGTCGTGAGAACATCATCATTCGTAGCGAACTCTATGGGATACGCCGGGATGAAATTGCCATTAATCTTGCCAAGATCATCGATTATGCAGACCTAGGTGTTTTTATCGACAACCCTGTGAGGACCTATTCTTCCGGTATGAAGTCCCGTCTCGCTTTCGCTGTGATGGTAAATGTGGATGCTGACATCTATGTGATCGATGAAGCTCTCAGTACAGGTGACGTCGCATTTGCATCCAAATCCTCCGAACACCTTAAAAATCTTGTAAAGGCAGGAAAGACGGTACTGTTCACTTCCCACAACACAGGTGCGGTCGAATCAACCTGTGATAGGGCGATCTGGATAAATGAGGGCACGGTGAAAATGGATGGTCCCGCAGAGGATGTATGTCTTGCCTACAAACATTCTATCACAGAATCGTTCGAGGCCACAAAATCCCTTGCAGAGGATGGAGCATCCGGTGCAATGTATCGTCTTGCATCATTCTACCGCGACGGCGTGGGCTGTACCCCAGACCGTGAACTGTACGTTGAATGGTTGTGTAAAGCTTCGGAGAAAGAACATCCTGCCGCAATGACCGAGTATGCAGATATACTTGCCTCCCAGGGTCAGAAAGAGCGCGCTTGTGAATTATATCGGCGTGCTGTCGATGGAGGAAGCTTCGATTCTCGCAGAAAATATGCTGAGCTGCTCACACAGGACATTTCCGAGATCGAGGAATTCCGTTCAGTTCTGATCGATCTAGCAGAACACGGTTTCCATTATGATGAATACAATTGTGGTTTGGGTTTTGTTCGTACTGCAATAACCGAACAGGATTACCTGGCCGCCACCGAATGGTTGAACAAAGCCATTTCGCACGGAAGTATCGACGCTGCATATCAACTCGCACTTCTTTATCGTGATGGTCGGGGTGTGCCCCGCGACATAAATAGGTCGATCGAGCTGTTCGAAGAGGCCTCTCGCCATGGACATCCTCGTGCAGCATATGAATTGGCCCGTTTATACGATGCCGGCACATTCGTCATGAAAGATAGGGAAAAGGCATGTTCATGGTATCTTTCAGGTGCCGATGCAGGAAATTCGAATTGTATATACATGGCCGCGCGCTGTTTTGAAAAAGGTATAGGCACGGATGTGGACCTTGAGAGAGCAACACGTATGTATGCCGACTTTGTCGTGTCCACAATGTCTCAAATGTTCGTATCTGCCTCGGAGACCTTCCATAAAAGAGGTGGCGATCGGGATGTTTGTAAAAGACTTGATACTGCCGCATCTGACGGGGGAAATATCCGCGCTGCATCCAAAAAGAAAAAAATCGACGACCCTGAGGCCTATTTTAGCAAATGTTTGAAACATTCTGGTATGATGGGTGCACCTCGTGCAAGACTCGCCGAATGCTATCTTGAAGGTATCGGTACGGAGAAGGATGAGGCTCGCGCCTTCGCTCTTTTCAAAGAAGCCGCCGATGGACTCGATGCCGATTCGATGTATCAGGTCGGAATGATGTATAAAGAGGGCGTAGGTACCGAAGAATCCATTCCCTCTTATCAATATTATATCAGAATGGCGGCCGATCGTGGCAATAGGGATGCATTTTCAATCGTTTCAAAATGGGATCGTCGCAATGCCAAACGTAAGAAGGTCAACAAAGATCAGAGTTAACAATCGTTAAGTTTTATTACATTTTTTGGAATAAGTTCAATTTTACGAATAAAATTAACCGTCTTATCGATACATTGATATACTGCAAACTACTCTTATGTATTGTCAAGATTGGTTAACTCGTAAAGAGCTAATTGCAGTTCGGTGCAGCAATGTATCGGAAGCTTGATTGTGTTTCACCTAGCGGTGATCCAGGAAACTGGGTTTGGTCCAGGCGGATACACAGCCACAACTGGCTATAATGACGAATTATAGCAGGTAGCGACACAAGGGCCTAGGGATCACGAAAGTGGTTCGAGGTCCGGCTAGGGGTTGGCGCCCAAAAGCGCCTAGGTGGGTTCGAATCCCGCTAGTTGCCCCTAGAGGGGGTTGGCGGTAAAATGCCTAAGGGGGTTCGAATCCCCCGAATGCCTCCTATGGTGTCGTAAACGAGAAGTGGGCCTAGGGATCTAAGGATCTAGGGCCTAGGGGTCTAGGGACCCAGGGGTCATGCAAATGACCTAGGGGTCTAGGGATCTAGGAGAAAGTCGGCAGTAATGCCTAGGTGGGTTCGAATCTCACTGAAGGGGCTTTGTCTTGTATCGTGCCTAACAGGGGCTTCGATCGAAAGTGAGAGGCCTGTGGGACGAAAGGTCAACTGTGCCGTGTAAGCCAGATAACACTGGCCCATTGTGGCCCGGGGGGTTCGCCCCCCAAATTTTTTGTTCTGTATTGTTGTTTATAGTTGCGTTTTTTCAGTTCAGATCTTTTGTTTCGATCTTCCAATAGATAACCAGTTGTTGCAATATTTTTATATAGAAGAACAAAGTAACTGGATTCATAAAATTAGGAGATTTTCCTATGTACGGAAACGGAAATCAGCCAATTATCGTGTTCAAAGAGGGAACTCAGAGAGCCAAAGACAAAGAAGCCCAGTTCAACAATATCGACGCTGCTAAAGCGGTTGCCGAGTCTGTTAGATCTACCCTCGGACCCAAGGGAATGGACAAGATGATGGTCAACTCCATTGGTGATGTTGTTATCACTAACGATGGGGTCACCATCCTGAAAGAGATCGATGTGCAGCACCCTGCTGCCAAGATGGTCGTTGAGGTCGCCAAGACCCAGGATACAGAGTGTGGTGACGGAACTACTACTTCCGTTATCCTTGCAGGTGAACTTCTCAAACAATCTGAGGAACTCATCAACGCCAATGTCCACCCTACTGTCATCACGTCCGGATACAACATGGCAGCTGCTGAGGCCACCAAGATCCTCAATGATATCGCCATTGATGCCACCAACAACACCACCCTTGGCATCATCGCTGATACTTCCCTTACTGGTAAAGCGGTTGGAGAAGAATCCGACAAGAAATACCTCTCCGACCTCATTGTAAAATCTGCCAAATTTGTTGCTGACGACAAAGGTCGCGTCGATGTGAAGAACATCAGGATCTCCAAGAAAGTCGGAGGTGTCATCGGGGACACTTATCTCGTACAGGGTGTCGTCATCGACAAAGAACTCGTTCACTCCAGGATGCCTAAGAAGATCGAGAAAGCAAAGATCGCTATCTTCAACTGTGGGCTCGAGGTCAAAAAGACCGAGATCGATGCTCAGATCCAGATTACTGACCCGACCCGTATGAACGATTTCCTTGCAGAAGAGGAAGCGGGCATGAAAGCAATGGTCGAGAAGATTAAATCCGCTGGTGCTAACGTCGTCTACACCTCAAAAGCTATGGATGAACTTATCCAGCACTACCTTTCCAAAGCTGGTATCATGGGATACAGGAGGCTTAAGGAGTCCGATCTCGAAGCCATTGCCAAAGCTACCGGAGCAACCATTGTCGGAAATGTCAATGAACTTACATCTAAGGATCTTGGACGTGCAGAACTCGTTGAAGAGAAACTTGTCGGAGAAGATGGAATGTCCTTTATCACCGGTTGCAAGAACCCCAAGGCCGTCACCATCTTCGTTCGCGGTGGAACCGAGCATGTTATCGAAGAGGTCGAGAGGGCCATCAATGATGCTATCCGCACCGTCGGTATCACTCTCGAGGACGGAAAGGTTGTCGCAGGTGCCGGTGCACCTGAGATCGAACTTGGACTCAGGCTTTCCAAATACGCCGCATCTGTCGGTGGAAGGGAGCAGCTGGCTATCGAGAAGTTCGCCAAGGCCATGGAGATCATACCCTGGACCCTTGCCGAGAATGCAGGTCTCGATCCCATCGACGTGATCATCAAGCTCAAACATGCACACAGCGGAAAGAACGGCATATATATGGGAATCAATCTTGACACCGGAGATGCCGAGAACATGAAGACCGCAAAGGTCCTTGAACCTCTCAGGGTCAAGACCCAGGCAGTGAGTTCCGCCACTGAGGTCGCCAACATGATCCTCAGGATCGACGATGTTATTGCAGCCAGGCGCTCCAACCCCGTTCCCCCTCAGGGGCAGGGTGGAATGCCCCCGATGTGATCCCGATCCGATAAAACTCATTGGGGCTTCGGCCCCTTCAATCCTTTTTTGGCGTTTTCCATGGAGATCAGACTAGAACTGGACGAAGACGAAGTTACCCTTATCAACTATTATGCAAAAACATTGGGTATTTCTGTCGAAGAGGCCTGTAAAGGTGCTGTGATGTACAGCATTCGGATGATGTTCGAGAAGACCCGCCCTAATATTTCCGTCGCATATTCTGCCTGGGATGACGATCCCGAAGAGGCAGGCGATGATATTGCTTTGAACGGTTCCCAAGATCCGTTACAATGATCAGATCCCTTCTGATTTGTTCTTTTGCTTCGATTGCTACTTTCTCGACCTTAGTTTTATTTAATCTGACCTTGATGTGGTGGTCGGATGGGATGAGATGCGCGTAGCGATCTACGTGAGGGTCTCCACAGAAGATCAGGCGAGAGAAGGATACTCGCTCGATGCACAGGAGAGGAGACTCAGATCATATTGCAGTCTGCGTAGTGGCTGGGAGATAACGGAAACTTATCGTGACGAAGGTTTCTCAGGTAGGTCCATACATCGTCCGGAATATGGCCGGATGATGAGTGAAATAGACCGTTGGGACATCATTTTGGTCATGAAGATGGACCGTATTCATAGGAACAGTGTTAATTTCACTGAGATGATGGACCATCTCCGGAAGAACGGCAAGGATTTTTACTCCATGATGGAGAAGTTCGATACCACCACTGCTATGGGAAGGTTCGTCATGGACATCATGCAGAGGATGGCCCAACTTGAATCCGAACAGATCGGTGAGAGGGTTAAATTCGCCATGGAAGAAAAAGCTAAAAGTGGTGACGGCCCCATGGGGTCCGGTGAACCTTACGGCTATCGTTATGCCAACGGGACTTTGGTGCCGATCGAAGCGGAGGCCATTGTGGTCGAAAGGATATTCGACCTTTATTCCTCAGGCCATACGATGGAAAACATCGCGATAACATTGACAAATTCCAATATCCCTTCGAAGACCGGTGTCAATTGGTCCCGTCAGTCTATATGTAGGATCCTTCACAATCCGCTTTATGCAGGATACCTTCGCTGGGACGGCATAGTCCGTAAGAGTCGGACGCCTGCGATCATCCCTGAAAGTCTTTTTATTTCTGTTAATGGCCCGATAAAGGATGAACGTTCATGTTGAAGGCCGCGATCTACACAAGAGTATCTACGGAAGAACAGGCAATGGAGGGATATTCCCTCGATGCCCAGGAAGAGAAGCTTTTGATGTATTGTACTGATATCGTCGAGGATCTTTCGGTTTACAAGATCTATCGTGATGACGGATATTCTGGAAGGAACATCCGGCGTCCTGGATATCAACATATGATGAGCGAGATCGATGAATGGGACCTTATTCTTGTCTTGAAGATGGACCGTATCCACAGGAACACCCGTAATTTTATGTTGATGATGGACGAACTTGCACGGAAACACAAGGAGTTCCGTTCAGCCACCGAGGACCTTGACACCACCACTGCAATGGGAAGATTCGTCGTTAGTATGATCCAGAACATTGCACAATTGGAATCTGAGCAGATCGGTGAAAGGACCAAGATCGGAATGAAAGAGAAAGCCCAGACCCTTTCCAACACAGTGCACGAGAACCGCACAATGGGCTTCAATCCCCCTTTCGGATACAGTCTGGATAACGGTCTTTTGCGTAGTGTTCCTGAAGAACTTGATATCATCAAGAGGATCTACCGTGAATTCGCTGATGGAGCCTCTTTGTATCAGATAAGTGAATCCTTGAACCGTGATGGATACCGTACCCGTCGGGGTGGACGGTGGAACAAGGATAATCTATCAACTATCATCCACAATCCTGTATATGCGGGTTTTCTCCGTTGGGACGGGGTGTTGGTCCACCATTATGCCACGGCGATAATCAATCCGATCGAATACAATGAGGTCCAACGCAAAGCGGCCTCTCGTTCAAAGAATCCTTCAAGGCGGAAAATCGAATTGATTCCAGAGGGGAATTCACAAGATGGCATGGATGATTTCGCCGATGTTCAAAAATCGATAAATACCGTCTGAACATCATACATGTATGAGCAAAAGCAGAAAGTTGAAACTGCAAGCCTACTTCATGGTAGGAATTATGGTTCTTGTCGTCTTTGTGGTTGCAGCTTCTTACATTGCATCGTTATGATGCACCCGGGGCCCTGTGGCCCCGGTAAAAGATTCATTCGTTGTTCTTTTTTTCTTTCTTCTCTTCCTTCTTCTTTTCCTTTTCTTCGCGCTTTTTCTCTTTTACTTCTGCGGTTCTTGCCTTGGCGTCAGCGCGTCTGTCATCACGCTCTTTCTGAGCTTTGTCGATCATTTCCTGTTTCTCGGCTTCGAGTTTCTCGATCTCGTCTTTGGCGTTCTGAACAGCTTTGAAAAGTTCTTCGACAGAGTTGGTGAAGGTGTTCCTTCCGTTGTTGTACTCCTCGAACATGAGTTCTCCTGCCTTTTTGTTCGAGTCATCGATGATTTTCTTCTGTTCATTGATGCGGGCGTTGAAACCTGATTCGTCAGCGCTTTGGCTGAGGCGGCTTCCTGCATTGCTGATCCCGACTTTCAGTTTGTCTCCAATACCCATATGGATACCTCATGTAGGAATCGGTCCCGGGATTAAAACAATTTTCGGCCATGGGACGTTATATTGTGGTCCTGTTCGGTCTATTTCGGTTTGAATATCTTCCAGGAGAGTAGTGACCGTCTTTTGGAGCATATCTTTCTTTTGTTCTGAAAACCTCCTCATCGAAGAACCATCAAAGGGATAATTTTTCGAAAATGTTCATTTTTTGATTGATTTTGAATATAAATATGCTCAAAAAAGAAACATATTCCATTTGAATTTATATATCAAAAGCATATCTTAGGGCTCATAACAGAAATTTGTTATTTACTAGTTCTAGACTGATTCTTATGTACAGTAGCAGATTTTCATCACGGACACATCATTTGGCCTTCGGCCCATCCACCACCTTGCCAATATTGGCCGTCATAATTGTTGTTATTGTTGCTGTATTTGTCCCGGTCGCCCATGCGGAAAGCGGATCCTATACTGTTATTCTCGATCCGAACGGTGGTGCGTGGGATTCATCAGAATCGGCCTCGTTCACAGTATCTATCGGAAATAAGGTCACACTACCTGTTTACAAAGGCAGTGTTCCCGACGGAAAGATCTTTGCAGGGTGGTCGTACTCCAACGGTTGTTTGGACCAGGTCCAAGGGGTCAAATATGTGGATGGGACCGTCTTCAAGATGACCTCTGATGTCGCTGCCTATGCGACCGGTACTGTGATTACTCTTTACGCAACCTGGATCCCAAAATTGACCACCATCACGGAAGGCGAAGTGTATGTACAATCCATCCTTCTGGCAGGTGAAGATGTTGTTGTGGACCTCAGGTTACCTTATGATCTGACCGTTGGAACATATGTTTTGACCGAAGGTTCTTTGCCAAGTCAGGTCCCTTCTGAGAATGAACCGTATCATTTTTCTGTTAATGGGGGCGTTTGCACCGTTACTTCATCAGAGATGTTCCCTGGAGTGGGAAATCTATGGATCGTTATCCCCGTGTTTTATGCGATCGGGTCTGAAGTCGGTCCATCTGGATGTTATGAGGTCCTTGTGGAGTGGATATTGGATCTGACATTCGTCCCTGAATTCACATCTGTGTGATAGAATGCAAGGAAAAATAATAGCAATGTTGGCCGTAGTGGCCACTGTACTGTCTGGTTGTGTTTGTATGTTGAATTCTGCAGAAGCAACCGAAGAGATTCAGGATGGATCGTCAACTCATCCATATCTTAAGACTGTTTCAATACCTACTGGTCAGACAAAAACCGTCTATATTTCGGTTAATTTGGCTGCATTTGAGTTTGTTCAGATAGGAGATGGATATTACATTGACTATGGTGTTGGGTATTCTAAAAATCAAATAAATGGTAGATTAACCGAAGACAATGGGAAAATTCCAACATGGCCTACCTCTAAAACTACGTTAGATACCGAACATCTTACAATTAAACCAATTCAGGTAGATCTCAATGGAAATTTTGGATTCGCAATAACACTAAACTCTTCAAGTAACTCAGAATGTGTTGTAGATGTATGTTTAAATTTAATTTCCATGTCTGTTTTTCAATGTATCAATTATAAAATCAAAGTTGTTGAACAAGCAGCTGAATCCTATGAGTTAACTTTCCCAAATGTTACAATAAATAGTGATTATCTATTCTCAACACAAGGAACACTTAAGGTTGGTGGAAGTAAAGTTACTGACCTTAGCAAATATAGTTTTTATGCGGTCGGACTGTACTCAGGCATTATTATACACAATGATCTTTCAATCAAAGGGCTAGCAGATCTCAGTGATTCTCAATGGGCAAGTGGAAAACCAATCACTTTCAAGGTCGCTATTACTGACACCGAAAGTAAATCAACTGTGGTTGTTGACGCTGTGATCAATTATACCATCAGTCCGTCTGTATCTTCGTTGAACTTTACAGTCAATAGCGGTTCGGACAAGGTCCTAGATGGCCTATCCACAGAAACGAAAGTATCTGTCCTTTCAGGAACTGCATTGACCCTGGAAGTAATGGATGGGACGGAAGCATCTGTTGTATACACCGGTGAGAACTCAAGTCTTAAAACGGCCCAGATCACATCTACGACCTTCACTCCCGGTAAGCAGGCCCTCAGCACTCTCGGTAACGGTACGTATGAGATCTTCCTCTCCAAATCAGGAATTTCTGACGAAAAGGTGATCACCATCAATGTCCTCGGTTCGTTGACCGCTTTGAACAGCATACGTGTCAGTTGTGCTCCGCTATCCAGGTGATCGAATGAGATCTAAACTATTGGCTCTGCCGATAACATTCATCATGGCATTCATGCTATTGCCGACCAGTAGCGCCAGTGCGGCCGATGAAGAATATTGGTGTTATGGGGACAACGTCACTCTGGAATACGATGGGGAAGCTGAAAAGGTCAAATGGAGGGTAAATCTTCCCGGCGGATCGGTACTGCAGGAAGAAGATGGTGATCTGTTGACCTTTGACGCATCCAAATATGAAGAATTGTTGGTGACACAGACAGTTGAGACGGACAAGGGATCTTCGATACAGACCGTCAAGATCCACCCTCTCCACAGGAATCATCTGAATCTTACCGTCAATTTCTTCGACGAGGACAAACTTCATTCTTCAAAGGTCATCGATTCCACCACTGTTTGCAAGAACAACGTGTTCCTGGAACTACCAGAAAACCCCATCAGAGAGGGCAAAAAGTTCGGTGGTTGGCTCAATGAAAACAATTCTCTCTTCACTGCCGGAGAACCGATCACCTAGGACCTCAATATACATGCCAAATGGCTTAATTCCTGTTCCGTGGTCCTGATGTCCAAGGGGCTGGTCCAATCGAGTTTCATTGCTTTTGAGGAGGACCACATCGATCTCCCAGATCTGGGGTCTGAGAACGGACGTGAATTCATAGGGTGGAGTACTGACAAGAACTCCTTTGTTGAGTTCGATCCGGAACAACCGATAACCGGCGATATGGTGTTATATGCTTCCTGGTCGGAAGACCAACCCTCCACCACGAACCACTCGGATAAGACAAGTATCGTGATCTTGCTACCTGTCTTTGTCCTTCTTTCCATACTTGTTTACGCACGCATCCACCGCAATAAGGTCAGAATGGTGCCTGGATCCTACAAAGATCGTTATGGGAACAGGTGATGCAGACAACCGGCCCGGATGATCTTCGTTTTGTCCGGACCAGTACTTTTATGCAATGTATGTTCAAACCCAATCCATCTGTTTTTGCGGAACTGCTTTTAGATAGTATGTATATGAACGATCATGAAGGTCGAGAGTCCTGCGTTCGTCAATGGGAAGATTGCAGATAAGTATGGTGCAAAGGGCGGAGTGTTTGTAGGTGCGATGTCTCCGATCTCCTTCCCCTTCGAGATACTCGACGCCCCCGAAGGTACCGTATCCTTCGCAGTTGTTTTCGATGATCCTGATGTCAAACAGCTGAAGGGTTTCGTATGGCACCATTGGCTGATATCGGGACTTAAGAAGACCGGTCTCCCCGAAGATGCATCCCGTAATGACGGCTCTTTGGTCCAGGGTGTTACGACCTGGTTCCATCAGAACAGGGCCGAACGTTCGGAAGCTAGTTTTTATGGTGGACCAAACCCTCCCGACGGACCTCATCGTTATGTTTTCACGGTCTACGCTCTCGATACTGATCTCGATCTCAAGAGCGGATTCGAATACGACGACCTTATGGGTGCCATCGCTGGGCACATCATCGATACCGCCGAGATGTCCGGAACATATGCCCCGGTCACCGAGACAGACTGTTGCACCACTTCTCCCGGTAATCTCAAGATCGCTGTTCCTTATGATAACGGGATGATCGCACAGCATTTCGGAAGGACGGAGTGTTTCAAAGTTTACGAGATCTATGATAGTGAGATAATCTCCACCAACATTATCAGCTGCGAAGGTGCCACCCACTCTGCGGTATCATTGGTATTGTTATCTACCGGTGCTAAGGTCCTAATTTGTGGCGGACTCGGCGAAGGTACCTGCCATAGGGTGCAGTCGATGGGTATGAAATTGATCTCCGGCGTCAGTGGAAGTGCAGACGAGGCCGTTCGCAATTATCTCGCAGGGAAGATCGCAGAATCCAATGCAGGGGTTCACAAAAGTCCTGGTATGATCGATAGTTGATCTTTTTGTGATAACATGACTAGATATGCGGAACTAGGCAGGGCCTTTGAAGGATCCGTTCGTAAGGCATGTGAGGGAAAGGATGTTGCAGTGGCATTTTCCGGAGGTATGGATTCCGGATTGGTTGCCGCATTGGCGAAGAAATACGCCCGTTCCGTCACCTGTTATACTTGCGGTGCCGACGGGTCTTTCGATGTTGCTGCGGGAATGGAACTTGCGGAGATATTGGATCTACCCTGGGTTCAATGCAGAATCTCCGAAGACACGATCGAAGAGACAGTACGGCAGATGATCTCCGCAACAAAAGTGAGCGATCCGTTCACTATCAGTTATGATCTTCAGTTGTTCACGGTCTGCAGGGCTTCGAAAGAGAAGATAGTCCTCACCGGGCAGGGTTCTGATGAATATTTCATGGGCTGCTCACGTGCAGTTGAACCTGACGATGCTGAATATGAACGGGTGAAAGCATGGGGCGTAGAGAGACTGTACAAAGTATCTATTCCGTGTGAGGTCGCCATTGCCTCGCATTTCAAGCAGAAACTATTCTACCCCTATCTTGACGAGGAGGTCCTCCGTTTGGTGTCGGAGTTAGATCCTTCCGTACTCAGGCCTGATAATCTGCAGGACCGTAAATTGGTCTTGAAAGAAGTGGCCGAAGGGTTGGGGTTCCCTGTTCTAGCACATCGTACGAAAAAAGCATCGCAATATGGGTCGGGCACTACGGATCTGATCCGTGGTGCGGCGAGAAAGAAAGGGATCCGTTACAACAGGTTCATTTCCGATATTTACGAATCTCTCGGCCTGAGGAATGCGAATCTACTTCGGGATGCAGCTGTCGACGTCAGGATGGACCCTATTCTGCTTTATGATGCAAGAGCTGTTCTGAATGCTTGTGGACTTTCCGATTCAGAGGCCGTTTCCTTATTTTACAAGAGACTTGTAGCAGAAGGAAATATAGATTTCCTAGTAGAGAAAAGATAAAACATCAAACTACACACTATTGATAATTTTATTCTTTTTTCATACAGTTCTTCAAAAATCGGTAAAAATACCAAATCAAATTTGGATCATATCCTATTTCAACTATAAACATGTAGAAAATAAAGAAAATAAATTATTTTCAAAAATCATAACTGAAGATGTTTTTGAAATATTCTTAATGGAATTTCATAGACAAAAGCCATTAAATAGGTATGAATAATAATCAATTCTAAGAAGCAGCAAATGGCTGCTTACGAAGGAGTTTGAAAAATATGGCAAACGACAAAGAATTCACCGTGGAAGACAAATACAATGTCCCTAAGGGGCCTCTTAACCCCAATGGACTCAGGTTCGACACCCTTCAGATCCACAAGGGTCAGGAACAGCCCGACCCCGTCACTGACTCCAGGGCCGTCCCCATCTATCTCACCTCTTCCTATGTGTTCAAGGATTCGAAACAGGCTGCAAACAGGTTCGCACTCGCTGAGGGCGGAAACATCTACGGCAGGCTTACCAACACCACCCAGTCGATCTTCGAAGACAGGATCGCCGCTCTCGAGGGTGGATCCGCTGCACTCGCAGTTGCATCCGGTGCCGCCGCGGTCACCTACGCCGTCAACGCACTCGCCCTTTCCGGTGACGATATCGTCTCCGCCAACAATGTCTATGGAGGAACCTACAATCTCTTCCAGCACACTTTCAAGAAGAACTATGGTATCAACACCATCTGGGTCGACCCCAGTGATCCCAAGAACTTCGAGAAGGCCATCACTCCCAAGACCAAGTTGTTCTTCGTGGAGACCTTCGGTAATCCCAACTCCGATGTTCAGGACATCGATGCCATCGCAGAGATCGCACACAAGCACAAGATCGCTCTTGTCGTCGACAACACCTTTGCATCTCCTTACATCTTCAGGCCTCTGGAGCACGGTGCCGATGTCGTCGTGGAATCTGCTACCAAGTTCATTTCCGGCCACGGAACTGTCATCGCGGGAGTCATCATCGAATCCGGAAAGACCCCTTGGATCGAGTATGGTAGGTACACCAACCTCTCTGAACCTGACCCCTCTTACCATGGCGTTGTCTTTGCAAGGGACGTTCCCGGTGCTTCCTTGGTGACCTGGATCAGAGCGATCACCCTCCGTGACACCGGTGCCACTATCTCTCCTGTCACTGCATTCGCACTCCTCGTCTCTCTCGAGTCCCTTTCGTTACGTATCGACAAACAGGTCGACAATGCTCTCAAGATCGTCGATTACCTGAAGAAGAACCCCAAGGTAAAGTCCGTGAGCCACCCCTCTTTGAAGGACAGCCCCACTCACGCACTCTACAAGAAGTATTTCCCCAATGGAGCCGGTGCGATCTTCACCTTCGAGGTCAACGGAACCAAAGAACAGGCCCAGAAACTCACCGAGTCCCTCCACCTGTTCAGTCTCCTCGCCAATGTGGCCGATGAGAAATCTCTCATCATCCACCCTGCAAGCACAACCCACTCTCAGCTGAACGAGAAGGAACTCGCCGCAGGACACATCACGCCTCAGACCGTTAGGATCTCCATCGGTGCCGAGAACATCCGCGATCTCATTGCGGACCTCGAACAGGGATTCTCAAAGATCTGAGCTCTCAAACTTTTGCAGGAGGTCCTCCTCCTGCGATCATTTTCATTCCATATTCCAGACCGTTAACGTCTGGCACCACCCATACATTTTGATCGAGTTCGGTAGCTGTATTTCGATTTTTAGTACTGTTATTTAGACCCCATTGAAATCAATTGTAACATCCGATCTACTTTCAACCTGATCGAATTCGAAACATTGAAGTGGTACAATATGCAGAGCGTATTTCTCTCTGTTGTTATCTAACCCAGATAGCATTTGAGAACAAGTGACCTAGTTGATCATAGGCAGGTCTTTTCGAGAAGGACAGTAGCTGTTTTTGCTTTGAACGCGATACCATATAGTAATGTCTTTCCTTTCAGACCTCTGCAGTAATCTTTCTTATGGATCTGTTCCAATGCAGCATGTGCCAGACTGTCTACGACAGCTTCGCTGTCGTTGGGATCGGCTTTCTTTAGCTCGACCACGATATTCGGATATCCAGGGAATTTGCTTTTCATAACAACATCAT
>CAVHHN010000011.1:0-30450 GCA_963635855.1 Faecalibacterium sp. CAG:74 | reverse complement strand
AATGGTCCCGTCGATCGTCTTCATGAATAAGGGATGCGCGACTGGGTATATGTAATGCTGGCTGTAATAATCGTAATGTTTGTAATTGTTGTTTATCAGCAATCAGAATCCACCAACTCCGTGGTCACCTACCCCAATGTGTCATGTTTCCAAAATCTGAAATGAAGATGCGGATCATAGAGATCAATTCGAACCTGTGTGTGGTTTGATGAACTCTTCGACATCAACGACACCGAAACCATACCAATCGAAGCTATTTCTGTACCTCTTGCGATTCTCTTCCTTCCCCAGATCCAAAGAAGAACCGAGAGATTCATTGACGAAGAAATCGTGGATGCAACTGTTCAGGGTGTGCTCTTCGAAAATGTGGTATCTGTTCAGAACAGTGAACTCATCTTTTGTTATTCCCACCGCTTCCAGGAAGACGTCCGGATCAGCGTTCTTGAAGATCTCATCGAAGGTAGTCTCCCTGTAAACACTGATGTACAGGAACTCGAAAAGACGGGACAGGATGTGTCTAAGAACGTTATTCGCATCGCCTACGGTCTCGGTCGGGACTTCTTTCTTCGGACGAAGTCCGTTTTTGACAGCCGAAGTGAATGATTCGTAGTACCACTTCTTGAACAGTGCGACACGGCAATCCAGAGGTATGTTGTTTATATCGTTCAGATGAGTATTGATGAAATTCTTCAGTTCTGAGGACGTTTCTTTCTTCCATACGATATCATTACCGAATTCTTTCTTTATCACAGGTATGAACGCTATGCCATCGGCCTTTCCGCTGGTGATCTTCTTCGTGGGCATATTGACGCCCGCTTCGTAGCCTTTAACGAATGCGTTGTAATATTTCTTGAACTTTGCCGTATTGAGAGGATATTCTTCCGGACATAGTTGTTTCGCACGGATCTCCTGTCTCTCAAGGAACTTGTCACTAAGTTCCCTATCGTTCTCGATCGTTGAGAACAGATCGAAGTCTTCTTTTCCAGCTTGATATCCCATATCGCGACCGCGGGCGGTGATCTCTTTATCGAAGTCTTCCGGTGGGCTTGAGATCGGAGTCTTATCAGAGGGACCTTTGAATTTGGTATGGGCGAACACCCTGTCCACGATCTTTTTTACCTCCGGATCGGCCATCATTAGAGCTATCGTCTCATCATCGCCGATACGGGTGGTCTCGGCGGTGTTCGCGATCTTCTTTGACAATGGTTGTCCACGCGGATCGGAGAATTCGGCCAGATTGTAGAACACATCCTCGTCGATCTTGTTGGCCATGTTGCCGTTCAAATAGATCGGGAGATACTTGACTATAAGTTTGGCGATCTTGGCTCTGACGGCCGAGTTCTTCTGCGGGTTCTCTCCGGATTCCGTTGCAAATTGAAGGAGGAGCATGGCGGCCCGGTCCACGTTGAAGTCGTAGACATATCCGTATTTCTTCATCTCGTCATCTTCTTTGTAAGGGGTCTGGATACGGAATATGGATTGGAAATATTGCTCCGGACTCGCAAGATCCTTCAAAACGAACACAGCGGACCAGGGTTTCACAGTTACGCCCAGAGTGAGCTTGTTCACTGTTAGAGCGATCGATCCAAGTTTTCCGGTGTTGTTGGCTTTGTTGATGCCGGTCATCAGATACCGGTATGCGTCCGCTCCCACGCCTGACTTCGGATCCGAGAGATTGATGATCTCATACCCTTTGAAGTAGGGGTCTTTGCACAACAGATCGTACATGGCGAATGTGGAGGCACATCTCGGCAACAGCCAGAGTGTATGGCGGTTGTGGGAGACCAAATCCCCGCCCGGGAAGTAAGGGAAATCGTATCCATCAGTGTCAGAGGGACTCTTGATGATATTCAGCCACCTCTTTACTTCCTCCTCGTTGATGAATTGGGCAGGATCGTCAGGATTGATGTCCTGACGTGTCTTGAAGAACTCGTTGAGAGAAAAGTAATATTTCTTCAACTTCTTGACATAAACCGCCACTCCGGGCATATCTCCGAACATCTGCCCCATGTTGTAGCCGAATATTTTCATGTCTGGGAAATGGGCGTAATCTGGATCGATTGTACTGAAATCGTCATTTCCGCTTTTCGGATACTTGTTGCGTTGCTCGTCGAAATAAGTGTAGGAATAAACGGCATCCCCGAATTCATGCGAAGACAATGCTTTGAAGGGCGTACCAGAAAGACAGATCGTTTTGTCTGTGCGTATCTTGAATTTCTTGATGACGTCGGTGGAGAGATCCTTCAGATATTCTGGATCGAATTCTTCCATCTCTTTATCGGACTCTTCGAATGTTCCGCGGGTGCGGTCGTTCCATGCTCCGAAATGGTACTCGTCCAGAACCACAAGGTCCCAATCCACCGATTGGAGTTTTTTGAGGCGGGTCTTCGTCTCCTGGGAGTTCTTCTCTTTGCCTAGGAAATTCTGCAGCGAGAGGAACATGACGTAAGGCTCGTTTAAGCCCGATGGAATGAACTCAAAGCGTCTGAGGTCATCGTCCGTGTAATAACGATAATCTTTTTCGATATGGTCCAGATCGTCGCGCCATGAGGATTCGACAGCGGGTACGAAGGTGAGGATGAGAATTTTATCCAGATTCGTCTCTTCGCAGAATTTGTATGTTGTGAAGGATTTTCCGAACCTCATCTTGCAGTTCATGAGGAAACGGCCGTTCACCGGATGTAGATCGAAGTACTCTTTCAGACGATCTACACATTCGCGTTGCTCTTTGCGGGGAACGAAAATGTTTTTTGTTTTTCCTTCGGTCCTGCATTCCTCGAAGAGTCTGATGAGCTCATCCAGAGGAACATTGACGAACCATTCCTGTTCCTTTTCTTTGATTCCTGCTTTCTTAAACTTGATCCTATCATGAACGTAGTAATCCTTGAATGAATCATTATGAGCATCGAGACAGACACCCCAGTGAAGGATCTCTCTTGTGAGACCATATTTCGCATATTCTTCGGGACTTAGGGCAAGTTCCGTAGTTTGTGCAGCAATCCTGGATTCGACTGCTTTCTTGAATGTTGTGCCAGGTTTGCATGTTGTCATTCCAACTTTGATCCCATGTTGTGGGAATCCTGGAAGCTGGTACATATAAAGAATGACTAAATCTTGATCAAAATTATTCTGTTCAGAATATTTGAATTCTCTGTTAAGTCTATTGAATTTAATGACATCTCTATCATTCAGGGCAGGGGATTCTTGAATGACTATACACATCTTCAAACCTTCTCCTTGATAAGGCTATCTATGAATGCAATTTCATCATCTGAAAGGCCGTATTTAGAATTCAAGTTCACATCAGTAAAAGGGTGGTTAAAGTCTTGAACTGGGATGAACTGAAATTTTTCCTTTGACAAATGGATTGAGCTTATCGATAACAGTAGTAGAAATCTATAGAATTTCGTGTTAAGGTATGATATATAATTCTTAGCAAATTCTTCTTTTTCGGAGAAATATAAAACAAGATAACTTTCAGTGCAAATTTCTCCCGGCTTCAGTAATTTGCATGTTGAGGTGACTGAGAAACGTCCATCTTTTGCAGGTTCTCCAGCATGTTCAGCTGTGGCATAACTCAAAATTACCTTGAACTTAGGTATTAGATCACGACCTGATTTAACGTCTTGATTTCTGACATATGATGTGCCTGCACTTGTCAATAATGCAATCGTATAGTCATCGGTTTTTTCTTCATTCCCACGCACAAATGTTCTTAATCCAAATACGTTTGAATAGCATACCATTCCATCAAGTGTATCCTCATGAAATGCCTTTATTTTCTGAAGTATCGGTATCGCGCGATTGTACCGTATAAAAACTCCGTGATCAGAAAGTGACCGTATAGATGAGGTTTCGGATGCACCTATAACATTTCTTACTGTACATAAGCCGTGGTAATCACAATCAATCAAGAAGTAGCATATTCCCCCACCGATACTAAGGCCCGGGAAGCAATCCTTGGCGTTAACAAAATCCACGAGTTCTACAATAGAATCGTCAGCAAGCATACTAGTACGAAAATCATCTAGTCCTTTCCCACCAGCATACCATCTTGCTGGAATAATCATACTGATGTATTTGGGATTCAATGATTTCGCTTGCATCACGAATTTTTGATAAATTGGCATCGCACTGACACCATATCCTCCATCCCTCAGCTGATACGGAGGATTGCCAATGATAACATCGAATTTCAAATTCTTGTCTCCTTTAAAGAATCTGTTTGCTAAAAATGTTTGAAGATCAGCCCCAGCACAACGGTGGATAAAGTCATATGAGTACTTCTCACGTTGGTTTACATCGAGGTATTTTGAGTTTTCAGATATACTGCAGTAAATGCATTTTCCATTCCGGATTACGTGGTCCGTACATGGTGTTTTGATGTTTCCTTCAGCATCATCAAACCAAGTTCCATTCCCTATGGCATAGCCGTTTACATAGTGGCCGTCTTCCATTATCCCGTCGCAAGGCCTGTTGGCTTGGCAACAGTAATACAGGGTCCTTCTAGCAACATTCGCAGTAAACTTTGTCTGTCCTATCGAGAATATCATGTTCTGGAGAATATGCTTTCTTCTGGTCTCTGTATCAGGGATCTCTTCTTCCAATCCTTCATCTAGGCGGATGGCAATCTCCCTTTCGAATATACCTGTCTTAGTAGCAGGGTTCAACCATCTGTAGTTGGGATTGTGCCAAACTTCCTCCGGGAGGGAATCCAGCATCATGTCCACAACTTTCCTCGGAGTGAACACCTCATCGTTTCCAACATTGTTTATCGTCTCCAGAATATCGAAGAACTCCACATACTCAGCGGTCTTCTCGACATTCGACTTGTATTTTTCTTCGGCATTCAATGCCTCGTTCTTTTCCATAACCTCACCAGAAACTATCCAATGTCCTATTCGCAGTATTCGATCTGACGACCTTCTCTTTTCCGATCAAAGATGAAAATTCAATAACTAGATCTTTTTCCCAGTCCATTATTTTGCAATGCTTCCCGGAATGCCTTCCTTTCCCTGTTAAACATGCTTTGCATGATATCAGGCCCGTACTCTTCCCATCAAGATCGCGTAGGGTTTCACACGAGAACGGCACCACCAGTTTCATTCCATCCATTTGCCATATGTTCCACGAAAGGATCTCGGAGACCTCTTTTGCCACGTTTTGAGTCAGGTCTTCCTTGAACTTCTCTTTGTAAGATTCAACTAAAGCGAGAAGGATGTTTTCCCTGGCAAGGAGCACATTGTCTCCCTGGAAATCGTAGGCGTAAATACATTTCACAGCAGATTTGGCCCAGTCGATCCACTCCTGAGCCGAATCTATATTTTCCGAAATGACACGCAGTTTTCTGTCGAAGAGGCCCACGCGAAAAGGAACTGGGATTTCCGACCCATTGATTGCATCATAGCGTGTTGTGAGATATGGGGCTTCTCCGCAACAAACTTCCATGCGAACGGAGGTTACATAATTCTTCCAGTCGAGTCCACCGAAGTCGATGGTGTCGGTAGGAATCCAAGATTCGCCTTGCTCGGTGTTGAACACCCCTTTCTTCCCGAACCATTGATCATCAACGAGGTTGTTTTGCTTGTTCACGATCCATGGGGGCGTGAACACCTCCGCCATATCACGGGATCTGTTCCTCTGTTCAGATTGGGATTTCAGATATCTGGGGCGGATGATCTCGTTCTGATTTATTATGAAAAGATATTGGATTTCATCTTTAAGACCGAAGCCCGCACCTTCCGAGGCATAATCTTCGGTGGCCCAGAGGAGATTGGAGCCTGTAGTATGATCCCGTAAGAGTATGTCCATAATCGACTTGTTGTTTCCAATAGATCTGTATGGCTCGATACTGATCTTTTTTGAACCATCTTCCCTAGATGGATCAGAAACATCATCATGGCTGGGGACATCCTGCATGCAAAACCTAACGGCGAGTATCAGTAATATTACTTTCCCAAGAGATATTGCTCAGAAACCCCACTCGTTTTATTAGGACTAGTTGCGTTACTCCTTTGATGTAACATATTCGGATCTACTGAGTTTGGTGCGGGTGCAGTAACATCATTGATGAGACAGTGAAGAAGTGAAGAGGCTGATAAGAGCTGGAATCGGGTTCGGAGAAGCTTTACGCGATGCTCCGGGGGTGCCCGGCTGCCCCCATCGCGCCTGTCCGGTTAATCGACGTCCTCGTTGCGCTCGTCCGTCGGACATCGGGACAAGGCATAGCCTGAACAGAATGGGCCTGAAGCCCCCTGGGGCGTGGACGTGCGCCCGGCGTCGCACGGAGATCGGTATCCGGGCCTTCCTGAAGTAGATGAAATCCATGAAGTTCTTCGGATGCCTGAAACCGTAGGCGTCTGACTTGATCTTCTGGATCTTGTTGTTCAATCCCTCGGCCACGCCGTTGCTGATCCTATGGGTGAACCACGGCAGGATGTCATCCAGTCGTTCCATCATGGACTCGGCCTTCTTGATGAGCTCCTTTATCCCCGATTCCAGGACCCTCCCGTACCACTTCTCGAAGGCCTTCTTGCCCCCTTTCCGGGTCTTGTGCTCGAAGACTAGCCTGAACTCCTCCTTCAGATCGTAGGCCACGGCCAGTTCCGGAAGCACCATGCGGATGTTCTTCATCCGCCCCTCGTGTTTCTCGGGAAGGTTGTCGGCGTTGTAGAGGACCGTGTACATGATCTTGCCGACCCCTTCCTTTTTCTCCTCGTCCAACTCCCTGTAGGTGCGTTTGCGCACATTGTTCAGTGCCTCGTTGACGTTCTTCATCGGATGGAAGTGGTCCAGGATAATCTTGGCTTTCGGGAAGTACTCCTTGGCGCCGGCCTTGAATTGCTTGGCCATGTCCATGCTCATGAACTTCACATCCTTCGGTTTCCTGCCGTGGGATATGAGGAAATCGCTCATCTCCCGCATACATTCCTTGGTATGGTCGTCCGTGAGGTACAGGACGTCGTGGTTCTGGTCGGAGAACACGGTGATGAACACCTCCTTCCCGCCCCTGACGCCGAAATGGATCTCGTCCACGTACAGTTCGATGACCGGTTTCGAGGGGTCGTCGTCATCGTAGGTTCCGATGACCCCGTCATCCGCCCGGAACGCGGATACCTCCCATCTGTCGCTGAGATGGAGCATCGCGCGGAGTGCGTTCGGACCGTTAAACACATCAATGGTGCAGTCGTTGAGAGTCATGCGATTTCCTTTTTGGTTCTAAAAATTGGGTAATCGCACCTCTTCTTAACACTATCGACCGGAACAGCGGGAACGCCTATGGCGCATCCATCCCCGGAACATCGTACAACATTCCGGATCGACAAGAATCAAGTCGCACCCGCACCAGATTTAGTAGAAGCTCAATATCGAATGAAAGCAACCCGGTTGTTCAATAGTTGGGGGCGTCTTCATTTTTCAGAGATCTGGCACATATTCTTTTTCAACCTCAATCATCGAAGTATGGTTTCAAGGAGGTGGGGTGGAGTAGATCAACTTTCAAAAAAAAGCTGATCGAATGTTTCACGATTTTCGAAGCCTAAGTCAAGCAGATATCGCCTGTGATCAACGGTAGTTCAATCTTTAGTATGGTATACAAATTATCTACTACTTGTATACCAATCACCTACTCATTGTATACCATTTGTCTACAACAGATATATATTACATCTTAACAAACAGTAAAACTAGTTTAAGAAGGTGAAATTATTCTTAAGAAATCAGTGATGATAATGGTTGCATTGCTGGTCGTTGTATCAGCAGCTGTTATTTTTACGAATGCGGAATTATCAGAGGCAGACACTTCTAGTTATTCTGGCAACTGTGGAGATGACATCAAATACATATTCGATGAATCTTCTGGAACACTTTCGATCAGTGGGTCTGGAAAGATGTACAATTATTACTACAATCCGACGCCTTGGGATTCTTTCAAAGATTCCATCAAATCGGTTGAAATAATGGGGTCTGTCACTACCCTCGGGGATCATGCATTCCAGGGTTGTAGTTCTATAACGTCTGTGGCCTTACCTGACTCTGTTAAATCGATCGGACCTGCTGCATTCCGTGATTGTACATCACTCGTTACAATCAATCTCCCTGATTCACTCACCTATATTGGAACTTCTTCGTTCTACAATTGCACATCTCTGATTTCTGTTACAATTCCGGAGTCTGTAACTTCGATCGAAAACACCGCGTTCTATGGTTGCACCTCCCTGATTTCCATCAGTTTCCCTAGTTCCCTCACTATGGTCGGAAAATCTGTGTTCAGCGGAAAGATCTATGGTGTTAATGGCGAAACCGAACTTTCAATGACGGTCGAAAATTTAGCAGGGTCCACATTCGATGAGATTCATGGTAAATGGATCAAAAAAGTATCAATCCCTTCGGAAGAGAGTTCCTACAAGGCCTTTGGTGTGTGTGGAAAAGATCTCATTTATGAATTCGATGCCCTTGCTGGAACACTCGAAATATCTGGGTCTGGATCGATGTTTGATTACCTCGATTATACAATGCCTTGGTATTTGTATAATGGTGGTATAGAAACCGTCATTATTACCGATGGTGTAACCTCCATCGGGGATTACGCATTCCTACAGTGTACCTCTATGACATCTGTGACTCTCCCCGACTCCCTAAGATCAATCGGAGACTATGCATTCCTGGAATGTAGGGCCCTCTCTTATATTGCCTTACCAGGGTCCGTTACGACCATCGGGAGTTATTCCTTTTATGGCTGTACTGGTTTGACCTCTGTAACTCTTTCCGATTCAGTCACAACCATCGGAAAATGCGCCTTTTACAACTGTACTGCCATCTCCACATTGGTCCTTGGCAAATCCGTTACATCTCTTGGAGAATCTGCGTTCGGAGATTGTACCGGACTGAACGAACTCACCATTCCAGCAGGGCTTGACAGCGTAGTATCCATCGATAGTCCTGTCTTTGAGGGCTGCTCCAATATCGAAAAGATCACTTTTATCGGATGGGGAAACTGGTACACATATGGTGTGGACCCTTTCCAACCATTTTATAAGTATGCGCCTTGGCAGATCAGTAAATCTACATTGAACACGATCGTCGTTTCGGAGGGTTTGACATCTATCGGACATTGGGCATTTTACGATTGTGTTGCATTAACGTCCGTAACCCTTTCCGATACAGTCACGATTATCGAAGATAATGCGTTTTGCGGTTGTAACAAACTCACATCCATAACTATTCCAGACTCCGTCATATCAATAAAAGATTCAGCATTCAAAGGTTGTACCAACCTCTCTTCTTTGACCATAGGTAATTACGTCAGATCTTTTGGAACATCTGTATTCGAGAACTGTTCATCCCTCACATCCATAACTATTCCTGACTACGTCACATCAATAAAAGATTCAGCATTCAAAGGTTGTACCAACCTCTCTTCTTTGACCATAGGTAATTACGTCAGATCTTTTGGAACATCTGTATTCGAGAACTGTTCATCCCTCACATCCATAACTATTCCTGACTACGTCACATCAATAAAAGATTCAGCATTCAAAGGTTGTACCAACCTCTCTTCTTTGACCATAGGTAATTCCGTCACCACTCTCGGATCCTCTGCATTCGAGAACTGTACTTCACTTACATCTGTGACCCTTCCGGATTCTGTCAAAACTCTTGAAAACTCTGTATTCAGCGGATGTTATTCACTCGTCACTATCAATATCCCTTGCAATGTAGCCACAATCGGGGACTCAGCTTTCCATGATTGTAGTTCCCTTGCATCAATATCTCTTCCTATTTCGGTCACCTCATTCGGTGGTTCTCCGTTCGACGGAAAATTCTATGACCCAGATGGTAAAAAGGAACTTGGATCAACCGTTGAAGATCTTGACGGGTACACTTTCATCAATAAGAATGGTAAATGGATCCAACAGATGCCTTCTGACTCGAAAGACCTTACCAATTGTTCTGGTATGTGCGGACCCAACGCCACTTATAATATTTATTCGAACGGCACTCTGAAGATCGCCGGTTCTGGAGAAATGTATCAGTATAATGCTACTGATGCGCCATGGTATGGGTACCGTGGTCACATCAACAAAATCGTCATTGGAGATAACATCACCAAACTCGGGTCATCGGCGTTCGTCGGTATGCTCGTCACTGAAGTTACTCTACCGATCACGCTGAACAGCGTGGGCTCGGATAAGTGCCCTGCATTTGTAGGTTGCGAGTATATTGAAAAGATCAACTTCACTAGCGGGGCTGGAGGATACGGATACAACTACGCAGCTTACAAAGGATGTGATTCTTGGTACCAGAACACTCCCTGGTATCAGAGCAGAGATACCCTCAAGGAGATCAACTTCGCAAACGGCGTCAATGCGATCGGATCCGATGCTTTCCGCGAACTGTACATAACCTCCATCACGCTCCCTGATTCAGTAGTTCACCTTGGAAATCACTGTTTCTTCAATTGCACAAAACTGACCGATCTGACCATTCCCGTAAGTCTGAATCCTTATGGAAGTGACGATAAATATTCATCATTCAGAGGTTGTATGGCCGTTCAAAAGGTAACTTTCACCAAAGGAAATGGCGTACCCTTTGATTACTATAACTGGGCAGGTAGTGCCGGGAATACCGATCTGGCCCCCTGGAACATGAACTCCGATATTGCTAAAACGATCATCATCTCTGATGACGTTGGATCACTTGGACAGTATATGTTCCTCCACTGTAACATTAAAGAACTTACTATTCCGATAAGTGCTAACATTCATCTTGCATTTGATGCTCCGTACAATAACCTTGAAAAAGTAACAATAAGCAAAGGTGCTGGAAAGGGATATGATATACATACAATCTTTGAATGCCCCTTGAACGCCCCTTTGAATCTTGAGTCTGTCACCATCGAAGAAGGCGTTACTAGCATAGGAGTTCATCTGTTCCGTTATTGCAACATAGAAAATCTTGTACTTCCTAATTCACTTGTCTTTTTAGAAAAGAATTCGTTCTACCGCTGTAATATCAAAAATCTTACCATCCCCATCAGTCTTGATGCAGTCTGTGCAAATTCCAATTATCCTACGTTTGGCCCTGCATTTGAGGGCGTGTCCGGATTAGAGAAGATCGATTTCATTCCTGGTTCCGGAAAAGGATTCGATTATAGTGCCGACAAAGGAAGCAATTGCTGGTATCAGCAGACACCATGGTACCTGTGCAGAGCTACCATCAATAAGATCAATTTCTCTGAAGGGATCACATACATAGGTTCGAATGCTTTCTGCGAACAACACCTAACTTCACTAGTGCTTCCTAATAGTTTAGAATCCCTTGGTCAGCACGCCTTCTATAATATGGAATCTCTTTTTTCGTTGACCCTCCCAGCCACTCTCGATAGCGTGGGTTCGACCAAATACCCAGCATTCGAGGGTTGTGTCAACATTAATAATATGATGTTTACTGGAACTGGAAACTGGTTTGAATATAGTTATTCCGATTCCGAACCTTCATATTACGGATATACGCCCTGGCAGTTCAGCAAGATCGCTCTGGACCATGTTGAAATATCCAGGGGCGTGACCTCTGTCGGAAAACTCGCATTCGAAGACTGTACCCACCTCGCTAACGTCGACCTAGGAAGGTCCATCGAGTCCCTCGGAGACCATGTGTTCAAGGGTTGCACTTCCCTCACATCCATAACAATCCCTACTTCCGTCAGATCCATCGGAGAAAAGGGATTAGGTTTAACTTTCTACGACACCGATGGTGAAACCCAACTAGATCAAACTGTTGAAAACCTTGCCGATTCCACATTCAATCACATTGACGGCAAGTGGCTAAAACAGGATCCCTCTGAGAAATCCGGTAAATGCGGAAGAAATATCGCTTATAAATTGGATCTTATCACAGGAACCCTTACTATCGACGGCTTCGGACAGATAGAGTCTTATTCCAGTGGTGATGCGCCTTGGTTCCCCTATAGAGATCTCATCAGATCCATCATTATCAGCGACAATGTGACCTCCATCGGAGCATCCGCATTCGAAGGTTGTACATCACTCACATTTGTCTCTCTCCCCAATTCTATCATATCCATTGAAGATTCCGCGTTCAAAGGATGTTCTTCACTATCCTCTTTAAACATCCCTATTTCCGTCACATCGCTTGGAGAATGTGCATTCATGCACTGTACTTCCCTGAAACGTATTATTCTCCCTCCATTCTTGGCCTCTATCGGAAACAACGCATTCATGTACTGCACATCCTTGACCAGTATCAGCGTCCCTGATTCTGTAACAGAGATAGGATCTTCTGTATTCTTCAACTGCACTTCCCTCACGTCTGTGACCCTATCTGAGTCCCTCGGATCTATCGGAGATTTTGCATTCAGCAATTGTACTTCCTTAACCTCTCTCGAATTCCCTGGTTCGCTCACAGTTATCGGAGATTCTTCATTCCATGGTTGCAGCACCTTATCCTCCATCTCTTTCTCAGATTCTGTTGAGTCCATCGGATGCTTTGCGTTCGAAGGTTGTACCGCCCTCTTCTCTCTCACTATTTCCGACTCCGTCAAAACCATCGGATCCTGTGCGTTCTATGGTTGTACATCCCTATCTTCCCTAACCTTGGGTAGTTCTATCACAACCATCGGCGATAATGCGTTCGAAGGAAAATTCTATAGCCTTAATGGTAAGACCGAACTCGAACCCACTCATGCCAATCTGGCCAAGTTCGCCTTCAACAATATAGACGGCAAATGGATCAAACAGAATATATTTGGTAAATATAGGGATGGTCTCACTTATGAATTCAATTTCTTCACAGGAACCCTTGCCATCAACGGTTCCGGACAGGTGAGATTTTATTCCAGCGACGCTACGCCTTGGAATACCTACAAAGATTCCATCACATCGATCATTATCGGAGATAAAGTAACATTTGTCGGAGACTTTGCGTTCGAAGGATACACACATCTTGCCTCGATCAGCTTTGGTAGATCTGTCGATTCCATTGAATTCAGTGCGTTCAAAGATTGCCCATCGCTCGCTTCATTCGAGGTTTCTGTTGAAAACATGACGTACAGTTCAGCAGATGGTGTTCTTTTCAACTATGATAAGACCACTCTGATCCGGTACCCTATAGCTAAAGCAGACGCATCTTATGAGGTTCCCGCATCTGTTACGTCCATCTCGTCATGTGCGTTCAAAGATTGCACTTTCCTCGAATCCCTAACCATTCCGGGTTCCATCACCTCCATTGGAAGCCTTGCGTTTGACGTAACTTTTTATGATATAGGTGGTGAGATCGAACTTTTACAAAATGTTGAAAACCTGGCTGGTTCCACATTCAACAACGTTGATGGTAAATGGATCAAACAGGACCCCCTCAAGAAAACCGGTAAATGTGGAGAAAATTTAACTTACGAATTGAATCTATATACTGGGACTCTTACCATTAATGGTTCCGGAGATATGGGATCTTATTCCAGCGGCGGTGCGCCTTGGTTCCTTTACAAGGATTCCATCACATCGATCGTCGTCGGTGACGATGTTACATCGATCGGAGATTTTGCCTTCGAAGGATGCACCTCCCTTACCACCATTCACTTCGGCAGATCTGTCGGTTCGTTCGGAACGCATACGTTCAAAGATTGTTCTTCGCTCGCTTCATTCGAGGTTTCAGCTGAGAACACGGTATACACTTCAACAGATGGTGTTCTTTTCAATAACGATAAGACCGTTTTGATACAATATCCATTAGCTAAAGCAGATGCATCCTATGAGGTCCCCACATCTGTTACGTCCATCCCCTCAAATGCGTTCAAAGATTGCACCTTCCTCACATCCATAACCATTCCTGATTCCGTCACAACTATTGGATATCTTGCGTTCGACGTAACTTTCTATGATACAGAAGGTGAGATCGAACTTGAACAAACCGTTGAAAACCTGGCCGGTTACGTGTTCAATAATGTAAGTGGCAAATGGATCAAGCAGAAGGAATTCGCTAAATGTGGAGACGATGCCACATATGAATTCGATTTCTCCACTGGAATCCTCACTATCAAAGGTTCCGGGGCAATGGATCCCTATTCAATCAGGGCATCTCCATGGTATTCCCATAGGGACTCCATCACATCGATCATTATCGGTGACAAAGTAACATCTATCGGAGACTTTGCCTTCGAAGGGTGCACTTCCCTCGCCACTGTGACAATCCCTGATTCCATCACTTCGATCGGAAGATATGCGTTCTATGGTTGTTCCAATTTGGTTTCTGTTACCCTGCCTGATTCTATCACGGCAATCAGTGATTCCATGTTCGGTGGGTGTTCATCTCTTGATTCTGTCATAATTCCCAACAATGTCAGGGTCATCGGTGAGTATGCGTTTAATGAATGTACCAAACTTGCATCTGTAACGATCTCTGATTCTGTCAGATCTATCGGGTCCAACGCATTTTACAACTGCACCTCTCTTCAATCAGTGAACCTTCCCGATTCAGTCACTTTTATCGGAAAATCGGCATTTTATGGATGCTCTTCTCTTACCTCGATGATCATTCCAGATTCTGTCACGGAGCTCGCATCTAATGTATTCACAAAATGTTCCAGCCTTTCTTCTGTAACTATTGGCAATTCAGTTTCCACGATTGGTGACAAAGCGTTCCGTTCCTGTACTGGACTTACCTCGATCACATTTGGCGATTCCGTCAAATCCATTGGAAATATGGCATTTTATGGATGTTCCGCCCTCACCACCATAACCCTCTCGGATTCTGTCTCAACCATTGGTGATTATGCATTCAATGGCTGCACATCACTTACTTCAATATCCATCCCGTTATCTGTTACAAACATTGGAAACAATGCGTTCAACGTAATTTTCTATGATGCAGATGGTGAGATCGAACTTGAACAAACCGTTGAAAATCTGGCTGGTTACATGTTCAATAATGTAAGTGGCAAATGGATCAAACAGGGGGAATATGGTAAATGTGGAGAAAACGTTACCTACAAATTGGATCTTGTTACAGGAACCCTCTTCATCAACGGTTCTGGGGCAATGGATTCTTATTTGATCAGGGAGACTCCATGGTATCCATACAGTGAGTCCATTACTTCGATCGTCATCAGTGATGAAGTAACGTTTATCGGAGACTTTGCATTCGAAGGGTGTTCCATCACTTCTGTAACGATCCCTGATTCCGTCACATCGACCGGAAGATACGTGTTCTATTGGTGTACCGATCTGGTTTCTGTTACTCTGCCCGATTCTATTACGGCGATCAGTGATTCTCTGTTCAGTGGGTGTTCATCCCTCGAGTCTGTCCTAATTCCCAACACTGTCACGTCCATCGGTGAGTACTCGTTTTACGAATGTACCAAACTTACCTCCATAACCATCCCTGATTCTGTCGGATCTATCGGGACCAACGCATTTTACAACTGCACTTCTCTTCAATCCGTGACCATTCCCGAATCAGTTACTTTCATTGACAATGCGGCATTTTGTGGATGCTCGTCTCTTACCTCGGTGATACTTCCTGATTCGATCACGGAACTCGCACCAAAAATTTTCTCAAAATGTTCCAGCCTTTCATCCGTAACTCTTGGCAATTCCGTTTACTCGATAGGTTATAATGCGTTCAGTTCATGCACTGAACTTGCATCCATTACACTTGGCGATTCCGTCGAATACATTGCATATATGGCATTTTGTGGATGTTCTGCTCTTACCACCATTGCTATTCCTGATTCTGTCACATTTATCGGGGATTATGCGTTCTATGGCTGCCCACTCTTTACTTCCATAACCATCCCTGATTCCGTCACATTCCTCGGAAACAATACATTCAACGGAACCTTCTACAAAGCCGATGGCGAAACTGAACTCGAATCTACTGTGGCGAACCTTGCAGGATTTACCTTCAACAAAGTTGACGGCAAATGGATCAAACAGAATAAATTTGGAATGTGCGGAGAATCTGCCAATTACGATTTAGATTTCTCTACTGGTACTCTTACCATCAATGGTTCTGGATCAATGTATGATTATTCCGATGGAATCTCACCCTGGTATTCATCTAAAGAGTCTATCAGTTCTATTGTAATTGGCGACTCCATTACATCGATCGGTGCTTTTGCATTCGGAGACTGTACTGCATTGACCTCTTTGACCATCCCCAACTCCATTACATCGGTCGGTGACTATGCGTTCGAAGGTGTTACTACTATCGAATCCATAACCATCCCCGATTCTGTCGAAACGATCGGTTATTCTGCATTCGAAGGTTGTACTAAACTTGCCACCGTCAACCTCGGAAGGTCGGTCAACTTCATCAATGACTTCGCATTCGAGGGATGTTCATCACTTGTTTCGTTCGTTGTTTCCGATGAGAACAGTGCGTACTGTTCAGTGGACGGAGTTCTTTTCAACAGTGATAAGACCACTCTGGTCCAATACCCCTTGGCCAAAGCAGACACTTCGTATAGAATACCTGACACAGTCACGACCATCAAATCTTCTGCATTCAATGAATGGAAATTCCTAACATCCCTCACTATCCCCGATTCCGTCGAAACCATCGAAGATGGTGCTTTCGATATAACCTTCTTTGACACTGATGGTGAAAAAGAACTCGAAGACACTGTTGAAGATCTGGTCGGTTTCACTTTCAACAAAGTTGACGGCAAATGGATCAAGCAGAAGGAATTCGGTAAATGTGGGAGAGATGTTACTTTTGAATTCGATTCATCGACCGGCACTCTTACCTTAAGTGGTTCCGGACCAATGTACTCCAAAGGTATCGCACCCTGGTATTATTTCAATGATACAATCACTTCAGTGGTTATTGGTGACTCGATCACCACTCTCGCAGCGAACGCATTCGATGGATGCACAGCTCTTACTTCCATCACCATTCCTGCTTCGATCTCGTACCTCGGAGACAGTGCTTTCAACGGAACCTTCTACAAGGCCGATGGAGAAACCGAGATCGAATCTACTGCAGCGAACCTTGCTGGTTTTACTTTCAACAAAGTTGACGGCAAATGGATCAAAGAAGTATCTTCCGCACCTGACGAGGAATCAACTGTTGTATCAGGAATATGCGGAAAAGGTGTCACCTTTGAATTCGATACATCAACTGGCACCCTTACTCTAAGTGGTTCCGGATCAATGTTCTCCAATGGTATCGCACCCTGGTATTATTTCAAAGATGCAATAACTTCAGTGGTCATTGGTGATTCTGTCACTTACATTGGAGAGAATGCGTTTGATGGAAGTTTCTACCTGGCTGATGGCGAGACCGAACTCGAACCTACCGCAGCGAACCTTGCAGGATCTACTTTCAACAACGTTGACGGCAAATGGATCAAAATCAAAAATTAAACAAATGCAAAAAGTCGAGACTACCGTATAAAGTGATCAATATCCAGCAGACACACACCGAGAGACGAATGCCGTCGGTGCTATTTTTCATGCACCGGCGCTTGGTTGATCGGGTCTGCTGGACAACAAACCCCTTGATTTTTTACCCACTTTTAGGAAATAGTTTCTTCTGTGTGTTGAAATTAGTAATGTCATGCCGTTATTGTAGACTGAACCTTTGCTGGGACTTAGTTCTGATTTCAATCAACGGATTTGAAAAAGAATCCCATATGTTAACATCGTTAACTTTCAATTGCTGTATACAATGCACATACTAATTGTCACCATATTGTCTACAACAAGTATATATTGCGATAACTAAAGACGAATATTAGTAATAGAAGGTGGAACTATCTATAACAAATCAATTGCATTAATGGTTACTGTGCTGGTCTGTGTATCAGCATATGTTATGCTTGCGAATGCAGAATCTTCGGAAGCTGTGGTGCCTGATTCCTATTATTATTCTGGTAAATGTGGAGATCATGCTACCTACGAATTCGATCACCTTGCCGGAAAACTCACAATAAAAGGAGATGGGGCGATAGGTAAACCTGATGGAATATCAGTGCCTTGGTATATTTTTAGCAAAAAGATCACATATGTTGACATGGCCGGTGACTTTACCCAGTTGGCAAGGTTTTCGTTCTTAGATTGTAGGTCCCTCATCTACATAACGATCCCTAATACCATCACTTCAATCGGATATTCTGCCCTCGAGGGTAAGTTCTATGATGCGGATGGAGAAACAGAACTTGTGTTGACAGAGTTGACCCAGGAAACTACCTTCAAGAACATTGATGGCAAATGGATCAAACAGGCAGCACCACCTACAAAAGAAGAGTATCTTGATGCTCTTGGAAAATATTCTGGAAAATGTGGGGACGATGCCACATACAAATTCGATCCAGAGTCAGGAATTCTTACGATCAGTGGCTCTGGAGCGATATATGATTATGAAGAAGAGCCTGGCTCAAGGCCGTGGGATTCCTTCAGGGAAGACATTGTAAAAATCATGTTTGATGATGAATGTTCCATCGAATCAATAGGAGAAAATGCATTTTACGGTTGTACCTCTGTCATTTATGCATTTTTCCCAAGCACTCTCACGTCGGTCGGCGATTACGCATTTTATGAATGTTCAAGTCTCAAGACCGTACTTGTCCTTAGTTCCATCACGTCGATCGGTGACTATGCATTCAGTTATTGTACTTCTCTTGAATCTGTGGCTTTTTCAGAATGTGATAAAAAATCGATCGGGGCCTACGCATTTTACAGGTGTTTCAACCTCGAATTATTGGAACTCGGCCGTTCTGTCGAATCTATCGAAACTTCAGCGTTCGAAGAATGTACTTCTCTCAGAAAAGTCGTTCTTCCCGAGGAGCTCAAAACTCTCGGAAATTGTGCTTTCAGAGGCTGCACCTCCATGGCCTCTCTGACCATTTCTGGTTCAGATGCATCTATTGGCGCCAATGTATTCAAAGATTGTAACGGCTTGAAAGAAATCACCGTTCCAGTAAACGTTAATTGTGTCGGAACTTCCGATTTCCCAATTTTCTCCGGCTGTGTCAACATCGAAAAGATCACCTTCACCGGAACCGGAAATTGGTACACCTACAGTCCCTTTGATTATGAATTGACCCCTTGGCACCTTAGTAAATCTGTTTTGACCAACATCATCATTTCTGAGGGCATATCATCTATTGATAGCTGTTCGTTTATGGGGTTCACTTCACTTACTTCTATTGATATTCCGTGGTCTGTCACATCGATTGGGAACTCTGCTTTCAGTGGATGTACCAAACTTGCCTCCGCCTCAATTCCTAAGGGCGTTACGATAATCGAGGATTCAGTTTTCTATGGCTGCACTTCCCTCAAGTCTGTAAGCATTCCCGAATCCGTCACCTCGATCGGTAATTCTGCATTCAGCTGTTGTTCCTCACTTACCTCTGTGATCGTTCCCGACAGCGTCACAACCATTGGTGAGTCTGCCTTCTATCATTGTGGCAAGCTTGCCTCTATATCCATCCCAGACAGCGTCACGACCATCGGTGACTCTGCATTCAGTAGTTGTTCATCACTTCGCTCTGTGATCGTTCCCGACTCTGTCACAACGATCGGTAACTCCACATTCTATGGTTGTATCTCTCTCTCCTCTGTGCTCTTATATGATTCGATAACCTCGATCGGTGACTCTGCATTCCATGGTTGTTTGTTCCTCAAGTCCATTCTCATCCCAGAGTCGGTCACACACATCGGAGATTCTGCATTCAGCCTTTGTGCATCGCTTTCTTCAATGACAATCCCCGATTCGGTAATATCTATCGGAGACTCTGCTTTCTACAATTGTATTTCTCTTGCCTCTGTTAATATTTCTAATTCAGTTGCATCAATCGGTGACTCAGCATTCCGTGGTTGTACCGCACTTGATTCTGTCGTACTTCCAGATTCTCTTGAATCGATAGGGGAACATTTGTTCGAGAAGTGTACCTCTCTTACCACCGTGACCATTCCTGATTCAGTTACCTCCATCGGATCTTTTGCGTTCTACAACTGTACTTCGCTTTCCTCCGTGACCATTCCTGATTCGGTGACTTCGATCGAAATCTTTGCGTTCTACAACTGTACTTCGCTTACCTCTGCTATCCTTCCAGATTCAGTTACAATGGTCTGGAACTCAGCATTCCGTGGTTGTACCGCACTCGCATCAGTGACAATACCTGATTCCATCACATTCCTCGGAGTCTCTGCATTCTATGGCTGTACTGGCCTGAAAGAACTATCGGTTCCTGCAAACTTCGATTGTGTCAAATCTTGTGAGAGTCCGATCTTCGAAGGATGTACCAATATCGAAAAGATCGTATTCACAGGATCTGGGGCCTGGTATCAATATGATATCTCTTACGAATGTACTCCTTGGCAACTCAGTAGATCTGCTTTGACCACAGTTGTCGTTTCTGATGGTATAACCACGATCGGAGACTATGCGTTCAAGGATTGTACTTCCTTAACGTCAGTGTCCATTCCTGAATCCCTGAACACTATCAGAGGATTTGCATTGAATGGGTGTATCTCCCTTCAATCGATCGATATCAGTGAAAATAACGAGACCTATTGTTCGGAGGATGGAGTGCTCTTCAACAATGATAAGACCGTTTTGATTCAGTACCCTGCAAGTAAAATCGGCCTCACCTATGAGATCCCCAACACTGTTGAATTGATCGGGCCCTATGCATTCAGCAATTGTACTAAGCTCACTACCGTCATTATCCCCAACTCTGTCACCTCCATTGAACCTTTTGCTTTCAGTGGCAGCACCTCTCTTACCTCCGTGACCATTCCTGATTCGGTCGTAAAAATCAAAACATCTGTATTCCGCGACTGCACCTCTCTTGAGTCGATCACATTACCTGATTCGATCAGAACTCTCGAATCATCTGCATTTGCGGGTTGTATAGCCCTTACCTCCGTGGTCATTCCCGAATCCATCAATTCCATTGAACCCTATATGTTCGATGGATGTACTGCTCTTACCTCCATCACCATCCCTGGTTCTGTAGCATATATTGGAAGCTGTGCGTTCCGTGGTTGTACTTCACTCCACTCAGTGGACCTTCCGAATTATATCCAATCATTCGGATCTTCTGTGTTCCGTGGTTGTACTTCTTTAGAATCCATTATTCTTCCAGATTGTCTTAACTCGATCAGCAAATACGCATTTTATGGGTGTACCTCTCTTACCTCCGTGACCCTTTCCGATTCCGTGAAATGTATTGAAATCTATGCGTTCCGTGGATGCAAATCTCTTGCTTCTGTCAACTTCCCTAGTTCTTTAGAATCCATTGAAGATTCTGCGTTCCGTGGTTGCAGCTCCCTTACATCGATCATATTCACCGATTCTTCGGTGGCATCTATTGGAAAATGGGCGTTCCATGGCTGTAACTCCCTTTACAGCGTGACATTCTCTGAGTCACTTACCAGTATCTCCTGGTTTGCATTCGATGGAAGGTTCTACAACCATGGCATACTTGGATTGGTGATCGCGATGGGTCCTTGGGATGTAGCGGGAAATACATATGTGTGTGAGGATGGCAAGTGGGTCAAACAAGAGCCATCTTCCTCGTGAGGGTGTTAGAAAAAGAGATTCCAGATAAATGACTGTGCGAGAGGAGACTCGTTCACTTGCATTTGCAAAGTGTACTTGTCTTCTCTCGTGTGTCTTTGTAAGATCAATTCTTCTCCAAAACCATTTCAAACACAACAGTTTTTAATCAAACCTACCATTCAGCATTAACTGATGTTTTGTTTACAAACCGATAAACGCAAGTGCCTATTGATCGAAGCTGCGTTAGATTCGGGATAAGACATTTTGAGAGGTTTAGAAGGGGTCCAATGAAGAAGTTATTGTTGATAGTGTTTGTCACCGTGGTCTGTATTTCTGCATATTTCATCTCAGAAGATCTGGAGAATGTTGTGGCCACTGACAGTTATTCTGGTTCCTGCGGGTCGGATGTTACATACGATTTTGATGAGTTGACCGGTACTCTGACCATAAGCGGCAATGGGCCGATGGAAGATTACTCTTCTGGTAGCTCCTGTCCATGGTATTCGTTCAGAGACTCCATCAAAACGGTCGTCATAGGAGATTCCGTCACTACGATCGGAACAAATGCATTCATTAATTGTTCCAACCTACTTTCTGTTACCCTTGGCAAGTCTATTGGATCTATTGGGGACTCGGCATTCGAGGATTGTGCCGCCCTAACCTCTGCCACCCTACCCAATTCTGTTACATCCATTGGTTCTTCCGCATTCAGCGGATGTGGTGCATTAACCTCTATGACACTTCCAGATACAGTAACACATCTTGGAGACTGGGCATTTGCTTTTTGCGGTTCTCTAAATACTGTCATTCTCGGCAATTCGATAACATCTATCGAAGGCAGGGCATTTTATTACTGTAGTTCTCTACTCACTATAACAGTGCCAGATTCTGTGGGATCTATCGGAACCTATGCATTCTTCGGTTGTAGTTCTATTAAATCAATAACACTAGGTAGCAACATCGAATCCATTGATAGTAGGGCATTTTACAATTGTATCTCTCTTATTTCCATGACTGTTCCAGATTCTGTAAGTTCAATAGGGGACTATGCGTTCGGTGGTTGCACATCCCTCACAACTATCTCTCTAGGAAAATCTGCATCATTGGGTTCTGCGGTATTTAGCGGTTGTATTTCTCTTTCTTCGATCACGGTCAGTTCTGAAAATACAAATTATTGTACAGACGACGGGGTGTTGTTTGATGGTAATAAATCCACCTTGATCTTATATCCAGTCGGTAAAGAAGACCTAACCTATGAGATTCCGTTCGGTGTCACCACAATAGTAAATTCTGCGTTCGAAGGTTGTAAATTTATCAAAACTGTGATTGTTCCAGATTCGGTGACATCTCTTGGAAATTCTGTTTTCAGTGATTGTATTGCCCTCACCAATGTGACACTCGGTAAGGCAGTTCTTTCTATCGGATCCAATGAGTTCTATCGTTGTACCTCATTAACCTCGTTGAACATCACCGATTCTGTCAAAACGATCGGATCCTATGCATTCTATGGTTGTACCTCACTTAGCACTGTAACTTTTGGCAAGTCCATTGAATCTATCGGAGACTCTGCATTCTGTGGTTGTATTGCCATTGATTCCATCACCCTCCCAGAATCTGTAAACTCAATAGGAAAATCTGTGTTCAGTGGTTGTACATCTCTTTCATCCATAGATCTCGGTAATTCCATCGATTCGATCGGATACTCTGCATTCAATAACTGTACTTCTCTATCCTCTGTCATCATCCCTAATTCGGTGAAAACTATTGGATATTCAGCCTTTGCATACTGTATCAAACTCACTTCCTTGACTTTGGGTAACGCACTCACAAGTATCGATTCCTTTGCATTCAATGGATGTTCTCAACTAAGATCTATCAATATCCCAGACTCTGTTGAATCTATCAAGGATTCTGCATTCAGTGGTTGTACCTCCATTACCGAGGTCGTTCTTGGTAAATCTGTAATCACTCTCGCATCATCTGCATTCAGTGGTTGTACCTCCTTGAGTTCGTTCATCGTCAGCTCGGAAAATGCAAAATACTGTTCTGCAGACGGTGTTCTTTTCGATCATGATAAAACTATTTTGATCCAATACCCAGTGTGCAAAAATAATACTTCATATTCGATCCCGGACTCGGTCAAAACGATCGGAGACTATGCATTCAATGGCTGTACTAAGCTTATCTCTGTAACTCTAGGTAACTCCATTACAAAAATCGGATCATATGCTTTCAATGGTTGTGCATCCCTTGAAAATATTACCTTCCCTGAGTCCATTGAACTGATAGATTCTTATGCATTCTGCGGTTGTGTTGCACTTACCTCCATATCTCTCGGCAATTCTGTAAAAACCATCGGAGACTATGCGTTTTACTGTTGTGCGGCCATCGAATATGCACATCTCGGCACTTCTGTTACAAAAATCGGGTATTATGCATTCAGCGGATGTACCTCTCTTACCTTTGTATGTATTCCTGGTTCCGTCAGTTCTCTAGGGGACTGGGCATTCTATGGATGTACTGCATTAACGTCTATCGATGTCGATGAGGGTAATTCGAATTACAGTTCGAAGGACGGTGTTCTATATAATAAGAACAAGACCATATTAATTCAATACCCGGTTGGTAAAACCGACCCTTCCTTTACGATCCCAGATACGGTCACTTTCATCTCAAACCGGGCATTTTTCAATTCCGAATTCATAACTTCCGTAATGATCCCGAGTTCCGTCACAAAGATCGAATACTCCGCGTTCGAGGGTTGCACAGCTCTCAACACTATATCCATTCCAGATACTATTGTATGGATCGGAAATTATGCATTCAAAGATTGTACGGGTCTGAAAGAGTTGACTATTCCCGCAAATTTCGACAGCGTAGGTTCTTTCTACTCGCCAACATTCAGCGGTTGTACCAATATCGAAAAGATCACATTTACGGGATCTGGAACATGGTACTCCTATGGATATTGGAATGATTATACACCATGGCAGCTCAGCAGATCCACTTTGACAACCGTTATCATCAATGATGGCGTGTTATCGATCGGAGATTGTGCCTTCAGCGAGTGTACTTCTCTCCTTACTGTATCCATTCCCGGGTCTGTCACCTTGTTAGGAAAGTCAGCATTCAAAAACTGTGTCAGTTTGAGAGATCTTTCCATTCCGGCAAGTCTAGACAGTGTCGGATCCAATGAATCTCCTTTCTTCGAAGGATGTGTCAATATTGAAAATATAACCTTCACTGCAGGGGACGGAACATGGTATGCTTATAACACCGACAGTTCCCAACCGACCTATTATGGATACACTCCTTGGCAACTCAGTAGATCCGTTCTTTCAATGGTCGTTATATCCGAGGGGGTGAAATCTATTGGAGACCTAGCGTTCAATGATTGTATCGCAATGTCATCGATCTATCTTCCAGACTCGCTCGGAACCATAGGAAAGAATGTGTTCTATGGTTGTTTTGCACTTACGACGATCGAGGTCAGTGGGAAAAATGCGAAATACTGTTCGGACGAGGGTATACTTTTCAGCCATGATAAGACAACTTTGATACAATACCCAGCAGGTAAAATCGGCAAATCCTACGTAATCCCCTATTATGTTACATCGATCAGCGATCACGCATTTTACGATTGTACCTCCCTTACCTCCATTACCATTCCGAGTTCTGTCACACATATCGGATCCTTTGTGTTCAATGGAAAATTCTATGATTCTGATGGTAAAACCGAGCTCGAACCGACAGCTGCAAATCTGGCCGGATCGACCTTTGAGAAGATCGATGACAAATGGGTGAAACAAGCATCTTCATCCACCGATCTGGGGTGGATGTACATTATTCTCGGGATCATTATCGTAGGATCAATACCCAGCATCGGTATTTTGATTAGAAGAAAGGTTTGAAAACTTATCGGGGCAAATGCCCCGTAAACCTCTTGACACTGTATGGTTGGCGATTTAAGTCGCGAAAAGTGATCTTAACGAGTAGATGTTCCACATGTCTATTCTGGGTCTACAGGTGGTTTATTAAGTAGCTATCATATTAAGGTTCAATTCTAGGTGCTGGGATTATGAATAGAGTGACGTTGATCGTTTTTGCGTTGCTGGTCTGTGTATCGGCATATGCGGTGTTGTCAGATATTGGTTCTTCGGCTGCGGATTCTTCAGAATATTCTGGTAAATGTGGAGATCAGGTTACCTATGAATTCAATCCTTCCACGGGAGTGCTTTTGATAAATGGTTCTGGGTTGATGTATGACTATCCTTTTACCCCCTCTGCACCTTGGAGTTCATATAGTGAGAATATCAGATCAGTTGAGATAACTGGTTCCGTCACTTCAATTGGTGGTGCTGCGTTCAGAAACTGTACTTCCCTTATATCTGTAACCATCCCCGATTCTGTCGAAACCATCAACACTTCTGCATTCTGTAACTGTACTTCCCTTACTTCGATCACTATTCCAGACTCAGTTAAGTTAATTGGAGACACTGCATTCAGTTGCTGTACTTCCCTTACTTCTATCTCCATTCCAAATTCTGTTACAACTCTTGGATATTCTGTGTTCTATTGGTGTTCTGAACTCGTCTCCGTGACCATCGGCATTTCAGTTTATACCATTAATCCTGGGACGTTTAATTACTGTACTTCCCTCACAACCATAATCGTCGATGAGAAAAATACGTATTATTGTTCGGATAATGGTGTGCTTTTCAACAAAGCAATGACCGAATTGATACAGTATCCTGCCGCTAAAATCGATGCAACATACACTATTCCAGGATCAGTCAGATCAATTTACAATACCGCCTTTCAATGTTGTTCTAAACTCACCTCGGTTATCATTTCTGAATCAGTCACAACCGTTGGATACTCTGCGTTCAGTCATTGTACTGCTCTCACCTCTGTGATCATCGGTAACTCTGTCACAGAGATACAGTTCTCTACATTCTATGGCTGTTCCAAACTTACCTCCGTGACCGTCGGTAACTCTGTCACAACCCTCGAATCCTCTGCATTCAATGACTGTTCCTCTCTCACATCCCTTACTATTCCGGAATCTGTCACATCCATCGAAAAAGATGTGTTTGATGGATGCATCTCTCTCACAACTATAACCGTCGATGAGAAAAATCAGGATTATTGCTCGGTAGACGGGGTACTTTTCAACAAATCAATGACAGAATTGATATTATATCCCGCAGGTAAAGCAGATACCACATATTCCATCCCCGACACTGTCATAACTATTAGTTATTCTGCGTTTTATGACAGTTCCAAACTTACTTCTGTCACCATCCCTGAATCGGTTACAATGATCAGGGACTCTGCGTTCAAGGGTTGTACTTCCCTCACCTCCGTCACCATCCCTGATTCAGTCACAACCCTCCAATACTCTGTGTTCGATGGTTGTACTTCCCTCGCTTCAGTAACTCTCGGCAACTCATTGTCGGATATCAGATCATACGTTTTCAGGGACTGTACTTCTCTCACCTCCCTCACTTTTCCTAGTTCTCTTACATTTATCGGTTGGTATGCGTTCGAGGGCTGTACCTCTCTCACAACTATAACCGTCGATGAAAAAAATACGGATTATTGCTCGGTAGACGGTGTGCTTTTCAACAAAGCAATGACAGAACTGATACAGTACCCTGCAGATAAAACAGGGGCCACATACGTTATTCCCGAAACCGTCCTCTCCATCAGAGATATTGCAGTCTGTGGCTGTTCCCATCTTGCCTCCGTCACCATTCCTGGTTCTGTTACTAATATCGGTTTGAACCTTATTGGCTGTACCTCTCTCACAACTATAACCGTCGATGAGAAAAATCCGAATTATTGCTCTGTAGATGGTGTACTTTTCAATAAAACAATGACAGAATTGATACTATATCCAGCAGGTAAATCTGATCTTACCTATTCGATCCCAGATTCCGTCACATACATTGGATCTTCTGCATTCTATGGCTGTGCCACCCTTGTCTCTGTCACCCTTCCCGAATCAGTCACAACCATCGAATACTCTGCGTTTAGTAACTGTACCTCTCTCACAACTATAACCGTCGATGAGAAAAATCCGAATTATTGCTCTGTAGATGGTGTGCTTTTTGACAAGGCGGAGACCACATTGGTCCAGTATCCAGCCGGTAAAACAGATGCAACCTATACAACTCCTGAATCCGTCACATCTATCGAATCCTATGCCTTCGATGGTTGTACTTATCTAACTTCTATCACACTCTCCGAATATGTCACCTCATTAGGATCGTATGTTTTCAGAGGTTGTACCGCCCTTACCTCTGTCACCTTACCCAATTCAGTAACAGGGATCGGAAACTATGCGTTCGACGGAAAATTCTATGATACTGATTGTGAAACCAACCTCGAACCAATCGCTGAAAACCTGGCCGGATTCACGTTCAAGAAAATCGGGGATAACTGGGTAAAACATGTTTATTCCGGCAATTGTGGTGATGATGTCAAATTTGTTTTCGATACGACCCAGGGCACACTCACTATCGAAGGTACAGGACAGATGTATGATTTTACTGAGAATTCGATGCCATGGAATCCCTACAAAGATTCTATCAAAATTGTAAACATCGCCGATTCCATCACATCCATCGGATCCTATGCGTTCTACGGCTGTACTTCACTTACTTTATTCGATGTTTCAGCCGAAAACAAAGCATATAGTTCCTTGGATGGTGTTCTTTTCAATAAAGCCCAGACCATTTTGATCCAGTACCCAGCGGGTAAGATGGCCACTTCCTACACGATCCCGGATTCGGTCACAACGATCGGGGACCGTGCATTTTACGATATTAGTGTTCTTGGGTCTATTTCTATTCCTGGGTCTGTCAATTCTATTGGAGAATCTGCATTTAACATGGTGTTCTATGATGCCGATGGTCAGACCGTGATCGAACCAACCGCTCAAAACCTGGCAGGATTGACCTTCAAGAAGATCGATGACAAATGGGTGAAACAGATCGGTCCAGTCGAGAAAAACTATCGTGGGAATGTGTTGGTATGTCTTGTCATTGCGTTTTTCTCTGCGATCATCGATATCCTCTTTATTGTGAAAGTGAAGAAGAGAAAAGTATGATACAGGGTGGGGGCGTAGCCCCCATTATATCTACTGAAGATCCATCAGATAAAAAGACTTGAATGCGGATTTGTGAAATCATCAAAATATGATCAACTGGATGTTGGTCGGGGAATATTCCCCGATCAGCACCACCAATCTTTCCTGCGGGAAATCGTTTGGTCCCTGTCAGGTCCGACGGATATAAGGTCCGCGGGAACCCCAGTTTCTTTTTCGATGAATGTGATATAATCCTTCATTTCTTTGGGAAGGGCATCGTAACCACCTTTAACAAGGACTTCGGTATCATTCCATCCTTTCCATCCTTTGAGTTCTGTATACACGGGTTTTGCCCTTTCGAGTTTCTTGATGGATGCGGGGAAGTGTTTGGTGACCGTACCGTCGATCTCATATCCCGTACATACAGGCAATTTTTCGTAGTCATTCAGCACATCTAGTTTGGTGATGGCGAGTGATGTGAATCCGCAAGTGATCTTTGCATGGTTGACGACCACCAGATCGAGCCAACCGCACCTTCTTCCTCTTCCGGTGGTGACACCGAATTCTCCACCTTTCTTCTGAAGGAGTGCTTCATCTTCTCCTGTAAGTTCGGTCACGAACGGTCCTTCTCCGACACGTGTGGTGTACGCTTTCACAACACCCATACAATCATCAAGCCTGTTCGGAGATATGCCCGACCCAGTACAGATCCCTCCGCCGGTGGTGGAGGAAGATGTCACATAGGGGTAGGTTCCGTGATCGATATCGAGCATAGCACCCTGAGCACCTTCCAACATGACATTCTTTCCTTGGTCAAGTGCCTCATTGATGAGAACTCCAGTATCTGTGATGTATTTGCCGATCTTCTCACCCCAACCAAGCATTTTTTCCATCAGAGATTCCGTGGTGCAGGAGCATTTCTCAGCACCTAGCATATCCATGAGGTCTTTTTTGTATGGAAGGAGAAGTGAGATCTTCTCTTCGAGAGTATCTTTCTCGAGGAGGTCTCCGGCCCTGAATCCGATCCTGGCGATCTTATCTTGGTATGCGGGACCGATACCTTTTTTCGTGGTTCCGACAGGTTTGTTACCACGGTATTTCTCTTCGGCACCGTCAAGTTTCTTGTGATAGTTCATGATGAGTGCGGCACGATCGGAGATCCTCAGACCATCGACGTTACCGCCCTGTTTTTCAACTTCAGCGATCTCCTCGAGAAGTTCTTCGATATTGACAACAGTTCCATTACCGATAACTGCCAGTTTGCCAGGCCTAACCACTCCGGATGGCAGACCGTGAAGTTTGAACACTTTGTCACCGACGACAATGGTGTGTCCTGCATTGTTTCCGCCTTGGAAACGGACGATGAGATCTGCTTTCTCGTCAAGGTAGTCAATGATCTTTCCTTTACCTTCGTCACCCCACTGGGACCCGATGATTGCTAGGCTCGGCATATTATCTGATTCCCTGTAAGGACCATTTATTAAAAGAGTTAGTGGACAGGGGTTCCATTGAAATCATGCTGTCAATACCCAACCTAATTTCGATCTGATCGAATTCGAAATGTTGAATGCTGCCACAGTAAATAAGGCACATTCCTCTTAGCAGTTGTCTAACTCCCTGATTTGTAACTGTTCATAAACTCTCCCAGGGGATTCAAAGGAACCTAATTTGAAAAATGAAAAGACCGACCTTAAGATCAGTTCTTGAGGGGCGGTTTCAATGGACCCGTCTTTCTAAAACAATTAATGGTATCAATAACGCCTCTTTTATAGTCCTAAACACAATATACCAAGTATGGCTGAGGGAGAGCAGAAACTGAAGATTCCGATAGG
>CAVHHN010000010.1:1661-31429 GCA_963635855.1 Faecalibacterium sp. CAG:74 | reverse complement strand
TGCTTCATCGTCGGACTGAGGAATACCACGTCCGTTTTCGTACATCCAGCCGAGATTGTATTGTGCTTTGGCATCGCCTTGATCAGCGGACAGCCTATACCATTTCACTGCTTCCTCGTCGGACTGGGGGACGCCACGTCCGCTCTTATACATCCAGCCGAGATTGTATTGGGCACTGGCATCGCCTTGATCAGCGGACAGCCTATACCATTTCGCAGCTTCTTCGTCTGACTGGGGGACACCACGGCCGTTGTCATACATCCAGCCGAGACTGCATTGGGCACCAGCAAGGCCTTGATCTGATGCCAATCTGTACCATTTCACTGCTTCATCGTCGGACTGAGGAATACCACGTCCGTTTTCGTACATCCAGCCGAGATTGTATTGTGCTTTGGCATCGCCTTGATCAGCCGCCAATCTGTACCATTTCACTGCTTCATCGTCGGACTGAGGAACGCCACGACCCTCGGCATACATCATACCGAGAATAAATTGTGCACCAGTATGGCCTTGATCGGCAGCCAGCCTACACCATTTCACAGCTTCCTCGTTAGACAGCGGAACACCACGGCCGTTGGCATACGCATAAGCGAGATTGTATTGGGCATCGGCATGGCCTTGATCAGCCGCCAATCTGTACCATTTCACTGCTTCATCGTCAGACTGGGGGACGCCACGTCCGCTCTTATACATCCAGCCGAGATTGCACTGGGCCTGGGCATGGCCTTGATCGGCTGCCTTCCTGTACCATTTCACTGCTTCCTCATCGGACTGGGGGACGCCACGACCGTTTTTATACATCAAACCGAGATTGTATTGGGCATCGGCATGACCTTGATCGGCCGCTAACCTATACCATTTAGCAGCTTCTTCGTCGGACTGAGGAATACCACGTCCGTTTTCGTACATCCGTCCGAGATTACATTGGGCCTGGGCAACTCCTTGATCGGCAGCTAGTTTCCACCATTTCACCGCTTCTTCGTCGGACTGGGAGACACCCTTGCCGTTGGAATACATCCAACCGAGATAGCGTTGTGCGGTAGCATGACCCTGATCCGCGGCCAACAAATACCATTTCGCTGCTTCCTCGTATGACTGCGAAACGCCATGACCGTCGTCGTACATCTCACCGATGCGGAATTGGGCATCGGCATCCCCCTGTTCCGCTTTGATCTTCAAAGATTCTATATCGCCACGATCAGAATTAGAATTACCAGATGTCATATGCTCACCGAATGATCGGGACCGGTCAGAGGATCTGGTCACTACTCAGTCTTTGACAATGACCAGAACTGTGAAAATCCCGAACGAACCAACGAACCGGAATCGTTCCGAGGAATTTTAAGTTACCGTAACAGGAATTTGTTATCCGAAAACAGAATCGTAAGGCGTTTGAGGATCCTTTCCGAAGATACGTTCACCTCTCCAGCATCTCCTCCTCTTTTTCCGTCAAGGCCCTTACGGGCACCGCCAGCCCGTTCCTTCTGCAGTACGCTCCGATGGTTTCCCCTTCGTAGTACACGTACCCGGTTCCGTTGTCGAGAAATTCCCCGTCGGCCCCGTATTCGTCGAAATAAACAACCCCGACATCATGCCATCCGTCCGCGTCGGCTATGTCCGACGGGTCCACGCCGATCATGTGTGCGATCTCCGGCACCGCGTCTTCGAATCCCTCCTGATCGTAGTCCGGATCGGGCAGAATGTCTTCCAACCCGTCGGAACCGAAGGTGAAATCGTAGATGGTACCGTCGTTCATCCAGTATGCGCCGCGCCTGAAATCCGACATCAAAGTGTCGGCAACAGGCCTGCCGTTCCTGGGCCTGAGGATCTTCGGCATCGCTTCCCCTCCCTGTCGTCGAACCAGTAATCGATCTCCCTGTCGGTGATGTCGCTTCCGTCGTCCTTTTCTTTGGGCATCAGGTCACCGTTCTCGTCAAATCTTCCGAGATATTCCGAAACTGTCTTTTTCTTGCCCCCGACCATAAAAGAAGTGCTGGTGTAAACGTATTTTACACCGTTTCTTTCTTCGATCTGCCATTTTAAGTCATCCCCTTACACTTTCTGGCCATGTAATTACCTACAAAAGGAATGAAGGTAATGGCACATTAAGGAATCGATCCCTTTGTCCAGCATACAGATCACCTCTCGATCAGAGGGGTCGAAAATTACCTTAGAAGAAGAATTCAGGTCAGATAAGGGGTTTGGGGGCCATAAGGCCCCATCTATGCTCACTCGATGTTGAGTATGACCATGTCCTCTCTGACATTTCCGTTGGCCTTGATGCCAAAGGTGTCGACGAGGACGTTCAGGATTCCGGGAGTGATGAATCCGGGAAGCCTGGGACCGAGCATGATGTTCTTGACACCAAGACTCAGTAGGGTCAGGAGGACCAGAACCGCCTTCTGCTCATACCAGGAGATGTTGAACGATAACGGAAGGCCGTTGACGTCGGTATTGAAAACCTCGGCAAGAGCGTTGGCGATAACAACGAGGGAGTAACAGTCGTTGCACTGACCAGCGTCGATGACCCTTGGGATTCCGCCGATGTCTCCGAGATCGAGCTTGTTGTAACGGTATTTTGCACATCCGGCGGTCAGAATGACTGTGTCCTTGGGAAGTGCTTCAGCGAACTCGGTGTAATAGGTCCTGCCCTTTTCACGTCCGTCACATCCTGCCATGACAACGAAGCGCTTGATGGCTCCTGCTTTCACGGCTGCGACAATCTGATCCGCCAGTGCGAGGACCTGGGAATGTCCGAAACCGACAGTGAGTGTCTTGTCGTCGATCTTCTTCGGAGGTGCACATTTCTTGGCAAGTTCGATGACCTCGGAGAAGTCCTTCTTTCCATCTTTGGCCTCGATGTGCTTCACACCCTCGATGCCAGCGGTACCGGTGGTGAAAAGCCTGTTGCGGTAGGAATCCTTGGGAATGAGGACGCAGTTGGTGGTGGCAACGATCGGACCATTGAACGATTCGAACTCTTCCTTCTGAAGGTACCAGGCACCACCATAGTTGCCCACAAGATTGTCATATTTCTTGAATGCTGGGTAAGCGTTGGCCGGAAGCATTTCACCATGGGTGTATACATCTACGCCGGTTCCTTTGGTCTGTTCGAGGAGTTGTTCCAGGTCTTTGAGGTCATGACCAGTGATAAGGATACCTGGGTGGGACCCGACACCGGTCTTCACCTGAGTGATCTCCGGGGTTCCATAGGTCTCGGTGTTGGCCTTGTCCAAAAGTGCAAGACATGTGGCACCAACAGATCCGCATTCCATGTTCAAAGCCACCAGTTCGTCAGCAGAGAGGTTCTTGGCAAGAGAGGCAAGACCTTTTCTGATGAATGCCGTAACACTCTTGTCCGTGTAACCGAGAACGGTTGCGTGGTGATAGTAAGCTGCAAGACCCTTCATTCCGAAAAGAAGGAGCTCTTTGAGGGACCTGAGGTCTTCATTCGCATCTAATGATTCGATATCCTTTACGCGGATCTTGGTGTCTTTACCGATTCTGTTGAGAACTTCATTCCTAAGAGCATCGATCGCATCTCCGTCGAAGTTCGTGTTCGAAAGGGTCATGAACAGACCATCGACAAGTGCACAATCGCAGAAGTCACATACTTTGTCCCCAGATGCAAGTTCGATGAGGGTTCCGATAAGAAGGTCCTGTTTCTCTGCGATCTCAGCGGTCTTTCCACATACTCCGTTGCGGGTGCAGCCGGTTCCGGCGATCGTCTCTTCACATTGTCTGCATAACATTTGCGATTCTCCTGTATCTTTTTGATACTGAGTATCTAATAGATACTTACGTATATATAGTCGAAAGTTTCTGTTTGGTAACAATGGACCACGCATGCACAGTTTACCTTACAATGGAGTACCTGTCCAAGAAATGGGCGATACTCATTCTTCATCAACTCAACAAAGGCGAAGAGTGGAAGAGATTCTCTGAGATCAAAAGATCCATGCCGGACCTGACCCCGAAAGTGCTTACTGAACGTTTGAAAGAGTTGGAATCAGAAGGTCTAATAGAAAAACGGGTTGACACCAGTACAATTCCGGTCAAGAGCGAATATCGTCTCACAGAGGCAAGCAAGGAGCTTATGGTCATCATTCAAGATCTCAAAATGTGGTCATTGAAATGGAAGGTGGACAATCCGTGTTGCGGAAGGACGGATTGTCGTCTCTGTATATTGTGACGACCCCGAGTTCATTTCGATAATGTACTTCGGGTCTTTGATTTTTCAAAAATATAGCAAACTTGATGGAGAGGTACGGTGATGAGTTGAAGCTCGATCACCCACCTCTTTTCATGTTTATATAAGAGGTTGTTCATGTATGTGCCAGGCTTAATTTTTCTCAATCTTTCTTTTTTCTAAGTCCCCACAGATACATGATTGTCAATACGATGACCGGAAGGACAGCATCCCATACATTACCGAGCAACCAATATGCAAAGATCAGTGCGATAACTCCGATTATTCCATATCTGCGGAGAATCGCGCCACCGCCGAGTACAAGCATGAACAGAAGCAGGACCACCAACATTATGATGGTCACAATGAGTGAAGAAGAGAACCAAAGGAAAGTATTGTTCTGAACAACGTCCTCCATGATAGGCTTGATGTAGATATTACAGACCACGGGAACAACAACCACAAGGAGGAGGGTACAGATGAGGCCTCCGAAGAAGGAGACGACTACATTCCTGTCCGGTTTTTCTTTTTTGTTTTTTGCCATGAATGGTACATAGCATCGACGATTTAAAATTGAATCCTGTACAGGGCCCCATTGAAACCGAAATTCCGCTTTATGCGGTAATGGAGTAATGGGGCCCCTGTACAGATTCCAAATTGAAAATGGGGATGAATCCCCTAAGGGATTTACTTTTGAGTGTTAAGGCGTGTATCGGGATCCTGTTCTGAATCATCGAACTCAGAATTTATAGGGATATGAATGTCGCCTGTCAGGAATTTAGGGCCGATCCAATTCCATTTACCCATAAGATGCATAGCGGCAGGAACAATGTATGTCCTAACGATCAGGGCATCTACCAGGATGGCAAAGCACAATGCAAAACCCATCTGCTTGAGCATCACCGTGCTCGATAGCATCAGTGTACCGAAGGTACAACCCATGATGATACCACAGATCGTGATGACCGATCCGGAGTGTAGAACGGCCTGATGGATGGCCTCATCATTATCCAAACCTTTGGAGAATGTATATTCTTTGATCCTGGTGGTCAGCAAAATATCGTAGTCCATACCTAGACCCAGACATATCACCAATAGAATGATCGGTAGGATCCACAGCACACCATCGTGCATCAAAGTTCCGAAGAGCAAGTGAGTGATCGCAACCGTCCAGATGACGGACATGAAGATCGTGACCACTGCCCTGATCGGTGTGAGATAGGACTTCATCACGAAGAATAGCAACAGGATGATCAGAATGATCGCGGTTATCTCGATCTTAATGAACTCCTTGTTAACGGCCTCTTCGATCTCCACCATTACCGCGGCGGTTCCAGAGACCCAGGCCGTCGAAAGAATCTCCGAATTTCCTACTTTATCATGGACGATGGATTTGAAACTGCTTACAGTACTGATTGATTTGTCAGACATTGACTGTTCATGAGTGGCCATCGTCAAGCAGACGTAGTTGACATCTCCTGCTGTTTCTTCGGAATTGAATGTTGTTCCGAGCGTACCAGATTGAATAAAAAGCATCCAATTCATGATCTCTGTGGCGAGTTGCTCATCGAATGGGATCTTTTCAGGATCCTGAATGAGCCCCTGCTGAAAAAGTGCCTGACGGACCTCGGGAGTAAATGCCTCCTTTGCAATAGATGCCATCGCATATGCGGTTGCTGGGAGATCTTTTAGATTGCTTATATAGTCAAGAGCCTCTCCGATATCTGCACCTCCTTTAAGTCCAGCAAATGTGAGAGCAATAACAATCCCATTCCAATCGACATCAAGAACAGTTAATTCGAATGAACTGTAATGTACATCGTCCACATTGTCCAGTTTTTCGACCTCTTCTTTAAGAGTACTGAGCTCCTCTATTACCGCATGTTTATAGTCTTCATCGGCCCAAGTGAACTTCGCAAGTCCCCCGGTTTTATCATTTCCGACAAGATATGTCAACGTGCCAAGAGGTTGAGTGGTTTGGATATACGCGTAATTGGGCATGATGGAACCGCCTCCGGCGTATTCGGTCATGACATTCATTCCTTCACGCGAATCGCCGTTCATCATGGAACCGATCATATCATAACTGTCATCCGAGGTTGCATAGACATACACCATCGGGATAGAGAAAAGAATAGTGGCAACTATGATCGCCTTGGCATGTTTGATCGAGAAATGAGTGGATCTTTCGAAGTATTTTTGTCCTATTTGGCCCATTTTTTTAAGATATCCACGTTGTACCTTGGGTCCGTTGGCACCGGTAGGCCAGAACAATTTGTCGCCGAGAAGAACCAGTAACGAGGACATCAGGGTAAGTGCCGCCAGTAATGCAAAGATAATACCGATGGCAAGACCCAGACCCAAAGTGCTGATGAGTCTGAAGTTACAAAGTATCATGGAACCAAATCCTATCATCACAGCAATTCCAGAGGTGAAAACTGATTCACCAGCCCAAGTGATGGCATTCACGCAAGCAGGTTCATGGTCCAGGCCGCGTCTTCTTTCTTCTCTGTATCTTGCCAAGATGAAAATACAATAATCACAACCTGCACCCAGCATCGATACGACCAGGAGTACTTCTACAATGTAGTATATGTCTATCATCTGGCAAATGAAGAATAAGGAGCATAATACCAAGGCAAACGCAACTCCGATCGTGATCGGGGGTGCCGCACTTGAAACGAACGATCTGAAGAAAAGCCCCACAAGAACAAGGATCAAAAGAATGGATATCGGGTCGATGCGCGACATATCATGGGTCATAGCTTTGTTTGCATCATATGAGATAGCCGGAGATCCTGTCACATATGTTTTGTATGCGACATTGCTCCCTTCGAATGCAGATGAAACGACACTATTGGCCTGAGCTCTGAGGTTTCCCGTATCTTCGGAGATCCTACTGGTAGTGTATCCTGTCTTGTATGTGACCACATAGTATTGCATATTGCTGTTTCCATCTTCGGATGGTTTGTTTCCAGCAGGGATGATCGAAGAAATGTTGTCATTCAGGTTCAAGATCGTCTTAACTTTTTCATCTAACTCATTTTTTATCCATTCCTCATTGCTGTGATATACGACAAGGATCAGCTGCATACTTTCACTGTCGATCTCCGAATCGAAGTGCTCCGTCATTATATCCATTCCTTCGATGGATTCTGTACCGGAACTTCCCATACTGGATGTGCTGTAACTGAGTTTTTCACTCGCATGGATCGCAGGATATATGGATAATAAAAGGACCACGATCCAGATGACAACGATCATCTTGGCGTGCTTTATTATGAATTTGGACATGTTTTCGAATATCATCGGAGATCACCTGTAAATTTATCGGGAATTTTTACTCCTAACGATCAGTATACCTGCCAATAGAGCTATTACGGCAATTGTTGCGACGATAGTGTAAATTAGCTTAGATCCCGAATCATCACTATCATCTGAGGGGGAAGGAACTTGTTTGATCCATTTTCCACCTATGTTCTTGAACGTAGATCCTGCCAGGTTTGCAGCGGTCTGTGCAAGTTCGGTTTTTCCATCACTATCGTAGAATTTTCCGTCGAATGCAGAATCGCCTATTCCTGTAATGGAATCGGAGATGGAAATAGATTCGAGGGCAGTACATCCGTTGAACGCAAACTTTCCAATATATGTAATGGAGCTGACAATCTTGACTGATTTTATTGATTCTTTGTACGAATCCCACGGCATCGAGTTTTCAGTATAGTCATACATTGACCCAGATCCACTGATCGTAAGTTCTCCCGTGGTGGGTTGGAATTCAAACGTGGCATTATCTCCGCACTTGCCGGTATAAATTTGTTTTAACCAATTATCATTGATTTTCCGGAATGTCGCTCCTGCCAGATTTTCGACGGTAGGTTTGAGTTCCGTTTCGCCATCGGTATCGAAGAATTTTCCGTCGAACATTTTGTATCCGATCGAAGTTATGGAATTTGAGATTGTGATGTACGTTAGGGATGTGCATCCTTCGAATGCATAGTCTCCGATCAATGTGACGGAGTCAGGAATCGTCACCGACGTAAGCGAAGAACAGCCATTGAACGCATATATTCTGATGGAGGTGACAGAATCGGGAATGGCCACTGAAGTAAGGGATGTACAGTTCCTGAATGAAGAAGATTCGATAGATTTGACGGAGTTAGGTATTGTCACAGAAGTAAGAGATGTGCAGCTGTTGAAAGCTGAATCAGAGATCGATGTGATAGAATTTGGGATAGTCACTGACGTAAGTGAAGAACAGCCATAGAATGCATTCTCTTCGATATTAACAATAGTGTTCGGAATATCATATGATGCATCGGTTTTACTCGCTGGATATTGGATCAGTGTGGTTATATCGTGGTTGAAAAGTACGCCATTGATCGAACTGTACTCAGTATTTTCTTTGTTGACCTCGAATGATTGGAGTGAGAGGCAGTTCTTGAATGCTGATGTTCCGATCGATGCAACAGAGCCAGGAATGGAGACAGATGTGAGTGAAGAACAGCCATAGAATGCACAGATTCCAATCGTTGTGATCGTGTCAGGGATATTTACAGATGTAAGTAGGGTGCATTTGTTGAATGCATAATCCTCGATCGAGGCGAGTCCGGTAGGGATGTTATATACAGAGCCTGTTTTATTTGCGGGATACTGGATCAATGAATTATCCTCTTTATTGAAGAGCACGCCATCATTCGAATAATAATTGTCGTTATTCCTGCCTACCGTGATATTTGTAAGGGATGTACAGTCCCTGAATGCTGATGATTCGATATATGTGACAGAATCAGGAATGGTGATGGATTTTAGGGAGGTACAACCACCGAATGCAAAACCTCCGATATATGAGACCTCCTTGGGGATCTCGAAGGAAGTGAGTGCAGAGCAACCACAGAATGTAGAGAATTCAATGGATGTGACCGAATCAGGAATATTGATGGATTTAAGCGAGGTGCAATTATCGAATGCAGATGAACCGATCTCTTTCACAGAACTGGGAATTTCGATGGAGGTTAGCGAATAACAGTTTTCGAATGCAGAGGAATCAATGAGTTCAATAGACCCAGAGATAGTCACAGTTGTGAGTTTGATGCAATCATAGAACGCAGACGATCCGATTTCCGTCACAGAACTGGGAATTTCGATGGAGGTCAGCGAGGTACATTCATAGAACATATCCCACCCGATCGAGTCCAAGGAATTGGAAATAGTTGCAGAGGTAAGGGAGGTACAACCATAGAACACAGAGGATCCGATCTTAGTCACGGAATTCGGAATGGTTACAGAGGTAAGGGAAATGCAGTTGTAAAATGCAGACGATCCAATGGAGGTAATTTGATCAGGGAGGTCGATCTTGGTAAGTGAGGTACAGTTATAGAACGCATTGTAACCGATAGATGTTAAGGAATCAGGGAGACTTACAGAAGTAACCGAGGTGCAATAGTAGAATGCATACGAACCCATCGACGTGATTGAATTTTCTATTTGGATGGTTTTAATAAGTTCTCTGAACGAATTCCACGGCATAGTATTGTAAAAATAATCATCGATCGGTCCAGAACCACTTATTGTAAGAGTCCCTGTCGCTGGAACGAACTCATAAGTAGCATTTGTTCCACATTTGCCGGAATATTCTGAAGAATCTGCATTTGAAATGTCTGTATTTGATAATGTAGCATATGCTGATACGCAAACTAACAGTGCGATAATGAGTAACGTGATTTTCTTCATGATATTCCTATCCTTAAATGGGATTTATGCCATGTATGTAAAAGTTTAGACCATTCTGATATCTGATCAATGTTCTGGGTATGCACAAACCCAGCCCAACATTTCGATCCACTTTTCTTACGGGCCGTCATGTGATTGGCGAATGAGCTAATTTCCCGATTCATTTCAGGCCTTTCTCCTTGATAAAACCGCGATGCCGGACAGGATTCCGACAATGAAGATCGCAAAGACCGTATAAACAACTTCCATATCGAACGTGGATATTATTTGCTTCACCCATATTCCTTCGGTCAGTGCAAATGTCGAACCCGCTAAGTTTGCGGCCGTGGGTTCTAAAACTGTCTCGCCGTCCGCATCATAAAATACAATGTTGAATGAAGAATCACCTATCTCTGCGATGGTGTCTGGGAAGGTTATGGACGTGAGGGCAGTACACTCGTAGAACGCACGGTCTGAAATGTATTTGACGGAACCGGGGATCGAATATGCGGTGTTGGTCTTGCCGGCAGGATAAAGGATCAAAGATGTCTTTTCCTTGTTGAAAAGAACATTTTCGACCGAACTGAATTCTGTATTCTCGTCATCGACAACGATCGAACCTAGGGCGGTACAACCCTGGAATGTAGAGTATCCGAGGAAGGTCACGGAACTGCCGATGGAGATGGATGTAAGTTTGGAACAATCTTTGAAAGAATTATTCCCGATGTATCTTACACCCTCTTCGATGACGACACTGTTCAGAGCGTCTTTGCTAAGTTGCCATGGGGTGCAAGCGTAATATGAGTGCTCAGCACCTGACTCACCATAGGGATACCAAGCTCCCGTTCCTTTCGTAAAGGTGATGTTTTCGATATTGACACAGTCGTAGAATACTGGATCGATATTGGATACGACGCAGTCTAGACTTGCTGGAACAGTGAGTCTCTTAATACCAGAGCAGCCGTTAAACGCTCCTTTCTCAATTGTGGTGACCGTATCAGGGATGGTCAGGGAGACGAGATTGGAACAGTCTTTGAAGGAGTATTTACCGATCGAAGTCACACCGTCACAGATATTGATGGATGTGAGCATGGATCTGCTGAGTTGCCAGGGAGTGTACTCATAATCGGAATGTTCATATGCATACCATGTTCCAGTACCTTTCGTAAAGGTGATATTTTCAATATTGGCACATTCAGAGAAGATCGGTGATACTATGGACCCGACACAGTCGAGACCCACGGGGACCGTAAGTTCTTTCAGATTGATACATCCCTGAAAAGCTAAAGACCCGATCGATGAGACAGACTCCGGAATTGTCAAAGATATAATGGATGTGCAACCTTTGAAAGCATGATCTCCGATCTTCTCGACAGACCTTCCTAAATTCAAGGTGGAGAGCGATACACAGTCTTCGAACGCTTTTGCACCGATTGTTTTTAGGGAGTCTGGGAGAGATATTGAATGGAGGGACTTGCAAGAGGAGAATGTACTCTCGCCGAGAGTTGTGATGGGGTCGGGAAGGGTAATGGTAGTGATAGAGATGCAACCCTCAAATGCGTGATCGCCGATGGATGTGGTGGAACCAGGGATCTTTACGTCGGAGAGAGAAACGCACCCCTGGAATGCATGATCTCCGATGGATGTCACACCGTCAGAAATAGTGACTTTGGTAAGTACGGATTTGCTTAACTGCCAAGGTGTAAGATGATAATTGGTGGAATCGTATGGATACCAGGCACCGGATCCTTTGGTGAATGTGATATTTTCGATCGAACCGCAACCATCGAATATTGGATCGGATATCGAACCGACGCAGTCCAAACTTGCAGGAACTGTAAGTTCTTTTAGATTATTACATCCCTGAAACACAGAAGATCCGATCGATGAGACAGACTCTGGAATTGTTACCGATGTAACGGATGAGCAATCTTTGAATGCATGATTTCCAATCCTTTCGATAGACCTTCCTAAATTCAAGGTAGAGAGTGATTCACATCCTTCAAACGATTTTTCATCGATCGATTTCAGGGAGTCTGGGAGAGATATTGAAAGGAGGGACTTGCAAGAGGAGAATGCACACTTGCCAATCGATATTATAGATTCACCCAGAACCACTGTGGTGAGGGCAACGCAGTCTTTGAATACGGAATTTCCAAGAGTTGTGACGGAATCCGGGATGGAAATGGTGGTGATGGTGGTGCAACCCTCAAAAGCATGATCTCCGATGGATGTGGCGGAACCAGAGATCTTCATATCGGAGAGAGAAATGCAACCCTGGAATGCGTAATCTCCGATGGATTTGACAGAGTCGGGAATGCTCAAGGAAGTAATATTCGAATGTGCGAATGCGTAATCTCCGATGAATGTCACGCCGTCAGAAATAACAATCTTGGTAAGTACAGAGTTGCTTAACTGCCAAGGAGTAAGCTGATAATTGGTAGAATCATACGAATACCAGGCACCGGATCCTTTGGTGAACGTGATATTTTCGATCGAACAGCAGCCATCGAAAGCTGGATCGGATATCGAACCTACGCAGTCCAAACTAGCAGGAACTGTAAGTTCTTTCAAGTCAAAACAGTCTTTGAATGCAGATTTTCCGAGAGTCGTTACCGAGTCTGGAATAATCATGGATGTGAATCCACAGTTGTAGAATGCTTCGGCATCTATAGATGAGACAGATCCTGGAATGATGATCGACCTAAGAGAAGTGCATTTAAATAATGCCCGTTCGCCGATAGTGGTTAAACCATCGGCGATCTTGACATCCAATGGAACTCCCGTGATATGCCAGGGCGTATTTTCATAATCGGCCCCATCATATTGATGCCAGATCCCAGTTCCCTTGGTGAATGTGATCTTATCGATATTGGTACATCCTGAAAAAGCGGGATATTTCTCGGATACGGCACAATCGACACTTACAGGAACCAGGAGTTCTTTCAAACCAGAGCAATTTACGAATGCATATGTTCCGAGGGTCGTTTCAGAACCTAAGATCTCCACCGAGGCTAGTTCGGTACAGTTCTCGAACGCAGATGCACCGATCGATTTTATATGATCTGGAATAGTGATATATTTGAGGGAAATGCAGTCTTTGAATGCATAGTCACCGATAGATATGACGCTCTTTGGAATTTCATAAGTGGCATCTGTTATACTGATCGGATACATGATGATCGATGTCATATCCTTACTGAAAATGATATTATCAACAGAGCAGAGGTTTTCGTTGGCTTCATCAACAACGATCGACGTGAGTGAAATACAATCCTTGAATGTGGATGACCCGAACGCGGAAACAGATTTGCCTATTGTCACTGATGAAAGACTTCTGCAACCGCTGAAAGCAAACTCTCCGATGGAGGTCAGGTTATCGGATATAATGACCGTGGTCAGACTTGATTTGCTGAGTTGCCACGGAGTGTATTCATAATCCGAGGTATTGCGTGAGTGCCAGGCCCCATTTCCTACGAATGTGATCTTCTCAAGATTATTACAGCCTTCGAATACCGGGTTTTCTGTCGAAACGACGCAGTCGATGTTTGCAGGAACCGTGAGTTCCTTTAAACTGGTGCAACCCTTGAAGGCTGATTCTTCAAGTGAGGTCACACCTTCTGATATGCTGACTGTGGTCAGAGTTGATTTGCTGAGTTGCCACGGAGTGTATATGTTCGAGAGTTCGTATGTATGCCAGGCCCCATTTCCTACGAATGTGATCTTCTCAAGATTACTACAGCCTTCGAATACCGGGTTTTGGTCAGAGACGACGCAGTTAACGGTAACGGGGACTGTGAGTTCTTTCAGGTTTTTGCAATCTTTAAAAGCAGACTCCCCAATTGAAGTCACACCTTCTAATATGTTGACCATGGTCAGACTTGATTTACTGAGTTGCCACGGAGTGTATTTTAAATTATCAGAATTGTAGTTGTACCAGGACCCGGACGTTCCTTTTACGAAGGTAATGCTTTCAATATTGACGCATCCTTCAAAAGCAGGATTATCGTTCGATCCAACGCAATTAAGGTTCACAGGGATCGAAAGTTCTTTCAGACCAGTACACCCATAGAATGCTGAGGTCCCCAATGATGTGACTGTACTTGGAATAGTGATGGAAACGAGGTAGGTGCAACCGCGGAATGCATCCGCTTTAATAGATTTCACATCGCCTGGAACTTCGTATGATTCATTTGTATTTCCAATTGGGTACAGAATCAATTCCGTCTTTTCTTTATTGAAAAGCACGCCATCGATCGAACAGAATTTAGCGTTATTTTCATTGACCTTGATATATGTAAGAGATGTGCATCCAAAGAATGCGTTATCTCCGATCGACTCGACCGTATGAGATATGGTTAAAGATTTAAGGGAAGTACAGCCATAGAACGCTGAGGACCCTACGGATGTGACCGTATAGGGAATTAAATACGAACTGTCAGCCCTATTAACAGGATACTGGATCAAGGTCGTTTTATTTTTGTCAAAGAGCACGCCTTCCATCGAACTAAAGTTTGAATTATTTTCACCGACCTCGATCTTTTGAAGTGAGGTGCAGCCAAGTAGTACATCTTTTCCGATTTTTGTGACGGAATCTGGGATATATATCGATGTAAGCGAAGAACAATTTTTGAACGCATAATCTTGAATAGTGGATACTTTCTTGGAAATATTGATGGATTTGAGGTAAGTGCATCCATAGAACGCCGACTTTTCTATGGATTCGACATTTTCATAAAGGGTCACTTTTTCGAGATAAATGTTGCCATAAAATGCATATTCATAAATCCTAACGACTGTGGATGGGAGTATATATGAAGCATCATTTTTACATGCTGGATATATAATTAAGATATTTTGATTTTTATCGAAGAGAACGCCATCTTTTGAACTGTACACTGAATTCTCTGAACTAACATTGATCGAAGAAAGCGAAGTGCATCCAAAGAATGCTTGGAATCCAATTCCATAAACAGAATCAGGTATATCTATGGACTTGAGAGAAGAACAGCCATAGAATGCATAATTGTCAAGAACTTTTGTAGTATCTGGGAGAGCAACTGACGTAAGCGATTTACAGTTTTCGAACACGTAATTATTAATTATTTCTAAACTGCTAGGGATTCTTATTGATGTAAGTGATGTGCAGCCACTGAATCCATGATTTCCAATAAATGTGACCGTATTTGGAAGATTTATGTTTTTAAGAGAGGAACAGCCGTAGAATGCCCTAGACCATATTTTTGTCACAGAATTGCCTAGTGTCACGTTTTCAAGGGATGTACAATTTTCGAACACTCTGCTTTGGATTTCCTTGACCGAATTGCCCATGGTCACGTTTACAAGAGATGTACAGTCTTCGAAAGCATATTCCCTGATAGTGGTTACTGATTCTGGAATAACCACAGATTTAAGGTAGGTGCAGTTTGTGAACGCGTAGCTAAAGATTTCCTTAACAGAATCAGGAATGAAATAAAATCCTTCTGTTTTACCAGCAGGATATTGTATTAAAGTGGTCTTATCATAATTAAAGAGGATACCATCAACCGAACTGTAGTTCGTATTTCCCTCTTCAACGTTGATCGATTGTAGGGAATTACAGGGGCTGAATGCAGACCATCCGAGGGACGATAGTGATTTCGGGAGGGTCACATTCTCAAGGGAGGTACAGCCATCGAACGCATGACCTAAGATTTCATTGAGCGAATTGCCAAACATTACAGTTTTGAGTGAAGTACAATTTTGGAATGCGTAGTCTCTAATCGATGTGAGTGAATCAGGAAAGATCAAGGAGGTCAGGGAAGTACAGTTCGTGAATGCATTAACCCAGAAATTTTGGACGGAATTTCCGATTGTCAATGAAGTAAGATTCGAACAGCCATAGAACGCATATGGGCGGATGGACACAACAGAATCTGGGATGGTAAAGGATGTGATGGATGTGAATTCGTAAAACGCATTGTTCCCAATGGTCGTGATCCCGTCGCTCATCTCAACTGATGTAATATGAGTGCGATAAGCAAGCCATTCCCACTCCATTTCTCTATTCCACATTTCTCCGTACCCTTCAATCTTCAGTACGCCGGTCGTGGGGTTGAATTCAAAAGTAGCATTGTTCCCACATTTACCAGAATAGTGTGGGTCGGCATCTGAGGAGTCCATGTTAGACAACGTCACATATGCTGACAGGCAGATAAGCACGGCACAGATAAGCAGGACCGATTTTCTTATGATTCTCACACCATCCCAATTAATACTCCGTTCTGTAAGTTGGTATTTATCGTTAGTGAAGACATAGGATAGACATTAATGAAAGTGGTACGTCAATGTGAAAATATTGTAATTTCAAATTCATATGTACCAAGATTACTGGGGGTATACCCCAGTAAGTGATTCAAGCATTTCTTTTCTTGACGATCGCAACGGATGCGATCAAGACTATCACGATAAGGGTTGCAATGATGAGGTAAACCATCCAGGATCCATCACTATCGGAGGGCGAGTTTTGTTTTACCCATTTACCGTCAACGATCTTGAATGTCGAACCGGCCAGGTTTGCAGCGGTCTGTGCAAGTTCTGTCTTACCGTCGGTATCAAAGAACTCGCCATCGAAGGCAGAGGTCCCGATCGATGTCACGGAATTCGCGATAGTTATAGACGTAAGGTGTGTGCTGCCACTGAATGCGTAATCTCCAATAGATCTGACCGTGCCGGGAATCGTATAGGCAGTGTCGGATTTACTCGAAGGATATTGGAACAGAGTGGTCTTATCCTTATTGAAAAGTACACCTTCGACCGAACAATATGATGTATCTTCCTCACTGACATCAATCGAGACGAGGGAGGTACAACCGCGGAATACAGAAGTTCCAATCGAGGAAACAGATCTACCAATAGCAACCGATGTAAGGCTGGTGCAGTCATTGAATGCATGATCTCCGATAGATGTCACGCCGTCTGAAACGACAATCGTGGTCACGGCAGATTTGCTGAGTTGCCAAGGCGTGTTACCATAATATGATGGCAGTGAATCCTCCGCGCCATATTCATACCAAGCTCCAGAACCAGTGAAGGTGATCTTTTTGATATTGGTACAACCTTCGAAAATCGGTGAATCATTGGTACCGACACTGTTAAGATTAGCAGGAAGGGACAGATCTTCCAGCTTGGTGCAGTCTTTGAATGCTGAGGCCCCGATAGACGTAATGCCATCAGATATGATGACCGTGGTCAAAGTAGAGCTACTGAGTTGCCAAGGGGCATCTTCACAAGAGGAATCGTAGGGATACCAATTTCCAGATCCCGTGAAAGTGATCTTTTCAATATTGACACAGCCTTCAAAGACAGGGTTCGTGGTTGATACAACACAATCGAGATTTGCAGGTATCGAGAGTTCTTTCAAGGAGGTACAATTATAGAACGCACCATCGCCAAGAGATGTGACAGAATCTGGGATGATCATGGTTGTAAGGGCAGCACATTCAGTGAATGCAGAGGCTCCTATGGATTCGACCTTATTTCCGAGGGAGATAGTGGCGAGTGTGGAACATCCGTAAAAGGCATTGGCTTCGATAGTGGTGATCGATTCGGGAATAGTGATAGAAGTGAGTGCGGTACACATTGAGAACGCACCTTCTCCAACTGATGTGATAGATCCAGGGAGAGATACAGAGGAGAGAGCCACACAACTCATGAATGAATATTCTCCAAGGGAGGTCACACCATCAGAAATAACGACCGTTGTCAGGACGGAATTACTAAGCTGCCATGGAGTATTTTCATAAGTGGAGATATCATATACGTACCAAGATCCAGAACCTGTGAATGTGATCTTTTCAATTTTCACACAGCCTTCGAAAACCGGGTATTCATCGGAAACGATGCTATCGATATTTGCAGGAATGGTGAGATCTTTGATTTCAGAGCAACCTTTGAATGCAGATTTTTCAATGGATGTCGTATTTCCTGATATGACGACTGTGGTCAATACAGATTTACTGAGTTGCCATGGGGTGTATTCATTCAAGGTATCATATGTGTGCCAGGCACCGGAACCAGTGAAGGTGATCTTACTGATATTTTCACAACCCAGGAAGATCGGGTTTTCTATGGTTCCGACACAATCGAGGGTCACCGGAACGGTGAGTTCTTTCAGGTTGGTGCAGCCTCTGAATGCGAGGTCCCCGAGGGATGTTACCGAATTAGGGATGGTTATCGAGGTAAGAGAGGTACAGTCATAGAACGCATATTGTCCGAAAGTTTCGATAGACTCGGGTATTTTTATCGAGGCAAGTTTGGTGCAGTTGTCGAATGCAGACTGTCCAATAGATTTAACTGAATCGGGGAGGGTAATCGAGGTGAGGGATGTACATCTTTCGAATGCAGACGATCCAATAGATTTTACGCCCCCATTTATTGTTACAGTAGTAAGATTCGTACAACGGTTGAATGTGTTATTTTCAATTGATTCTATGGACTTTCCGAGGACAACCGTGGTGATAGCATTACACTCACCGAATGCACTTCTTCCGAGGGATTTTACCGAATCTGGAATTGTAACTGATGTAAGGGATGTGCATTCTTCAAATGCACAGGACTCGATTGTAAGAACTGACTTCGGAATAGTTATTGTAGTGAGTGCGGAACATCCTTTAAACGCCTGCCCTCCGATGGAAGTGACAGAGTCAGGTATGGTAACGGATACGAGACCAGCGCAGTACTTAAACATAGACTCGGTGATCGATGTGACGGAACCAGGTATCGTAAGTGAGGTGATAGTACTACATCCTTCGAACGCAGATTTTCCGATCGACGTAACTGTATCGGTGATGCTTATCGACGTAAGTGCTTCACATTGATAAAACGAGAAATTGCCAATTGAACTGACGGTACCTTCGACTTTGATCGTTTTTATATATTCTCTGTCAGCGTACCAAGGTGCAGTTGTTGGGTACGCGTTATAATCCGTCATTGGCCCGGAACCACTTATCGTAAGTATTCCGGCACTTTTGTCAAGATCATATGTAACAGATTCTCCGCATTCACCCGAATCGGAGGTAAGTGCTTCTGTGGAATCTGCAATCGACAACATGGCGTATGCTGATAAACAGATCAGCATTGAAACAATAATCAACGAAGATTTCTTTATGATATTTTCACCCACTTTACTATGGGCTATGTTTTTGATGTGTCCTTAAAAATTCATTGCAGACAAAGAATAGACAGTTAAAGATTACTTAATAGAATGTATATTATGTGAGAATCAATTTAGATTGAGTTAAAGTGAAGGGGCCCAGGGTCCCTTAAAGAGTTTCAAGCACTTCTCTTCTTTACGACCACGATCGTCGCCAATAATATGACCATGATAATTGATGCACAGAGAATATAGATCGTTTTAGATCCTTCGTCAGACTTGTCATCTGAAGGACTAGGGTTCTCTTTGAACCATTTATCACCTATTTTTTTGAACGTGGATCCAGCAAGATTTATGGGCGTAGGTACAAGTTCCGTCGTACCATCGGTATCGTAGAACGTTCCGTCGAACGTTTCGTAAGCAATATTCTTGACGGAATTTGGGATACTCAATGAAAGGGAAGCTCCATAGAATGCAGATTTTTCGATTGATGTTACAGAATCCGGAATCACGTAGGAACCGCTGGTTTTACCGATCGGGTACTGTATCAATGTGGTTTTATCCTTGTTGAAAAGCACACCGTCAACGGAACAATAGTTCGTGTTATTATCATCGACCGTTATCGCAGTAAGTGCTGTACACCCAGAGAATGCCGAACTACCGATCTTTTCGACATTTTTTCCAATGGTGATATTTGAGAGTGAGGTACACCCAGAGAATGCCGAACTACCGATATTTTCAACATTGTTTCCAAGGGCAATGATTGTCAGTGCAGTACACCCAGAGAATGCAGAAGATTCGATCCTGGTAATTGTGTCGGGAAGGGTTAATTCGGAGATGGATGTGCAACCATAGAATGCAGATGAGCCAATCTCTTCAACTTGGTTTCCGAAAGTAACTGTGGTGAGTCCAGCACACATATAGAATGCAGAATCTTTGATAGATATGATGGAATCTGGTAGAGTGATCGATGTGAGTGAGATACAGTTTTTGAACGCCCCTGTTCCGAGACCAGTCAATGAGTCACTGAGGTTAACGGAAGTAAGCTGGATACAATCACTGAATGCAAAATTTCCGATGGTCGTGACCGTGTTCGGGATGGTGATCGAGGTAAGGTGAGTGCATCCACAGAACGCATAATTTTGGATATTAGAGACACTGTCTGGAATCACATATGAAGAGTCAGTTTTGCCTGCTGGGTATTGTATTAAATCGGTCTTGTCCTTGTTGAAGAGCACACCATCGATCGAACTGTAATTTTGATTGTTTTCATCGACCTCGATCGAGGTAAGTGCAGTACTGCCACTGAATGCATAGAGTGCGATCCGTGTGACTATGTCAGAGATCAAATAAGAGGCAGCTGATTTACCGGCTGGATATTGGATCAATGTGGTCTCATCCTTGTTGAAGAGGACCCCATTGATCGAAGCATATTTCTCATTATTTTCATCAACATTTATCGATGAGAGAGAAGTACAGCCATTGAATGCAAGGGATCCGATCATATCAACAGTACTTGGGATCGATATTGAGGTCAGGGAGGTGCATCCTTTGAATGCCGAGTCTCCGATAATTTTGACAGTATCGGGGATTTTAATCGATTCGAGTGAAATACAATCCTGGAAGGCCGAGTTAGCTATCGCAGTGATCGGACCGGAGATAGTTGCCGCGGTTAGTGATGAACAATCATAGAATGTTGCAGATTTGATCTCTGTTACTGAACTCGGGATATTTATCGAGGTCAGGGAGCTACACCCCCAGAATGCCAATGTACCGATCGTTGTGATGGAATCTGGGACCGTCACAGTGGTGAGAGCCGAACAGTCTCTGAAGAGTCCACTACTAATGGATGTGATAGAATCGGGAAGATCGATAGTTGTGAGGGATTCACAGTGGAAGAAAGCAGATCCTTCAATCGAAGTTACTGATCCGGGAATAGTTATCGAAGCGAGGGATGAGCATATACTGAAGGCATGATCGCCGATAGACGTGAGGGTATCTGGTAGGTTCACCGATCTGAGGGAGATACAACGGTAGAATGTGTATTCATCAATTGATGTGATGGATGCAGGAAGGGATATGGATTTTAGATACGTGCAACCGCTGAATGCATATTTTCCGATTGTAGTTACTGAATCTGGAACTGTGATCGATGAGATGGAAATACAGTCGTGGAATGCACTGTCCCCGATAGAGGTAACCGTATTTGGAATTGATAAAGAGGTTATTGAGTGACAGTCATCGAAAGCAAAGTTTTTGATCGATTTGACGGAATTTGGAATGGTGTATGTGGTGCCAGATTTACTCTCTGGATATTCGATCAGATCAGATCCGTCCTTGTTGAAAAGTACGCCATCAATCGAACAATAATTCATATTTTCTTCATGGATGTCTATCGATGTTAAAGATGCACAGCCATTGAATGCATAGTCTCCGATAGATGTTACGGAGGCTGGAACGAATACCGATGTAATAGAATCACAATCGCCGAATGCTGATACGCCGATAGTTGTTATCGAGGTGGGAATCGATATCGAAGTGAGTGAAGTGCACCGACAAAACGCATAGTCATTGATAGCTGTGAGAGAATCAGGAATTGTAACCGAAGTAAGGGAGTTGCAGTGACTGAATGCAGATACGCCGAGATAATTTAGTGAATCGGGAATGTTTACTGAGGTAAGTTTCGTACATCCATAAAATGCATAATCTCCGATGGAAATGATGGAATTGCAAAGGGTTGAACCGGTGATGTTATCATGTTCGTAGAATGCATATTTTCCGATACTTGTAACCGAGCCCTTCACAGTTACCGATTTGATAAGGTCTTTATGCTGATACCAAGGCATGGAGTGAAATTCAAAATCAGCCATCGGCCCTGTTCCGCTTATTGTAAGTTCTCCAGAGGCGGGATCCAAATTGTATTCGACATCATCGCCACATTTGCCGGAATAGTCGGAAGAATCACCATCGGTTGATTCTGCGATCGTAAACACAGCATATACCGACAGACAGACCAGCACGGCAACAACCAGTGATATCGATCTCTTCATAACATTCTCACATCCTTTTAAATGCTCAACGTTTGGGTTGTGGCCATTTATATCAGATGTAGACTCATTGTAGACAATGTATGAAATGGAGAGGATATGCTAAGGTAACGTGTGTTCGAAATTGTTATGGTTCGAACGCTGTGATCAAGATCATTTCTCGGCACAAATGAAGAATTCGAATGGCAGATGAATGGTCTTTCCGTTCTTATTCAGTTTTAACGTGTCCCCTTCATTGGAAACGAAAACTGAACGAACCCCCATTTCCAGTAAGTGATCCGTATCCCACTGAGGCCTTCTTTGTGAACTGAGCGGAAGTTCTTTCGCAATATTCTCCATGACGGAGATGTCCACTCCATCAATGTCACTGTTTTGATAATCGGGATCGAATGCAGAGTAATCCTCATCATAGAGATATAGGTAATGATTTCCGTCGAAAAGCATCAATTTTCCGCCGGTTTTTAGAACTCTTAGCCACTCTCTGTAAGCGTTTTCAGGATTGTCCAGATTCCAAACAAGATTCCGGGATACCACGACATCGAACTCTTCATCGTCGAACTCAAGGTGTTGGGCATCCATTCTTTGAAATTTCGCAGAAACCCCGTATTTTCTACAATTGGCCTCGGCTTTATCAAGCATTCCTGGGGAATAATCGACAGCAGTTACGTCATGACCTTCCCGTCCGAGCACCACTGGGAAGAACCCTGGGCCACACCCGACATCAAGAATCTTCAGCTTTCTTTCAGTTCCGAGAAACGGAACCATCTTGTTCAGCCACTTAGTGTACAATCCACCTTCTAGTTCATCTTCTACCGTGTCCGAATATGTCTTGGACCTTATGTTCCAGTATTCGCTGCTTTCATTCAGATGATCTATCATGTTATCAGTATTCCCTAAAGAAATGTTCGATTCCTGCAGTAGAGGTTCCGGTTCCATCGGAGAGGAACTGCGAAACGAATTCATTGAAAAGAGTTTGATAGCTTGGGCCGGACCCAGGGTAAAGAGCATTCATGTAGAATGCGATCTCCACGACATACATACCTGTGGATCCAGCCTCTCTTGCAATACCAAGAAAGTTCACATTTGGGTCATTGAAGTGGTACTTCTCGTCTGCAAAATTACTGAGAAGCACGGATTGTCTGTATCCGTCCTGGGCATTATACACGAACCAGACCTTGCCTTGTGAGGAACATTCTCTCATCACTTCACGGATCGATTCTTCATTCAAGTATGCGTAATTGGCAGTGAGGTACTTCGAGATGGTTGCCGCATCAATGGCGCCGGCCGTTTCAATATGGAGATTATTGGTCTGATCTTTTCCGCAGATCGTGTATGTGCCAGCTTCGGATATTGTCTGTGCCGAATTCATATGGTTCTCGATGATGTACTGCCGTTCTGTTATCTCCGCGGCCGCCTTTCCGATCAGTTCCAAATTTGAATCATGCCATTCCAGGTAGCGATATGTTCTTTCCATATCTCCTTGTAGAAGATATCCGAACATGGTCGTACTGCGGTCGATATAATCATTCCGTACATTCGTCTGATCTGCTGTAGTAAGGACAACTGTGTCTATACCGAACGGAGAAAGTCTATCCCTTGTGATGGGATCGATAGTCGAATTGAAATATCCTGGCACATACACATCGGCGTGTAGAGAGATCAGTTTTTCATAAGAGGATTCCCCAAGTTCGACAGCACCGTAAACTTCGGCTTTTTTGTAATATTCTGAAAGATCGGCCCATCCGGTCCCACTTATGGTGGTATCTACACCCACAACTTTGTGACTGACCCCTGTTATAAGGGCCATGTAGGCACCTGTGCAATATCCGATGGCGACAGTTCTGACAGGCCAGGATATCTTCTGATTTTGCCGGTAATCATCGATATAATAGACCTGAACGGTATCGGTGCCGTTCTCCTGAGCTGCGATGATACGTTTCAGATACGTCACATCTGCATTGTTGATCTTGCCGTCAAGATTTGCATCGCATAATGGCGTAGGTCTTTCCGTACCGCCAATGACATTTTGCAGATAGATCACATCATCATTGTCGATGCGGTCGTCCTCATTGGCGTTGCCATAAACCCAGAGACGGGAGTTCTCCGAGGGAACCTCCGATCCAGAAACCGTATGGTCAAGTAAGGATTCGGACCTATCGGGCAGATTGGCGACCACAAGAACCGAGCCGAGCAATATCAAAACTACAATAAAGAGAGTTGCAAAACGGCGGTCGTTCTTTTTCAGTATGGTTATGCCTGTAGTTGAGTTGAACTTACTTTTCCTGACCGAAATAGGTTTGTTAATCTTCGGAGGCACCATCGCTATGTGGATATTGCCGTTGACATTGTGGATCTGCGCATCAACTTTGTATGCCTCATGGATGTTCGGTACGGTCAATACCTGATCGGGTGTGCCGTCAGCAATAATATGCCCTTCAGACATCAAACAGATCCTATCGGCATATGCGGCAGTGACATTGAGGTCGTGACAGACCGCGATCACCGAGATGTTCTTCGCACGAGCAAGATCATGGAGGAATGACATGACCTCCATCTGGTACTTCACATCAAGGTTGGATGTGGGCTCATCTAAAATTAAAATCTCCGGTTCTTGAACTATGCCGCGGGCGATCATAACCCTTTGTCTCTGTCCGGCCGATAATTCTCTGATGTCTCTGACAGCGAACTCCTCCAGATTCATCAGTTTGATGGCTTCTTCTACGGCATCGACATCCTCATCATTAGGGCTCCATCCTGAAATTGGGAAACGCCCCATCATCACAACTTCGGATACCGTGATCGAAAACGTGGAAAATGAATTGTTGGGGATGAAGGCGATTTTTCTTGCAATATCCGCCTGGGACATGGAGGAGATCTCTTTTCCGTCGAGGGTTATACAGCCCGATTCGTATTTTAGCAACCCGTCGATACATTTGGCGAGGGTGGTCTTACCTACACCGTTCGGGCCTAACAGACACGTCAATCCTGGCGTATCAACCGTCAAAGAAACCTTATCGAGGACCTTTTTACTGTGATAGCTGAATGAAAGGTTTTGAATTTTCAGTTCTGTCATGACCAAGCCTCCTTACGGCTTTTGATAAGCAGATAAACAAACAGGGGTCCGCCTAGACAAGCTGTTATAACTCCCACCGGAAGAGAGATGTGGCTGTTGAGATAGATCGCAAACCACCTGCATACGATATCGGAGATAAGTAAAATGGCGGCCCCTACCACTCCGGAAGCTGGTACAAGATATCTGTTGTCTGCGCCTAGAACTGTTCTCACAATATGAGGGGCGACCAGCCCTACGAATCCAATGACCCCTGTGAAACTCACGACGGTGGCTGCGACCAGAGAGATCACCAATAAAAGGATCAGTCTCCGTTTTTCCACATCGATTCCGAGGCTTTTGGCACTCTCATCACCCATGCCTAGGATGTTCAGTTGGTTCGACATGTACATGATGTACATAGAACCGAGGACTGTGACAAACAAGATCGTTGCCAGATCATTTGGTGACACGGTGTCGAGAGTGCCTATCGTCCATTGGTAAACGGCCGACATATCATCTGGATCGGCAATGATCATGAATAGCTGGGTCAGTGCGCTGAACACATATGTGAGGGCAATACCACAGAGAACCATCATCGTTGGCGTGGGTTTTCTGATGCGAGTTATCAATGTGATCACTGCCGCGGGGATCAATGAGAAAATGAACGCATTGATGACGATCCCCCCGCCAGCGACCAGTTCGAACCCTGCGATGATCGCCAATGCGGCACCGAATCCTGCCCCGGAAGAGATACCCATGGTGTATGGGTCGGCAAGGGGATTTTTCAGCATGCTTTGCATGGCGGCACCACATACTGCCAGTGCGAACCCGCATATCAGGGCACCAAGGATCCGTGGGAGTCTGAGGTCCCTTACGATATGGATGGTCGTAGGGTCGACATTCCCAATTCCAAATAAGGCACAGAACGCATCACTCATGCTCATGGAATATGTGCCGAGCGTCACTGAATAAAGTGCTAGAATGAAGCAAATAACGGAACCAGCTGATATGAATGCGATCTTCTTGGCCCTTGAACGGGTCAGATTTTCGCGAAAGTTCAGTTGGTAGTTTTCGCTCGGCATATTATTTCTGGCAATGATTTATTCTATTTAATACAGTGTTACGAAATTGAAAAAATGACATACGCTACACATATTAGATAAATAATCCAACATATCCTATGGGATCTGGGTCGGTGGAAAATACCAATCGACAAATTTGAAGAAAGTGGACACTGCGAGATTCGAACTCGCGGCTTCGTCCTTGCGAAGGACGCACGCTACCGGTCTGCGTCAAGTGCCCAATAAAATCCGGTACGTCCCCATAGATGTGGATTATAAAAATCTATTTGGGTCCTGGTCATACCATATTAATAGGATTTCAACTCTGTTGGGTGATTGATTTTATATCAATCTGCTGTTCGGTATTTCATTAGGCCAAGGCCGGAGTGATCAAATGATGAAACTGGTTCTGATTAGACATGGTGAAAGTGAATGGAACAAACTTAACCTTTTCACTGGTTGGACAGACGTTGAACTTTCTGAAAAAGGTTGGGGCGAGGCCAAGGCCGCCGGAAAATTACTCAAGGGGGAAGGATATGATTTTGACATTTGTTATACTTCATTCCTCAAAAGAGCCATTCATACCGCCCAATGTGTTTTGGCCGAGATGGATCTCGATTGGATCCCCATGCTGAAGTATTGGCAACTTAACGAGAGGCATTACGGAGCTCTACAGGGTCTTAACAAGTCCGAGACCGCTGAGAAATATGGTCAGGACCAGGTCACCCTCTGGAGACGTTCTTATGATGTCTGCCCTCCTGCATTGGCCGTCGAGGATGAAAGAAATCCTATGAACCAGAGGCAATATGCCGGAACTCCTGCTGAAGGTCACCCCCTCACCGAAAGTCTTGAGATCACGGTCAACCGTGTTGTTCCTTTCTATGAGCAGGTCATCGTTCCACAGATCAAAGCCGGAAAAAGACTGCTTGTTGCTGCCCACGGAAACTCTCTCCGTGCATTGGTAAAATATCTTGACGGCCTCACTCCAGAGGAGATCGTCTCTGTCAATATCCCAACCGGGGTCCCGCTAGTGTATGAATTCGATGATAAGATGAAGGTCATTGGCAAATATTATCTTGGAGATCAGGAAGCTATCGCTGCAAAAGCCAAAGCCGTCAGCGAACAGGCTAACAAGAAGGGCTGAGGATGATATCTATCGAACATGATCAGGATAAGCGTCGGTTCAAGGCAATGCATTCCGGGCAAGAAGTTGGTTACCTTACCTACGAACTCGGAGATCATATGTTGAACATCACGCATACCGTCGTTACGCCAGTTATGCGTGGTCAGGGAATTGCCAAGCAACTCGTTCTCGAATGCAAATCATTTGCTGATTCGGAATCTTTGACGGTTAAATCTGACTGTTCATATGCATCATCTGTTCTTGGTTTGGAGGTTAAGAACCCATCTTGCAAGATATGATCTCATTCTCACGATTATTTTATTGAATTTTATAATTTGTATTCTGTTATCGAAGTAAATTTAACATAATTATTACTTTTGCTATCCAAATTTCTACGAATTTCGTAGAAATTATCTATTTGTCGTGAATTTTCTGAATAAACTTTATTTATTTTATTACAGGTATGGTTCTATCGGGTCCGAGGTTATCCATCGGGTCTGGCTGCGTTATGCAGGTGTGAATCATACATGTCGTTCTTAGATACGTTGAACGGACCGATCTCTGATGCATTCTACTTCGTAGATGATTATTTCTGGGGAATCGCGTTCGCATTTCTGATCGGACTCGGCATTGTCTTCACCGTGAAACTGAAGTTTATGCAGATCCTCAGGATCAAACACACTTCGGCTCTCGCACTATCCGGAATTCAGGAAGGTTCAACGACCAAACAGATCTCTTCGTTCGAAGCGTTCTGTCTAGGAATGGGTGCGCGTATTGGTGTAGGTAATATAGCCGGTGTCGCCACTGCTATTGTATTAGGTGGACCTGGAGCTGTTTTCTGGATGTGGATCTTCGCAATTATCGGATCTGCGAGTGCCTTCATGGAATCTACGCTTGCTCAGATCTATAAAGAGAGGAAATCCGATGGCCAGTACTACGGTGGCCCTGCATATTATGCTTTGAAAGGATTGAAAAGTAGGAAACTCGGCGTTCTCGCGGCAATTCTTCTTGTTCTTACATTCGGTCTCGGATTCGTCGGAGTACAGGCATGTAATGCTTCCGGAGCTCTTTGCGGTGCATTCGAATTTGACAACAATCGTATATTTTTTGCATTGATAATTGCGATCATTGCGGCTGTTCTTATTTTCAAAGGACTGAAAATGGTTGCGGTCTTCTCTGCTAAGATTGTTCCGTTCATGGCCGTTGCCTGGATAATTTTCAGTTTGATAGCGATCGCCCTCAATATCAGTGGTGTTGTCAACGCATTCTCTATGATCTTCCAGTACGCTTTCAACTGGAATGGAGTATTCGGTGCAGGTATCGGAATTATCATCGTCACTGGTTTGAAGAGAGGTGTATTCTCCAACGAAGCCGGTCTTGGTTCTGTTGCGAATCTCGCTGCAACAGCAGATGTTCCCCACCCTGTTAAACAGGGAAAGATACAGTCTTTTGGTGTACTTGTCGACACCCTTATTGTTTGTACATTAACCGCCATTGTGGTTCTTTCTTACGGTAGTTATAACGACATTCTTGCATTCGATGCGATGGGGGCGCCATTGGTTCAGAACATTGTTGCTTCGACAGCTATTGGAAGTGCTGCCAAGTACATCATTGCCATATTCATGTTCCTCTTCGCATTCACCAGCCTTATCGGCTATTACACTATGAGTGAAGCCAATGCTAGGTTTATCAAGGATGATAAGAACACAATATTCATTGTTAAGATCGTCGTTATAATAATGGCATTTGCGGCAGCTTGTGTTGCCGATGTCAAGATAATAGATGCGTTTTCGGATACATTCATGGCCCTCATGGCATCTGTTAACATGATCATCATCGCTCTCCTTTCAAGAAAAGTGTTTGAAGCCTATGCTGACTACAGACTACAAAAGAAGAACGGTATCGAAGAACCGGTGTTTCATAGGGAGACCCTATCCGATTCGACCGGTGTGACCGAGTGGGAGTGAGTTGCATGACAGATGTTGAAAATGTATGCAATGATACGAAAATTGCGGATAAGATCAAAGTCCATTGTCAGTATGCCATTAGGTTCTTTGCTTTGTTGACCGTATTGGTCCTTGTGATTGCTGGGTACGCATTTTATGTCGATGGGATCAAACTCTTTCTTATCCCGTTGTTTGTTGCCTTCCTTACCATTATAATTGCTTACCTGTTCATCGATCTTCGGTCTGTTCTGGTAGCCAATGATAAAGAAATGGCAATTACTCTCTGTATCAACTATTTTATGATACTTGTTATAGCAACAATAGCTATCGGCGTGTTTACCGGTTATTTCTTTCACAATGGTGAATATGAAACAATGTTTCTTCCCTTGTTTGTGGCATTTATGACCGTTGTAAGCGCCTACCTATTTATAGAGTTCAAAGAAGAACTCGTTGCGGATAAGGCTGTTGACAAGTACTAAAGCAGTTGGGGGCACACCCCCAACTG
>CAVHHN010000010.1:0-1651 GCA_963635855.1 Faecalibacterium sp. CAG:74 | reverse complement strand
AAAGCAGTTGGGGGCCCCTCCCCAACTGTATATATAAATCTTATATGGATTGCAGACTGGACCAGAATTTGCTCGGATCCAGAGTAGTTGGCCATTCTAAGTGGTTTGTATTTATTGATTTTCACTTTGTATCTGCATGGGAATACAGCACTGTTTCAAATTTTAATGCTGGCCCAACAAAGCTCTCTCGTTTCAGAGTGCAGACCAGAATCTGTATTGGAGGTCTTGATAAAACGGAAGACAAGGTCATCTTTTCCGAGGTACATCCTGACAGAATGTCCGTCAAGTTCTCCCTCATAAATATTGGCATAAAAATGTCCGAATGAGGTTTTGATATTATCCGAGCCTTTTTTTGTCAATGAAGAGTAATCAAATAAACCGGATCCGAAGGAAAGTTTGGTCTTGAGGGTATCTATCGGAGTACCATTGCGATCGACAGAAACAGTACAATCATCACCATCAATCTTATTAAATGTATATTTTTCAACCATTGGCTCTGATTTTGGTTTACCAGATTCAGTAATTGTTAATTGATATGCGAGCCAAGCACCCTCGGGAATTGTAACCATTTAAATCGCCACTTAATGAATGTTAATCCAAATGAAGTCGCTATATTTGAGAATTTCGTAGAGTTCATAAAGGATAACAGAAAATGAAGAGGAAATCCCCGATGACCCCCGGGGTGGGGAAGAGGTTTAAGGGAATAATCTCAGAGGCCGTAGTTCTTGAGATCGTAGTTGGGAACGTGCCCATCGTATTCCTTGTGGCACATTTCGGTGAACTTGTCGGTCTCGGTAGGCAGGGCTTCGATCTTCTTCTTGCAGTCGAGAAGGGTCTCGTGCTGCTTGACAGTGAGAAGGAGTTCCTTGGCAGCTTCTCCGCGCTCGATGATCTCGATCGCTTTGAGAGCTGCGGCCCTGGTCCTGAGGTAGTAGTCGTCACCGACTTCGACCATGGCTTTTCCGATCTCGTATGCGTGGTCGTATGCGAGGATGTAGGACTCTGCACACCTGCTGAAATCAGCACTCCTGTAGAGGTCACGGAGGATCTTTGCGTTGCCGGTCTGGATAGCGGTGTTCATAAGAGCGCACTCGTATCCGAGTGATCCGAGCCAGCACTGTACGGAGGTTCCACCGAATTCAGGGTGGTACTCGACAGACTCGTTGGACCAGCAGTCGCAGATCTGTGCGGGGAGGTTACCCATCAGGTCGCAGTGTGCGCACTGGCAGTTCTTTCCTTCCTGGGTGGTCGGTTTTCCGGCGATGGACTTACAGATGGGTCCTTCGTAACCACAGTCCTTGTCAGGTCCCTGTGCACCGCACTCCCAGGCGACAAGAGTCCTTCCTGCAGAGATTGCACGGGTGATGGCAGAGAAGGTCTTCTGAACATCGAGGTCCACGAGACCGCCGGCCATGAACATGGCGACGTTTGCTCCGGAACAGTCAGTGTCTCCTCCGGGAATGGTCCTGTTCCTCTTGGCGATGTCTACCATCTGAGACCATACATATTCCATATCGATGGATCCGAGGTATCCGACACCGTACAGGAATCCGACGATGTCTCCCTGGGTAACTGCGTAGTCAGCGAATTCTTTTCCACCGACGGATTCGACGGAAAGGTTGTCTGCACCGTTCTCACAGGCGATATCACA
>CAVHHN010000009.1:0-34225 GCA_963635855.1 Faecalibacterium sp. CAG:74 | reverse complement strand
TACGTTTGAATTTTGAACAGAACAGTTCAAAATTTTGAGGATCCAGATCTTTCATTGATAGGAAAATAACGGGGCGGGTGTTCCGATACTCTTCGACCTCGGGATGATCGTTGATCTTCAATCCGTCGAACCAATTGTTTCCTTTGTATTTCAGGTTGAAGAATGCATCAAGCATGGAGAGATTGAGGGATTTACCGAAACGTCTGGGTCTTGTGAAAAGGTATACTTTGCCCCCATCCTGAAGAATATCCGAAATAAGTTCGGATTTATCGACGAAATAATATCCGATCTCACGAACTTCCTTGAAATCTTCAAGTCCTATCGGAATCTTCAGTTTCTGCTCGCCCTCGGCCATATTTGGTATATTGTATTAAGGACTATAAAAGAGACGTTATTGATACCTTTAATGACTTAGAAAGACCGGTCCTGTTGAAACCATATCCTAATGACTGATTTTAGGGTCGGTCTTTTTATTTTTCAAATTAGATTCTTTTGGATCCCTTGGGGGGTTCTGAACAATTACCACCAGGGGAAGGTTAGATAACAGCAGAAGAAATGTGCTTTGCTTAATATGGCAGCGTTCAATATTTCGAATTCGCTCAGATCGAAATAGGTTAGATGTTGACTGCATGATTTCAATGGGGCCGACATTGGGAGTTATCAAACTCCTGAATAATTTAAATTTCCCGCTGGGTCTTCCAGCGGGGAGTATGATATATGTTCGTTCAGAGCGAAGAGATACTCTTCAGCTCGAAGACGCCGTTCAGTTTAGAGAAGTGTTCGGGAAGTTTCTTTTTGAGTTCTTCGACAGAGATCTTACTGTCCTTCAGGTCAGCAACTACCTCGACATCCATGGTCTGATAAGAGATCATAACTTTGGTGAATACGGAGATGAGGTTGATCCCTTCATTGGCCAGAAGCGACAGGGCCGAATCGATGGACCCCATGCAGTCGGGAATGTTCATATCGATCTTCACAAGGTTGGTGTTCGGTTTGAAAAGAACTATGGAAACAAGCCATGATCCTGGGTCCAATGTGATCATGACTTCCTGTCCGTCGACATCGTTCAAGAGGTCCCCGTATTCTGCTCCCAGGTCGAAATATCCGTTCGAGTAGGTGATAGGCGCTCCTTTTCTGAGTTCGGTCTTGAGATTACCCAAGCTGTTCTTTTCACGGAAGATCATTCCGATGTTCGCCGGTTTGATGCTGATATGGCTGATCTTGTCCACAGAGGGGTCGTTGACCTCTTTGAGAGCTTCGAACCTTTCCACGATGAGGTCTCCCTCACCTGCAAAGTTCAAATCGGCGAGCAGATTCCAGATGATGGTGGTGTCGGAGATTCCGGTGAGCGATACCGAGTTCAGGATCCTGATCTTCTGATTGGTCAGGAATTCCGCGGATTGCACGGTGGAACCGGGCACATCGTCTGCGAACACTGTAACCTGGGCGAGGGTACGAAAGTTCTCCTGAGGATACATCGAAAGGATGAGTTCGTATCTCTTAGGTCCGGCTTCTGGGTATTTGAAAAGGGTACTGTAGATGCACCCTCCGTCGACCAGCCCCATGGTGTCAGAAAGCCAGTTGTCGATCTTGATCTTGTTTCCTTCGATTTTGGTAAACTCCCAACTCTTCAATGTATGATCTCCTGCGTGTGAATCAGATGTATATTCGGGTTAGTGTCAAATACCTTTCCTATCCGGGTATTTCGGCGTGGAAAGAGGTTTGGTCCATAATGGATCAGGTTGTTCATCAAGGTCTGCGATGAGATTGGTGATACTGCCTGCCATATCCTTGGACGAGATGATCTTGGAGATAAGTTCTCTTGTATATGTCTGTCTGGTGGATATCTCGGAACCGTCGAGTGCCTCACCGATGATCTTCGAAGCCTGTTTGAGGAGGGCACTTGCCTTCTTGAGTTTCCTGATCCGTTCTTCCTTTTCGGACAAGGCCTTCACCGTAGTGCGGACAAAGGAATATCTTGCCGGGATAAGGACCTCATTTCCTGTCGAATACGGACATACAGTACAGTTCCTTTTCAATTCTGTGGTCTGATCGTCGAGGGTGCGGTTGGATACCGATCTCATTGCACTTCCACAGACCGGGCAGATGTCTGGTAGATCTGTGCGTTCTGATATTCTGTAAAGTATCTCCAATTTAACAGACCCAGAAAGTACGGCGGCCTTCCGGATACGGATCGGGCTGGCACGCATACCTGGGCAGGTGGAATCCAATTTGGATAAAACCAGGTCGACGAACTCGCGCTGACTTTCGATGCGAGAGTGGGTCTTCATTACCTCCCGGACCGCATTTACGATCGAACCATCATCTGCGACGTTCTTCTTCACGCAGTAGAATCGGATTTCTGGATATATATCTGTCCCGACCGTAAGCCCCTAAGCGGACGTAACCTTATTAGTAACGAGCGATTATCGGACCATTAGGCGGGGGTAGTCAAGCAGGCCAACGACGAGGGACTTAAGATCCCTTCCTTAGTGGTTCAAGGGTTCGAATCCCTTCCCCCGCACTGATTTCACAGACTTTTTCTCACGGTTTCGATCGGGACCCCATGTTCTTCCGCTGCTTTGCGTAGATCTTCGAATTCCGGTTTGATCCTGGTATGCCCGAATCCTTCGGAGATCTTCATTCTGATATCGCCATAGGGAGTGTGACGGACCTCGAATCTGGAGTGCATAGCATATCCATGGCATTCGTGGACCCTCAAACCGATCGTGGTGGTATTGGATAATATAAGATCAATCATCCGTTCCAGATCATTGTGCCAGCAGAGACAGGTCAGTTCAAGTCCTATACGTCCTTTTTTCATCAGGCAGGTTCTGAACATGGCATCTTTGGCACCTGCTTTGAGGAGGATCTCGATAAGCGGGGCTGCATCTTCAGCTGTGATGTCATCAAGGTTGCAGGTGATCTCATCATAAGTGGATGCTGATCCCTCAGCATCCCCGAGAGTGGCACGGAGTATGTTGGCGATAGGAAATGTCTTCTCGCCGATACCGATACCGATGCATTCCGGAACCATCAGGGGCATTTGCTCGAATTTATGCACGAAGTGTTTTAGGATGGCCGCTCCTGTGGGGGTTGTGAATTCCCCTTCAATATCTCCTGCATAAATCGGAATGCCTTTGAGTAGAAGTGCAGTAGCAGGAGCGGGTATTGGAAGGAATCCGTGAGCACACCTGACCTGTCCGAATCCTGTACGGACCGGTGAAGATAGTATCCTGACTGGAGATAGTTTTTCGATCAAAATGCAAGCACCGACCACGTCTGCGACAGCATCCAATGCACCGACCTCATGGAAATGAACCAGGTCGACTGATTTTCCGTGGATCTCAGATTCTGATTCAGCGATTAGGTGGTAGATATCACAGGCGTTTTTCTTTGCTTCCGGAGAGATGTTGAGGTTACCGATCAGTTTTTCGATATCTGACAAATGGTGTTCGTGATGATGTTCGCAGGGGTGCCCTTCCTCATCCCCTTCGATGGTCACGTGTATTTTTATTCCTTCAATATTAGATTTCTGGGTCTTCTCTATCGTGACTCTGGTTCCAGGGATCCCAGCGTTGGCGATCATGGATTCGAACTCATGGGGATCGTCCAAAAGTCCGACCAGCGAACCGACGATCATATCACCAGATGCTCCTGCGTTGCAATCAAAATAGATGGTTCTCATAGGGGTGCACTCCTTCTATCGATAAGGCTGGCGATATAACCTCCGCCAAATCCGTTGTTTATATTGACGACGCTAACGTCCGATGCACAGGAGTTCATCATTGACAATAGGGCTGTCAGTCCCTCGAAAGAGGAACCATATCCGACCGAGGTGGGTACTGCGATGACGGGAACACTCACAAGTCCGCCCACCACACTGGGGAGGGCACCTTCCATACCCGCTACGACGACAATGGCGCGGGCCTTGTTGATGGTGGGTAGTTGACTCAGTAGCCTATGAAGTCCCGATACCCCGACATCATAGATCCGTTCTACCTTGCTACCAAGACTTTCCGCAGTTATCGCGGCCTCCTCGGCAACAGGTATGTCGCTGGTACCGGCGGTGATGACGCATACACAGCTGTTTTGTGAAGGTTGGGGCGGCGTTCCGACAATGCACATTTGTGCAGTGACATCATGTTTACACTCTCTGAAAGTGTTTTTCGCAAGGTCCGCTATGGCTTGGTCACAGCGGGTGATAAGCACACAACCTGCACCGTTTTTGAGCAAGGTGTCTGCGACCCCTACGCATTGTTCAGGAGTTTTTCCGGCACCGAAGATCACTTCCACCGCACCTTGTCTGATCTTTCTGTGAGTGTCCACTTTCGCATAACCCAGATCGATGAAAGGACTGACTTTGAGAATATTCAAAGCGTCTTCAGGAGATATCGTTCCGTCCCGGACTTGATTTAAAAGATCGATAGTGTTCATGGTTTGGCATTCCTTGTTCCGAATTCAATTTTTGAGTAATGTGTTTGAAGGATCTTTTCAACATCATTTTTGCGTTCGTTCAGCAGATCCTGCTCATTCTCGGTGACCTCCAACCTCACTTTGTTTCCGTGTGAGCGGGCCCGGATCTCTTCAAATCCGAGTTCATGTAGTTTATTTTCGGTCTCTTCCACCACACTGAGCTCTTGATCGGTGATCTCCGTGTCAGTGGGAATACGTGTTGCAAGGCATGAATTCGATGGAAGGTTCCAGGTCCAGAGTCCTGCTTCCCTAGAAAGGCATCTGACCTCTGGTTTGGTTATCCCAGCAAGACGTAATGGTGATACGACCCCTAGTTCTGCAAGGGCCTTCATTCCGGGACGGTCCGTGGGATCATCGGATGCATTGGTGGCATCGATCACAATTCCTTTTCCATCTTTTTTCGCATGTGCCAGAATTGTTCCGAAGATATGTTTTTTACAATGATAACAACGGTCCGCCGGATTCGATCTGATCGTAGGATCTTCCAATGCATTCAGAGATATGACCTCGATATCATGTCCGAGCCATTCGGAGGTTTTGATCGCATTGCGTAGTTCGAACAACGGTTGGAACTGTGTTTTCACGAAATAGGCGATCACATCAGCCCCGCAGGCAAGTGCGGCATAGAACAGGTATGAGGAATCGGCCCCCCCAGAGAAGGCCAATGCGGGTGAAGGGTTCTTTTCGAAGAATCCCTTCAACTCTGGGGGAACGGTTCCAAATTGTTTCATCTATCCCACCCATTGTGTTTTTTGAGCGTTTTTCCGAAGTTGTGGTTGGCATAATAGAGAAGGTCCATTCCATGCAGATCTATACTGGATGGTCCGGAGCGGACGAAGAACGTGTCGGTCTTTCCTTCTCTGAGGAACACTGGACGGTCACTTTCGGTGCATATGATGCGCATGATGGGTTTATTGTCGATGTCGATGAACCTGTAAGTGATGAAAGGGAGGAATTCACTTCCGATCTGTGACGTTATCAGATTATTGAGATGGAGACTGAACTTATCCTTGCTACCTTCGAAGGAATCCAGATCGACTCCGAGAAGGGAACCATCGTCAGCGATCCCGATGAGAAGTGTTCCTCCCTTGCTGTTAAGGAATGCTACCAACGTTTTCAGGACGGCTTTTTCCATACGGGGGTCTTTCTCTCCTGTCTTCAGATTTGTCCTAAGTGTCGATTTGAATTCGAGTTTGGTACTTTCCCCTGCACGGATCTGCTCAAGGACAAGGCCACGTACTCTGTCTTCCACCCCGAATGCGTCTGCATTCCCGGAAAGGAATCTGTTCACAGTATAGACGAAAAGTCCGTTGTGACGATTGAGGTAATATAATGTTGTGGTGAACATCGAACCGAATATGCTGAACAGAAGACCCAGCATGGTGCCGTCAACATCTCCGCCTGATGAACCGTAAAAGAGGTTGACAAGGAATGAGATGATCGTCAGGATCTGGGCCAGAGCAATACCTATACAGAATGCAGTGAACGATATGAAGAACGGAAGTCTGCTTTCGATCTCGGGGGAGGACATGATCATGGTCAGGATGATCAGTAGACCCAGGATGCCGGTGAAAGCACCCAGGATGAAGTTGGCGAACGCTGCAACGGATATATCCGTATCTTCGAAGATCTTGGCCAATTGGAGCAGGATCATGGTCACTGCAAGTAATGTGATGAACAATTGGGGCACATAGATCCTGTTTTTGCGATGGAACGCAATAATCGTCAAGAACAGGGTGGGGGCGGCCAAGATCAAGGTCTCCTTATCCCCCGTCCGTAACGAAATAATGATGAAAATAATAGATAAGATAAGGAGGATCACGAGATTCAATTTGCTTTTCTCGTAGGGAAGCTCTGTCCGCAGAGGTTCTAACATGCCCCTGGAATTCTCTTGTTCGTATAAAGAATTGGGTAAATATCGACAAGAGTTTTTATGCTTGATACTGTTTGCATATCTTGGAGTAGTTCTTTTGGTAGAAAACACTGACAAACCACGCAGGCCTGCTAATAAGCAGTCGACCGGTAATAAGTCGACCACGAGCAGGAGTAATGCGTCGTCTGCGGGACACCGTGATACTTCGGGTGCCGCTTCACGTTCATATTCTGATTCTAAGCCTCGCGCTCATTCAGGTACTGGTCGCTCGACCGAGCACAAGACCGGTGGCTCAGGCAACCGTCAGGGTCAATCCGGACCCTCCCGCCAAGGGCAGTCTGGAGCCAGGCCACAGTATCGTCAGGGTCAACAAGGACAGTCTTCTCAACGTCCGGCCGGGACCAATTCTACACAGAGATCGTCTGATGGCTCGCGCGCGCCGTATACAAAACGCACTCCGGCAGAAGCGCCTGCGGACAAGTCCCAGGATGTTGGAGATATCGGTCTCGTCGATGATGAACCTGTCACCAATGTGAAGGTCCATCTTCCCAAGAAAAGTGATACCAATTATACGATGTCCTATCGTGGATCTTCTCAGAAATCAGCAGGGAAATCGTCTCCGAACAGGCAGAACAAGAAGAACAATACTGGTAAACCTGCAAGGGAAGCGTTTAAGAAACAGCCTATGCTGAACACGCACAAGATCTCTCCGTTCAAGTATGACATGAATGAGGTCCTTTCACAGTCTTCGATGGACCCCAGCATGGCATCCGGATTCCTCGCATCTGTTATCGCCAAGGCCTCTCGTATTTCAACTAAAGAAGCTAAAGATTATGCCAGGTCATTTTTGGACGAAGGTAATCTTTCGAAAGAGGAATATGATAAGATCTGCCGCCTGATGGATAAATACAGCAAATACAGATGAGCAGATGAAGTCCGTTCTATTGAACAAAGGGCGCACATTCGTTCTCACTTTGGAGTCTGGGGAGAACATCAAGTCCGAAATCGAAGGATTTTGTAAAGAACAGAAGATTTCCTCAGCAAAGATCACCATTCTTGGTGGGGTGGAAGCTGGTTCTTCCTTTGTTTGTGGACCAAAGTTGGTCGATGGTCATCCGACCGAACGCATCATTCCTACTGAATACATAACTGATGCACAAACTGAAATGGCCGCTGTCGGTACAGTGTTCCCAGATGAAAAGGAAAATCCTGTGATGCATTTACACGGATCTTTGGGTCGTAATGGTATGTCTGCGACCGGATGTTTCCGCGACAAGATGGTGGCGTGGTTGACTCTGGAGGTCATTATCGAGGAGCTGACCGGTGCTACACCTATCAGAAAATATGATCCTTCGACCGGGGTAGCCCCATTATTCATCGAATGAGTCTCAACGACGGTTATATCTGTCCGCCCATCTGTTGAAAACTTCGTCAGTATAGTCGTTGATGATTCTTTCGTCTTCTCTGCTGTTTCCGGGAGTGACGAATCCGGCTATCGGATATTCTTTATCGCAATATGGACACCTGACGTTCGGACATCTTTGTGCGGCTTTAGGACAGAACTTACATGCTACCGCACGTGATTGGAACAGGCTGAATTCTCTTCCGCAATTCGGGCAGAGATACCTGCGTGCAGCGACCTTGAGGTTAGGGTTGATACCTGCGGCCTTCTCCTCAGGCGTCAAGTACATAGGGGCCTGGGGGGAGATAGGTTTGTTGGTATTGGTCGACTCGTCGTAGCGGCTCATGATCTGCCTCAAATTCCTTTGGCTGCTTTGACAACTGCTGTGAGGAGAGCATCGTCAGAACATTGTTCAACGAATGTGCCTGTGACAATGATGTCTGCTCCTGCAAGTCTTGCGGCAGCAGCTGCTTCTGGAGTTCTGATACCTCCACCGATAATGAGCGGAATATCGAGAGATTTCTTGACCGCAGTGATCATTTCGGGGGGAATTGGTTTGTCTGCACCACTTCCTGCTTCAAGATAGACAATCTGCATTCCCATCATTTCTGCAGCGACAGAGAATCCGACGGCACGGTCGATCTCATCATGTTTGATAAGATTCGCATCTGTCACACGACCCACGGTCATTCCGGGTTCGACGATGATATACGCCATGGGAATGGTGGGGATCTTGAGTTTTTTGATGTAGGGTGCGGCTTTGGAGTGATAGTGGGTGATGAATGCAGGATCATTGCTGTTGAGGATGCTCATGAAGAACATGGCATCCACTTTGTCCGAGATAGCATGGACATCAGAGGGGAAATAGATCGCTGGGAGGCCCGTTGCTTCCTTGACTGCGGTTGCAACATCTCCAAGGTTTTCAGTGGTAACTCCCGTCGAACCACCGATCATGAAAGCATCCGTACCAGCGTCTTGCATCCTTTTCGCGATGATCTTGGCCTTTTCAATGTCAAGCTTTGCTGGATCTGGATCCAGAAGAGTGATATGCATAGTGCCGGTTTTGATCTTTTCTTCGATATATTTCTTAACATCAATCATAGTGCCACACCCAAAATAAATGAAAACATTGCGATGAACATCGCAATTTTAGCTAATTTTTCAGACTTATGTGAGTCTGTAAACACAAGATATGCACAGTAAATGAACAGTGCGTCAGCGACCACGACTATCATGTAGTAGTGGCTCATAATTCCCGTTGCGAACGGAATTCCGCTGAGTATCGGTCCGAGAATGAAGAATATTGCAGATACAATGGCCGCATTTTTGTTTCCGATTTTCATCGGAAGCGTCACACGACTGCCTTTATCGGATTCTTCATCTTCTATGTCCTTCGCGATTTCACGGCCCACAGTAACGAGGGCTGCAAGGAGTGCTAGAGTCCACACGTGAGACATGTCTTCTGCCATAGCTCCGGCGAGAAGGAACACTCCACCTGTAAGAACTGCAATGCAGATATTTCCTACAAATCCTTTTTGCTTTAGGGTGGTCTCGTATCCGATCATCATCAATGCACAGGCGAAGACCATGATGGTCGCATAATACCTGTCATCAAACAGGAATAACAGAGAAAGAGCAGAAGAAAGGATCAGTCCGCCAAATCCACATCTTTTTGCTGTTTCACGAGAAATCTCACCAGATGGAACAGGTCTGTTCGGGTGTGCTGTTTTGTCAATTTCAGCATCAATGTAGTCATTGAGAGCATTTCCACCTGCTACGAAGGAGAGGACGATAAAGCAACCAAGTGCAACCACATCCAAGTGGTCGAACATATGATATCCCGCAGCGATGAAAAGGGCGACAAGGAGACCAACGATTCCCAAAATTCCATTTTCGAATCTAAACAGGCGGAGATATTTATTCACGGGCTCCAAAATCTCTTCCACTTATTATAATATAACTGAACCAAAAACAGCATGTCAGAGGTGCCTGCTGAATATATGATAATGGCGGGACAGGGTACCATGGACATATTGTGTGTAGATCGAATCGAGAACCATCGAATCGGTTTCGAATACATATGGCATCACGACGCCTGCTTTTCCCTTTTCCGTGAGAACCCTTGGAAAGGCTTCAAGGGCGCGTGCATAGATCTTTGCGATCTGTTCCCCTCCGGTTTTGGTGGATCTGCCATATGGGGGGTCGCAGGCCACAGCGTCAACGTCATGGAATCTCTCTGGTATGTCGCTGATATCCAAGACCTCGAAATCATGTAACGGCAGTTTGTAGAACTCCATATTTTCTCTAGTGCCAGCGACCATTTCTGGATCGAAATCGGAAGCAATGGCGCGCATACCCATCGAGGCAGCTTCGATAACAATACCACCAGTTCCGCAGAACGGGTCGAGTACTGTACCGCCACGTTTCACACCCGTCAGATTGATCAGGGCACGGGCGTATTTGGGGTGAAGGGATATGGGTGAGAAGAAAGGTCTTTCACTGACCTTTCTCACTTTGAGAAGATCTTCGTTGAATGCCTTTTTTTGAATGTACAAATGAATGCGGTCACTCATAAACATCCGGACGATTAAATCTGGGTGCTTCAAATCGACATCATTCTTTCTACTGAGGACGTCGCCGATCCTACGGATCAGTTTTTGTGAGTCGACGTCTGCCAACATCCCTTCAAATCTTCTATAACGGATGGCAAAAGATCCTTGCGGAAGATCCACTTTTTCGAGACCTTCCAAAGATCCGGGGTCGAACGACCCTAGATATTTACCCATCATGTGTGTAAGTGCCAGACGGTCGTTTATGTCGTCGATATGTTCTTCGGGAAGTTCTATAACGACATACCCTGGACCGTCTGTCACCACATTGATATCTCCGTTACACTCGGTCCTGCATGTTGATATAACCTCGTCACGAGGCATGTTCTTGAGTTCGCCGAGCAGTTCGAAGAGATAGGTTTGGTTCACGGAGGGTTGACACCTCAATCCTTAATACCGTCTTCGGTCACACTGAACACTGCCTCGCCTTCAGGCATGTTCGGGGAGTCGATCAGTCTGGCGATCCTTTTTCCTGCTTTTCCCTTTCTGAGATAGATACGGAATGTTGCGGTGTGGCCAACGACATGTCCTCCGATAGGTCTTGTCGGGTCTCCGAAGAACGCGTCAGGCTTTGCAGCCACTTGGTTAGTGACCACAATGGCGGCGTTGTTGAGAGTGGCGAAGTTCAGGAGGTCATGCATGTGCCTGTTGAGGATCTGTTGTCTTTCTGCCAGCGATCCCCTCCCTAGGAATTCTGCCCTGAAGTGGGAGGTCAACGAATCGACGATAAGAAGTCTGACCTTGACCTCTTTGGCAAGTTCCAAGGCCTTGTCGACCAGAAGGACCTGGTGTTGCGAATTGAATGCCCTGGCTATGTGAATCCTCTTCAGGGTCGATTCGGGATCGATGCCGAGGTAGTTGCACATCTGGATGATTCTTTCAGGTCTGAAGGTGTTCTCTGTGTCGATGATGATGACATCAGAGTCAAGTCCACCTTTGTCTTCGGGAAGTGTTGCGTTGACCGCGAGTTGGAAGCATACCTGGGTCTTACAGCTTCCGAATTCACCGAACAGTTCGGTGATAGCTTGACTTTCAATGCCACCACCGATGAGTTGGTTGAATGCGTCGGATCCCGTGGTGAGTTTGGTCACCGCGGCACGCCTCTGCATGATCACGTCTCCGGTCTCGAAACCACCGATATCTGCACAGAGTTTGGCACCTTCGATGATGTCCTGTGCTTTCTTTTCTCCGATCTCACAGGTTTCTGCGAGGTCTGAAGGCGCTGCGACGGCGATGGCCATGAGTTCGGTGTAACCGGCCTCGCGGAGTTTCTCTGCGATCGCGGGACCTACACCGGGGATATCTTCAAGGGTCTTTTCTGCCATGATTATCACTCTATGTGGTATGAGTCATAGTGAGTATATAAGGTTAAGAGGGGGAGGTCACTGAAAGTACTGAAAGTGAGAAAAAGTTATATTTTTTCAAAAAAGTAATCATATATTCTGTTATATCGGTAAAGAACACTTTATTAAGAACCTTGAAATGTGTCAGCTATGGCTAAGAAAAGGCGTCTTATCAAAGAGGAGCCTGAAGACGAATACACATTCACACCTACCGATTTTGATGAGAGGGAGTTCCTCCTCAAAGGGATCTATTCCACCAAGGTGCTGATGTTTGCGATCATCCTCTCCATTATTGTAGGTTTCATAGCCGCCATGATCTGGAAAGTTTTGGATGATAAGACAATCGTTGCTGTTATCGATACCCTTCTTGTGTTCTTTGTATGTGCGATCATGAAGAAACTCTTCATTTCTCTGCACATCAGGGCCGATTTGCTTGAGACAAAGACAATGCTAGGTAATTACCTGATCTATCTGGTCCTTGCATTGGGTACCTGTATTCTTTTCATCAACGCACCGTTCGCCTGAACGTTGCATTTTATCTTGGTGGTCCGTGAACGACACGGGCCACCTACATTCTTCTTCAATTTTCAAAAGAGCGAACTTCGAAGTATCATCAATACTTCCAAGGGGGCATCGGTTCCAGCAGGTCGGTCAGAAGGCCTCTTCCGCCGAGTTCAAGTGTATCCTTATGTTCGGAAACACTCATTGATGAGATATCGATCTCCTTTCCAACTCCTGCGCGGGAGATCTCTTCGAGGACCATATTTTTGGCGGAGATATACCTGCGATGCGCCAATACACACCATTTTCCGTCCTGAAGGAACGGAGGTGTGACCGATCTGGTGGTCCATTTCATCAAAAAGTTCTCCACCCCAGGTTCCCAGGCCAACGGACCATAATGCAGTTCCGTATCAGGCAACCGGTCGCGTTCGAGAAGGAACATTATCTCAATTCCATTGGCATCCACTTTTTGTACAGCTCTCATTACTCCAAATCCGAAATCATTGAGTTTGGATTCAAGGGCGTAACGGGTTTTCCACATCTGAGCATACAGATTTTCATTGACCGTCTTCGGCTTGTCGAATCTTACAGATAACAGCCGGGAGTCCATTCCGTTGCAGATTTCCGTCAACCGGTCTCTGCTGAGATGTTCCCGGGTCTTCGGGAAGAAGAAGTTCTCAGAAGGCTCCGCAAGGTACGCTTTTGCGGCAGTGATGAACTTTCCGAGGGTGTCGACATGGACCGCGGCGGCCACATTTCTTTTTCCATCTACGGGGTCATAGAACACCAATGCACCGTTCAGGTCGCAGTGTTTTTTGAAAAGAGAGAGTTGTGTGTTCTCCTTCCAATTTTTGGATGCGGCGACTAAGACCTCGCGGAACGTACCGTATCTGAGTACGAGGAGTTCGCAGAGATACCCGGAGAATCCACGAGCGTTGGGTTCGGCACCGTATGTGCCGATCCCTTTCATGAATTTCTTTAGGAGACGGATCTGATCGTTCTGCCCCGGTTTCAAGGCATTGCGCACATATTCGGTGTGGAACGGAGTACGGTCCACCGCAGTGGCAAGATGTTCAGTATCTGGAACATGTATGTTGGGGACCAGGTCGACATCCACTCCTTCAAAGACCGCGCTTGTGTACGGATGTTCTGCATACATACGTACTCCGTGAAGTACATCTTCTCCGATCTTCAGTCCGATAGTGGTCAGCACTTCTCTGGAGGTTCCAGGAGGAAACATCACGAACAAGTCCAGATCCGGATTGGAAAGATACGTATCTTTGGAGTATGAACCTACCAGTTTCAGGTCTGCGACGATGTTGTGTGCATCCAAGTATTCACGAACGGTACTGACCAGGTGGTCTGCAACCGTTTTGATGCGTTCTCTGTCTTCGGCGGTGGGGATGATCTTCTTCAAGACCTCTTCTTCAACGGTCATTTCTGAGCCTCCGGCATATCAGGTGCCCATTCTGGGAACCACAGATCGTCATCATAAGTTTGTGCCTTTGATATTTCCAAGGTTTCAAGGTCCAGTACATCAAGGTCTTTTGCGGAGATCGTACGGACACCAGTTGCATCCTCCACCATTTTCGCCTGTTCGTCGGGATGTTGTCTGAGCATCACTATTCCTGCGTGGATGAATATACAAAGTTCCGGTTTCACCAGTTCTGCGATTTCCAGAGCATCATCGGTGCACATGTGATAGTGGATCCTGTTTCCGGAAGGTGTGGTTATCGGGAGGATCAGCACTCTGCTCCCCAGATATTGTTCACCGATCTCTTGGGAGTATTCTGTATCACTGAGGTACGACACAATACCGAACGGTGTGTGGAACTTGAATCCGACGTTACATGGGTCGCTGTGTTTCGCTTTGCAGATATCGGCCTTCATTCCATCGATATCAAGGATATCACCAGGGAAAAATGAAGTAGAACTTATCGGAAGTTCCAAATGATATTTTGAAAGACAGGGTCCGAGTCCGTTCACTCCTTCGATGACAGTAGGGCTTCCGTACAGGTGGCCTTTCTTCACCCACCCTCCACGGGTCATCCCTTCTATGACCGATGGAGCATCGGAGTAGTGGTCAGGATGTGCATGGGAGATGATCACAGATTCGGTAAGTCCCAGATCGTAATGTATCCTATTCATCTGGGTCAGTGCACCAGGCCCCGGATCGATATGAAGATAATGGGTCGGTTCTCCGTGTTCGAACAGCATCCCGCCGGTGCAGCGTGACTGATACATTGTGGTATGTCTCCCACCGCCGGTACCGAGAAATGTGATGCGTTCGACCATATTATCAGTCGGAGCAATGGTCTCGGAGTATATCGATATGACGTTTTCTAGGGTCCGGTCAGGGACCCAGAGAGGAGTAATATAATACTCCCTGGTAGATTAACGGTTATGATAACGGTCTTCAGAGACGCTTGGATTGTGACGCAGAACGCCAAGAGAGAGATCATCCGGGGCGATGTGGTCGTCGACGGAGAGGACATCCTTTCTGTAGGTCCCACTTACAACGGTACTGGTGACAGGGAGTTCGATTGTTCGGGAGATGTTATACTTCCCGGATTCGTTAACACACATACTCACATCGCCATGACGGTGATGAAAGGTGTCGTGGACGATCTTCTCTTTCCCGATTTCCTAAACAAGACATTCAAGATCGATGCAGACCGTACCGATGACGATCTGGCCCTCGGCACCAAGATCGGTTGTATGGAGATGATGCTTTCCGGCACAACCACTTTTGTGGACTTCTATTACTCGGAAGATGTGATCGCAAAGGCCACCCAGGAGGCGGGATTGAGGGGAGTGTGTTGCTGGTGTTGTCTCGATGAAGATAAGACGACCCAGAAAGGTAGGCCGATCGATAACTGTAAGAATTTCTATCAGAAGTTCAAGAACGAAAGGAAGATCATTCCAGGGGTCTCGCTTCAGGGCGTATATTGCTGTAATGAGGATACCTGCGTCGAGGCCAAGGCGTTCTCGGATGAGGTCGAATGCCCGATCACTATGCACCTTTCAGAGACCCGTGGTGAGGTTAATGCCCATAAGAAGGAATATGGCAAGAGGCCTGCTGAGTGGCTGAGCGACATAGGTGTTCTGGGCCCTCGGATGATCGCGGCACATTCTGCATGGTTGACCATGAGGGAGATCAGGCTGATGGCAGAGTCCGGAATGTCGGTATCCTCATGCCCGGTTTCAAACATGAAACTTGCCACCGGAGGTGTTGCACCTGTGCCGGAGTTTGACAAGTACGGTGTGAACGTATCCTTGGGAACCGACGGAAGTACCACTAACAACACTTTGGACATGATCGCTGAAATGAGAACCCTAGGTCTTCTTCAGAAATCCAGCCGTTGGGATCCAACGGTCACTCCTGCGCAGGAACTTTTGGACATTCTCACGACAAACGGTGCCAAGGCAATCGGAATGGAAGATAAGCTGGGTTCCATTGAGCCCGGAAAATATGCGGATCTTGTGATAATCGATGGTAAAGCACCGAATCTACGCCCTCTTCTTCCGGACAATCTTGTGGCCAATATTGCATATTCTATGTGCAATGCGAATGTGAAGACGGTTATGTGTCAGGGAGACGTCGTCGTCGAGAACAGGGAGATAAAGACCCTTGATTGCGAACAGGTTCTTAGCAGATCAGAGGATGCTTGGAGGTCGCTTTGTCTTCGCTGATGATCGAAGTTTTGAATATGCCAGAGGGCACTTTGTATATTCTTCAACAGGGTATGCAAGTACCGATCACTGGAAATAAATTGTCAAGGAGCTGAAATATCCATAGTCAAATCCTGATGTATGTTTTCATAACCAGAGGTGAATGATGAAACTTTATGTGCGCCATACAGACGTGATCATGTCCGATGCGATAGTCCTGATGAACCGTGATGATTCATTGAAGCTCGGTGTCGGCCCTTCTGATCGTGTATGTATCAATGGAAGAGAATCAGTGATCTGTGCGGTCACGATCTCGGACACGGTCGTACCCAAAGGTACCTTGGCACTTCCTGTCAACGTTCAGAACAAGTGTCATGTCGCTGACGGGGACATGGTCGATGTGGTCTACTCCCTTATGCCTGAATCCATCCGGTCTATCAGAAAGAAGATCAACGGGATGGTGTTGACCCAGGAAGAGATAGTTTCTATCATAACCGACATTATGGGAGGTAGGCTTTCAGATACGGAGATCATTGCTTTTGTATCGGCATTCAACATCAACAATGCTGTTCTCAATGAGATCTCATTCCTTGCAGAAGCTATGGCGGGGACCGGTAGAAAGATACGCCTGAAATATGACAGAATATTCGATCTTCATAGTCTTGGGGGCATATCAGGTAACAAGATCACTCCGATAGTTGTCTCGATCGTGGCTTCAGAGGGACTTGTTATTCCAAAGATGTCATCTCGTGCTGTCAGTAGTGCTTGTGGCACTGCTGATTTTGTAAGTACATTTTGTGATGTGGAGATGAACTCCGACCGCCTCATGGATGCGATCGATAAGGTCCGCGGGGTATTCGTTTGCGGAAACGAAGATTATGCACCGGTCGGTAAGAAGATAATCCGGGTGGAGAAACCCATGGGGATCGATCCATTACCAACAATGATGGCCTCGATCATGAGTAAAAAACTCGCTATCGGGATAACAGATCTGGTGTTGGATATCCCTGTGGGGAAATATTCAAAGATCTCCGATCTTGATGAGGCCGAAGGGTATGCAAAAGGTTTCACCCGTTTAGGGGAGAGGATCGGAATAAACGTGCGTTGTCTGATAACGAGTGCGGAGGAACCAATAGGACATTCTGTGGGACCGGTCGTGGAGGCCAAAGAGTGCATACGCATTTTGGAGAACGGTGACGGGGATCCGTTCTTGGTGGACAAGATCTGTAGCATCGCCGGTGCCATATTGGAGATGGCTGGGATTAGAAATGGAAAGACCCAGGCATTGGATTCTTTAAGATCTGGAAGAGCGCATGATACTTTTCTGAAGATAGTTGAAGTACAGGGCGGGGATCCAAGACTGAGGTCATCCGATCTGAACCAAGGTGTGAACTTCAAGGACATTCATGCCAAGAAAAGCGGATATGTTCAGTACATTGACAATCACAGTGTGATCGCTATCGCCAAGGCCGCTGGTGCTCCAGGGGACACAGGTGCAGGTATCGTGTTCCTTCATAAAACCGGTGATGAAGTATCTGAAGGTGATGTATTGTTCAGGATATATGCTGAAAGTAGTTCCAAACTTGAACGTGCCGTCGAGTCTGCAAGGTCCCGTCGTCCGATGAAGGTAGAACCGATATTCAAAGAGCCTTGTTCCACACGGTCTGTATTGAAGATGCTGTGATATTCCTGATCTGACATCATTCATCTTTTTATCTATGCTAATAATGTCTTGACAGTGATTTATTGTCGGTGCTCGATTCGCTGGTGACCTTTTCGGAGGTCATTTGGTATGTTCCACTTGGCCTGATCGTATTATTGGGGCTGTATAGTACCATTCGTTTGAAGGGTGTACAGATAATCGGCCTACGCGAGATGGTTCGTTCTATAATCGGCAACGACCGCAGGGTTGGAAAACCCAGTTCATTCCAGGTTTTCTGTATGAGTATCGGGAACCGTATCGGAGTAGGAAACATCACCGGGCCCGTTCTTGCCATAACTGTCGGGGGACCTGGAGCCATTTTCTGGATGTGGGTTTTCTCATTCCTCGGTACTGCCACCAGCATGTTAGAGACCACGGTCGGACAGATCTACAAGACGCAACACTGCGATGGAAGGTTACATGGTGGGCCTGCATACAATATTGCTAAAGGTCTAGGTCTTCGTAGGGTCTCGATGATCGTAGCATTCGTTATGGTATTGATGTATCTCCTAGGCTTTGTTTCAATGGAGGTCTCGAGTATGTCTAGTGCGATAAACGGTGCTTTCGGATTCGAGACCTGGGTCATTGCGATCGCTCTGACCTTGATAACCGCGTATGTCATCTTGGGTGGCGTCGCTCGTGTGGCAAAGATCTCCACGATCATCGTTCCTCTCATGGGGATATTTTGGCTTTTACTCTGTGGTATATGCATCATACTTTCCCACGGAGGTATTGTGAACGCATTCATCATGATATTCCAGTATGCATTCAATGTACCCTCTGTGGTAGGTGGAGGTATCGGAGCCATGCTCCTTATAGGTATGAGGCGTGGTGTCCTTTCCAATGAGGCCGGTGTCGGTACTATCACGAACATATCCTCTATGGCACCTGTGGATCATCCAGTCAGGCAGGGATATACTCAGGCATTGGGAGTTATCCTGGATACCGTAGTATGTACATTGACAGCATTGGTCATACTATCTTTTGGTTCGTTTTCCGAGATATGGGCTGAGTATTCGTTCAACAGGGGATCTATATTGTTGCTTCAATCGATCATGAATGCTTCGATCGGGGGTGTGGCACCTTATCTTGTGGCTATATTCTTGTTCATCTTTGCCTTTACATCCCTTATAGCGGATTATGTCATTGGGGAGAACAATTTGGCCTTCATCACATCTTCTGGGTATGCACGTCTGGCGACCTGTGTGTTCCTATTGGTAGTGGTGTTTCTTTCTAGTATGTTCGCATCCGATGCATTATTCGCCATTGTGGACATCCTCTTGGCGGTGTGCGGAATGATAAATTGTATCGTGATGTTCAGGTTAGGTGGCAGGGCTGTGGAATCTTTCAAAGATTACTGTCAGCAGAGGCGGTCTGGGGTATCTGTTCCCGAATTCAGCAAGGAGTGTCTATCTGACAAGACCGGTGTGACCGAGTGGGATTGAATTATTTTCGTATGAATCGAGTTCTACAGTTAGAAAACGATTGATTTTACTGTGGTTAGAAGGACCGTCTGTATACGTTTGTACACTCACTTAAAATGGGGATAGAAATGCAATCTGGATAAGATTTCATTAGGGTAAGACAATCCATTTGCCGGATTCGGTGCTTCTTTTTTTTTGTTACGCATGTTCTGTCATATCTTGATTTGACTTTCAACGGTTTGGTGGACATGCCCATGGCCCTGGATATTTGTCTTGCAGAAATGCTCGCGTAAAATTTAAACCCGATTCGAAAGTATGTTGAAAAAGGTGGTCCCCACTCCCTGATTTGAACAGGGGACCTGCTGATTTCAGCGGCTGTATCGGATCTCTCCGAGAACACTCTACAGTCAGCCGCTCTAGCCAGTCTGAGCTAAGTGGGGATTAGGAGAGCATAATCATACGATATTTAAAGATTGTCGGACCTTATAATCTGGCACATCTATGTCATCTAATATATCCGAGGTCAGTATCAGATGACTTCTGTTGCTCGGTAGCTTTACTGGTGAGGTCTTCGATCTTACTGTTCTCCTCTTCAAGTTCTTTGAGCTGAAGATCTTCGACATTGAACAGTTTTCCAAGTACGTTGAGAATACAAATAGCACTACCTGGGTCTGCAAAGAATCCAGAGGTCTCTCCCATAAGACAGAATGCATCAATTTCGTTTATTTGACCGAGTCCGAGGAATATACCCGCCGCTCCCACGATACCTAATTTGGGCTCACCCGGATTAAATGTAACTCCTGCCTTTTCAAGACCCTCTTTCAGTTCGATTTTTGTGACCGCACCGAACACGTGCCTATCTTTTATGATATGTCCTACCCCATATCCGCCGAGTGTGATGATCTGTTTGGTGCCGTAGGAAAGGAGTATCTCCATGATATCTTCCGCAAGGATGAACTGGCCTTCAGCGGAATTGCCCTGGTAATCTCCTCTGAGGAAGATGATGTCCTGACCCTTTGGGGTGCGGGCATACCAAAGTTCATTGCATGCCATCTTCACAACATTGTTTTCATCCGGGATGACCTGCGGAGGGTAGTTCATAGAATATATCGATGCGAATTTCTCCGCTTTTAAGATCTCTGAGAAATGATCACCGGCAATTTTTCCTACATTGCCGATACCTGGAAGGGCACTGATGAAAACAGGGTCTTTGAGTAGGGGCCTGGAATCAAACTTTACGATATTTTCCATTGTCTCCATACTCCTGTTTGATGCTCATACGACGATATTTACCATATCTATCTTCTGGGGAGAAGCGTGAAGGGACCGGTGACACGGTCTTAGTAGAACATTTCATACAGTTGTCAAAAAGAGTATAACGTCCACAATCGGGACATTTACGTAACTGTGAGTTCATATCATTTGTTCTCGCGCTTGAGAACTGCAACTCCGCCATCTTTCTCAAGGCTACTGATCGCAGCTGTCGAGATCTTCTTAAGGGCGTCTTCTGCTGATTTGTACTCGGTGGAATTAACAACAACTCTGTACCTGGGGGACCCGACACAAGTGATCTGTGCATCGGTATTTCCAGCAGCATCCAACCCTGCAAGGAGTGCTTTTCTGATAAGTTCGATCCCATTGGGTGCCGAAGAGGTCATCTCCAATGTGGCTTCAATTTGGACCGCAGGTGGTGCGATGTTCTCTTTCGCAACCTCAACGAATGCATCGACCCAGTCACCAGAATAATCTTGGGTGAATGCAACTGTGTCCGCAACGACGCTTTCGAATGCATCGTAAAGCGTGCCGTAATCCTCCAGCATGGTGCTACCGAATCTATCGAAAGCCTCATCTGCATCGATCTTGAGCCTTTCAGCCACGATCTCGAGGAGTTTTTCGGCCTTCTTTTCGTTCTTCCACTGCTGGATTCTTTCTCTTTTTTGGTGATCATTGACGGACTTCAGAGAAAGGTCGATATGACCTTTCTGAGAGTCGACGCCGAGAACCTTACAGACTATTTTTTGTCCTTCTCTTATGTAGTCTCTGATGTATTTGACCCAGCCAGTGGCTACGTCCCTTACGTGAATGAACCCTTCTTTTTCGTCGTATTCGTCAAGGGTGACGAAGGCACCGAAATTCTTTACGGAAGTAACGGTGCAGACTACGAGTTCTCCGTTCTCGGGAAAGCCTCTGGCCCGGGACATCAGCCGACCACCTCAAGGACTTCGCCACTGATCTCTCCGTTTCCACCCTTGGGGGTGACGAGAACGGATCCGCAGACACTGCAAAGTACCTTGGTAGCGGCCCTCTTGAAGACAATTTGTTCGTTTCCGCAGTCGGGACATTTGACTTTAACAAAGTTGTTGGCCATGTAAATCACTCCGTGAGCTCGAACTTCTTGGCCCTGATGCAGGTGGTGAGGTGGGCTTTCTTGCACTGTTCGCATCTGTATCTGATGTTGACTCTCTTGGTCGGCTTTTCCCTACCTTCGGGCTTAGGCCTGGGGAAACCTCCGTAACCAGAAGTAACTTCCCTGAATCTCCTCTGACCCCATTTAAGCTCGCTTGCTTTCTTCTTCTTTACCCTTTCAACTGCGTGGCTGGTGTGGGTGCCACAGAAAGGGCAGTATGTTTTGATAGTTCTCGGCATTTTCATTAAAATCACCTAATGAAATTCAATACAACCTGCGCTTATACGCAGGTTCTATATAAACTTCAGTACCTTGGTAATTATATATTATAATGTGGGGATTTCACTCACGGATCTCGACGGATCCGTCTGAGTGGGCGATGACCACTGCACGGACCATGTTTATAAAGAGTCCACATTCGACGACACCTGGAATGCGGTTCAATGCCGATTCAGTGAATGCAAGGTAATCGATACCCTTCTCAAATTTACAGTCGTAGATCAGGTTGCCACTTTCGGTCATGTAAGGTTCATTGCCTTTCATTCTCAAGACCGGTTCGCAACCTTGTCTTTTCAGACCATAAGCAGTACGTTCATGTCCGAAAGCGATAACTTCTACTGGCAGTGACACTCTGGTACCGATCTTCTCTACGAGTTTGCTCTCATCGACGACAATGATCTCCTCCACAGATGCGGCCGCGACGACCTTTTCATGCAGAAGGGCACCACCGAGACCTTTGATGAGGTTCATGGAAGGGTCGACCTCGTCGGCCCCGTCGATGGTGACATCGATGTGATCGACATCATTCAAGCTCATGATGGTGATACCGTTCTCCAGTGCCAGACGTTCAGTGGTATTGGAGGTCGCCACACATTTGAGATTATATCCCTGTTTCACCAGTTCCGCCACTTTCAAGATGACGAAATATGCGGTCGACCCAGTTCCGAGTCCAACGGTCATTCCATCCTTGACAAATGTCTCTACGGCTTTTTCCGCTGCGGCCTTTTTCATTTGGTTCTGATCGATCTCTACCACATTTATCACTGAGTGACCAATATGTGAAAAATTACATTAATGTAACGTCATTCCGCTAGTATGCGTTTGGCTTCTCTGTATTCAGGCGGCAAGGATTCTTCATTCTCATTATATGTGGCCGAACAGATGGGCCACGAAGTTCCGTACCTTGTGAACATAGTGCCAAAGGACAAAGCTTCCTGGATATTTCACACTCCGAATCTTGATGTGGTTCCAGTGATGGCTGAGGCCATGGGTAAAGAACTCATTCTAGGTTACAGTACCGGTGAGGAGGAAAGCGATCTTCTGGGTCTGCATGATGCTTTGGATGGTCTCGATGTCGAAGGTATCGTCACAGGGGCCGTCTGGTCGGATTACCAATGGGACAGGATGAATGCGGTCTGTGAGGATCTGGACCTCAAGTTGATCGCCCCCATGTGGAGGAAAGACCAGGATATGCTTATGGAGCAGATCATCGACTCAGGTATCCAGGCCATCATAGTCGGGTGCTATGCGGAAGGTTTTGATGAATCCTGGTTGGGGCGTCCGATAAATTCGGAAACTCTTGCTGAATTGAAGAAACTCAGGGAAAAGTACGGGATCAGCATAATGGGCGAGGGTGGAGAGTACGAGTCCATGACCTTATATTCTCCGTTGTTCTCATATCCTTTGGAAGTCACTGGTTCCGTAAACGAATGGTCCCGTAACAATGGGGCCATGGTTGTTTCAGGACTTAGACCTTTGAAGGATCGGACCCGTTCTTGTTTTTGAGATACCTAGGTTCGAAATGTCTCATTCTGAGGGCATTCAGGGTCACGGATAATGAGGAGCAGGACATTGCAGCTGCTGCGAGCATGGGCATATGGCTGAATTCGTTCATACCTAGAAGGTAAGGTAGGCCTGCAGCGACGGGTATGCAGATCGCATTGTATATGAATGCAAGGAACAGGTTCTGTTTGATGTTGTGGATCGTGGTCTTTCCGATCTCGATCGCAGTAGGTACCGATCTTAGATCATCATTCATCAGGACCACATCCGATGCACCTATGGCAATATCTGTTCCCGAACCAACGGCCATCCCTACATTGGCCTGGGTCAGTGCTGGGGCATCGTTGATTCCATCTCCGACCATGACGACTGTCTTCTGCATGAGTTGATATTTCTTTACGGATTCGATCTTGTTCTGCGGAAGGGCTTCGAACATGACCTCATCGATGCCCACTTCGGAAGCCACCGCTTTCGCAGTGGACTCGTTGTCCCCTGTTATCATCACAGGGGTAGCACCCAGGGATCTGATGTAACCGATCGCTTCGGCAGAGGTCTTTTTGATAGGATCTGCAACGGCTATAAGTCCCTTGACCGCATGGTCGATGGAGACATATAAGCAGGTCTTGGCCTTTTGGGCGATCACATTATAAGTGTCTGCAAACTGAGAAATGTCAAGGCCTAGGTCTTCCATCAAAGCTTTGTTGCCGACAGCGACCTGTTTTCCATCCACAGAACAACAGATACCTTTTCCGATGAGGTTTTCGAAGTTGGAATGAGATTGTATTTCGATACCGCTTTTTTCTGCGTTCCTGACAATGGCCTGGGCGATCGGATGTTGTGAATCGAATTCTGCGGATGCCACAAGACCCAGAAATTCTATATGGTCCATATCGGTCACAATATCGGTAACTTCTGGTTTTCCTTCGGTGAGGGTACCGGTCTTGTCAAGTACGACAAGATCGACCCTGCCTGAAGCCTCTAGCATAGCGGCGGTCTTGAACAATATCCCGAGCTTCGCTGCGTTGCCCGTACCGACGATGATCGCCAACGGAGTGGCAAGACCCAGAGCACACGGACATGAGATAACAAGGACAGATACGAGAACCGTTATGGATGAAGCAACACTCCATCCTCCGAGGATATACCAACAGAGGCAACTGATCACCGCGATCAAGATGACGGCAGGAACGAAGACCGAGGCGACCTTGTCTGCCATACGTGCCATCGGTGCCTTGGTTCCCTGTGCCCCTTCGATCATTCCGATGATCTGATGGAGGACCGTGTTCTTTCCGATCTGTTCCGCAGTGATGCGCAGACTGCCTGATTGGTTTATGGTCGCCGCATAAACACGATCTCCAGTATGTTTGACGACGGGAAAACTTTCACCCGTCAGCATCGATTCATCGATCGTGCTTTCGCCTTCAAGGATACTTCCATCAGCAGGGATGCCCTCTCCGGGCCTGACAAGTATAATATCACCCATCAAAAGTTCAGAAATAGGAATGCGTTCTTCTTTTCCATTGCGAAGAACAGAAGCTTCCTGTGGCTCCATGTTCAGGAGTCCACTGACCGCATCGTTGGTCTTTACTTTTCCTCTTGCTTCGAGATATTTGCCAATGGAGACAAAAGCGATAATCATGGCGGCGGAATCAAAGGATACATGCATCATGTAATCCATATTTTCCGTAGAGTTGACGGTGATCATCAGATACAGCATATACAGGCTGTAAACGAAACCGACTCCACATCCGAGAGCAACGAGGGTGTCCATGTTGGGACTTCCTCTGAAAAGAGCCGGAATTCCGCGGGTGAAGAATTTTCTGCCGGACCAGATCACGGGGATGCACAGTATGAGCTGGATCGTGACAAAAGTGATATGGTTGTTGTCATGTTCGAATGGCACTGTGATATCAGTGAGCATACCGACCATGGCATATATTGTCAGAGGTATTGCAAATATCAGTGCGATGGCGAGATCTGTTCTACGTTGTTTTGCTTCTTTCAGATCTGCTTCAGCGATCGCTTCGGAAGATCCTTCGATGACCGTATATCCTGCTTTAACAACGGCGGCCACTATCGATTCGTGCTTCGTTATGGAATCATCATAGGTGACAGAGACCGTGTTGTTTCCAAAGTTGGCCACAGCATCGATGACCCCTGGAACTTTTTTAATGAAGGACTCGATCTTCACTGCACAGGCGGCACAGGTCATACCACCTACATGCAGGATCTCCTTTGAGTCGACCATTCTTAGAACAGCCCTTTCTTGACCTTTGCTGTGAAACCTGCATCGATAACGGCTGCGAGAACTTTTTCTTCTGTTGCCTGCTCACCATCGATCTCCATGGTGGCTTTACCTATCTTGACGTTAAGATTGGTGACGCCTGGCATCGTGTCAAGCGCACTGATGACTTTTTTCACACAGTTTTCACAGGCCATTCCATCGATCGTTAGTTTTAGTTTTTCCATAATTTGTAATCTGAAATGTGGATAAAAAAATATTCGGTCCAATAAAAGATCTGCCAGGGTTCATTCTGGCAGAGAATAGGGTTTTATTCGGTGGATTTCTCCTTCCACATAGCATATAGGTTCGTACCACGCGCCACATCATTCCCGGCATGATACTCTGTGCCAGAGCCATCAGGTTCGGTATTCCAACAGACGAAATCGTAACCTTCCCTGGTGAAGTAATTCGAGTCGACATAGGTCTTGTTCAGGATATATGACGTTTTATTATCGTCAGTTATTCCACCGTTCCCGTAATATGTCACGTAATAGTTTCCAGATTCGTGTTTGTCATTGTTGCCGGTATGCACCACCGCGAAGATTGCTACAACGATCACTATGATCGCAGCAATTATGGCGATCGTTTTGATGTTCATAGTGGTGCGAAAGAATAGGTGTATTTCAACATCTCTTTATGAGCAACTCTTCAATAGAACAGACACATCTGTAGTGCTGGTCATTACTGAGCTTTTTCGATCGCTGCGATGATCTCGGCGATCTCTCTGTCGGGGTTGCGGTACATATTAGGGGTTTTGACACGGTAAATATGCCAGCCTCTAGATTCCAGATATTTCTGGCGGTGATAATCGCGTTCACGGGTATTCTTTGAGAGGGAGTAGATCCTATTGTCATACTCGATACCCAGGATGAATCTGTCATTATGTTTCACTCCAAGATCAATGGTATAACCGCCAATACCGATGTTCTTCTCAACAGTGTATCCTTTTCTGGTCAATGCAAAATACACTTTCTCCATAACAGGTGCTTCATACGAGGGATCATTGTTGAACGATAGGTGCTCCGGTGGAACAAATTCCTGTAATATCGAATGTGCCAGCTTCGTGTTCTTATCACTGACCGCTTTGGCATATTGCAGATATTTCTTCAGTATCTTGGGGCCGTCGCTCTTAAGACCATCGGTTTGAAGTTCTTCTGGTTCGATGGAATCTATGATGTACACTTTCTTCTTTGCACGGGATATGGCGACATTCAACCTGTTCTCTCCGCCACGCATGTTGAGCCATCCGAACCTCTGCATGAGTCTACCGTCTTCATTTTTAGCATATCCAATGGAGAAGATGATGACGTCACGTTCATCTCCCTGAACGGATTCGATATTCTTGATGAAAAGACCAACATCCTCTCCGTTGTCAAAACGTTTGAATTCCTCTGCAACAGCAGTGGCGAATGCGGAGTCGGTTCCGGCATAGGCCTCGATCTTATCGTTGATCAGGTCCCTCTGTGTGACGTTGAAGGTGATGATCCCCACGGTCTCATGGTTCTGACGGGTGAGGAAGAATTCACGTAAGAGTTCTACGACGCGATCTGCTTCGGCCTCATTGTATCTGTTCGTCCATTGTCCGTCGACCTTTATGACCTCGATCGGAGGCCTCTCTGGTTGGACGATATTGGGGGATACGAACAATTTTCCGCCATAGAACGCATAGTTGGAGAATGCGATCAGTTCCTCATATTTGGAACGGTAGTGGAAGTTCAAGAGGATGCTATCATATCTGGAACGTGCCAGATCGAGTAAACTTTCTTCTTCGAGGGCACCGCTGACACAATCTTCAATGTCGTCTTCATCCTCTTCATAGGCGATCCTTCCGCTTCCGAGATTCGAAGGCCTAAGCTGTTTGTGATCTCCTGCGACGACAACCTTTTTCGCACGGAAGATAGATGGAACTCCCCTCTCCACATACATCTGAGAGGCCTCATCGAAGATCAGTAGGTCAAACAGCCCCATTTCCATAGGGATGATCTCAGATACCACCTCGGGGGTCAGAAGCCAGATGCGGATTCCTTTGAAGAGTTCGAAATCGTAACGTTTGATGAATTTATTGAGGCTCCATTTACGTTTGTTATCGACTATCCTCATAATGTCTCCGCGCCTCTTGGATTCGGTGATATTGCGCAGATCGATGCTGAGGATACTTTCGAGAAGTTTCTTCGTCATCGTGCGTTTCTGTTCCATTTCGCGGTCTATGTCAGCGACGATGCTGTCAAAGTCTTGGAGTTCTTGAAGTATTTCTTTATGGGATGCATCGAATCTTTGGAGATGATCATTGAGAATGAAACGGAATATCTCATTGTTGGTGGTCATCGGGTCGCTTTTGAGTTCTTTGTCGATGGTGAGAATGCTCTTGCTATAATCTTTCTCGATCCCGGAGAGATCGTGATACACAGTGGACCTGGTAGTGAACATGTCATAATCATCCACAGCGTCAATAAGCGATTGGGGACTGTTTTTGATCTCCTCGATGGTCTTGTTATTGTAGTTTTTGAAGTATTTGTCAGCGAGTGCAGTGGCATCGCGGGTGACCTTTCCTTTGGAGAAGAGCTTAGAAAGGAATCCTTTTCTGTTAAGGTCCTCCACTTCCGAGTTGAGGCGTTCAAGGTCCGCCTTCATTTCGCTGATCTCATAATTGCTGAGGTCTGTTTTCATAAAGGCCATCCAGGGGGAACGGTCAAGCACATTGACATAATCCTCGATATTTTTGATCAGGGTGGGGTTTGAGAATTTTGTGTGTAGTGATTTCACAGAATCGTAATCGATGTTTGTAAGATTGGGGGCAACATCGGTCTTGTAGGTCTTGTAGATCTCATATTCTGCCTTGTCATTGAGATCGAGCCATTTGTCCATGCCGTACAGGTCGCAGGCCGGAAGTCCGAATTCACCTTTATCATAAATTTCGGATGCGATATTGGAGAGTTTTCCGACATTTTGGTCGATGGAGTCGGATACTGCTCCGAGATCGACCGTGCCCAATACCGGTTGGATACTGAGGATGGTGGCCATTTGCCGGTAGAATGATTCCTTGTCCGCGGTATCATCGATCTGTATACAGTATTTCGAGAGGGTTCCGAGCCTGGAATAGACGACATCCAAGGCGGTCTTTTTTTCCGACACCATGAGGACCGTTTTACCATTTGCGACGGCCGCTGAGATAAGTCCGGTGATGACCTGGGACTTTCCGGTTCCGGGTGGACCTTGGACGACGATCTCGTCTTTTTTCTCTACTGCCGTGAGGATATTCTCTTGGGCACTGTTAAGGGAATTGATGTAATAAAGGTCTTTTTCAGAGGCTTCCATTCCTTTGTTCTTGATCTCTGTTTCAGACAGAGGTTGGGGCCCTTCAGAGTAAAAGTCCTCTTTGTTGAGATCTTTGATAAGGTCCGTCAGAGTACTATTGATCTCTTTTTTCGAAAGTAATGCGTCGAAATCCCTCTGGATGAAACTGGAATATGAAGGGAATTTTCCGATCAGTACGTTACAGACCATTTTCATCTCGCCGGGGCGGTACGAAGGGAAACTATCGGCACGATATTCGGTGAATACTGAGAGGGTCTTTTTTTGGGGAGGTGTGATGGTGATGCCTTGGTCGCTATAGAACTGACGCACGTCGGAAAGGAAATTCTTGTCATCATAGGTCTCAATGACGTTGTCAGGGAGGGGACGATTTTTACCGTCGAATTTCATGGACGCAAGGACAAGAGTGTTGTTGAACACGGGATCTCTGTCATCATCACTTCTTACTTTGATCGCAGTGCCTTCTTTCTCCATGGTGATAGGAAATAGTGCAAGGGGTGCGCGGATGGGGAAATCTTCCTCTCCAGAAAGTTTGCCTTCGACGAACGGATATGCCAGATAGAGGTCGAATGTACCTTTTTCCCTCTGGTCACGGTTCACTTCTCTGATGATCTCATTGAGACGTTTGAAGTGTTTTTGATCATCTTTGGATTTGGAGGAGTCGCATATGGTCACCACTCTTTTCGATCCGAACACGAGCCCCATGATATCTTCACCATGAGGGGTAAGCATAGGGTCGAAGGTGGTTTTGGAACCTGTCTTTGGATGGTACAAAAGGCGGTTCCCTTTACTGATATTGACCAATTTCTTCTGGAGTTCTCTAAGGGTCTGTGCAAGGCGACGGTCCATTGTGGAACCTTTGGCCGCGGTCACAGCATATTTTTTGGTAACGGAAAGGAAATCTTCCCCATACTGTTCTACGAATCTGACACCGATTCCTTCGATGGCAGTAAAATCCTCGAGTTTGGTCGGGATATGTTTTGCCATTTCCTGTAATGCTTCGTCGCCGCATATCCTCGGTTCATTTCCGTTGGGTTGGATATGTTTTTTTCTCAGATTTTCCCTTAGTTGGTACAATTCGTTGTACAGTTCGCTCTCCAAACTCATGGACCCATCAGGGACTGTATGTGCATGTCTTAATAAAACGTATTAGAACAAGGTCCGCATAAAACGTATGGTTTCCTAGGGCCAGGCCAAGTATAAATAGGGTCATCGGTAATTTCCACCTGATGATAACAGTCGGAATTACTGGTGAAAAAAAGTTGTTCGTCACTGCCGAAGACACTGCATCCGCATGGGGGAGTGGAACCCTTCCGGTTCTTGCCACTCCGAAGATGATACTTCTCATCGAGGAGACAGCATCGACCCTTCTTGCTCCTCTTCTCCCTGAAGGGGACACTACCGTCGGAACCCTTGTCGATGTAAAGCATACCTCTGCATCTCCTGTCGGTACCGAGGTAACCTGCAAAGTGGAGGTCGTCGAGGTCGACCGGGCCCGTACCAGGTTCAAGGTCACAGTTACCGATAAATTCGGTGAGGTCGGGTCCGGCTTCCACGAGAGGTTCACTGTCCACTCTGACAAGTTTATGGCCAAAGCCAATTCGAAGCTAGAGTGAAATTCAAACTTTTTCGTCCTTCACGATGAAGGACAGCACCGCTATCAGTATTGAGATGGCGGTGAGCACTATTGCTGTGGTGACATATCCGTTCAGGAATGTGGCCTCTGACAGTTCATCGATGTTCACCCCATCGGTTCCTGAGGAGATCGTGAAGATCATGGCCACAAGAGCAGTTCCTACAGCACCTCCGATGTAATACGCTTCGTTCGTCAACGACGATGCCATGGCGGATTGATCTCCTGCATGTTCCACGAGACGGGACGCCATCGGTCCGCCCACACAGGCCCATGATAGGCCCAGGACCACCATACAGAAGAACAATAGTGGTAATGGCATATTTTCGGAGAAGAAGATGTACATCGAGAATGATATTGCAGCAAAGATCCCGGCGGCGATACAGAACGGCTTTCTTCCTTTACGATCGGATAATTTCGCTACTGGCATACCGAAAATGGCTGTCACGAGAGCGGAGACCAACAGGAACATGCCGGTAACAAACGAAGTTAGGTGAAGACAGGTCTGACCGAAGAACGGGATGAGGTACATGATCCCCATGAACACCATGTTGACCATCATAAGGCACATGAATATCGATACGAAGTCCAAGCGTCTGAAAAGGGAGAGTTCAATCAGAGGGTCTTCCACCCTTCTTTCGGTGATCACGAATAATGCCAACAATATGGCCCCTACGACCGCTGAGATGATCGACCAGAGCCTCATATCCGAATGAGACAGGGTCTCTATGGCGAAGGTGATCAACATGATCGATGCCAGAAGTAGAACTGTTCCGAGGCAGTCTAACTTGAAATGTTTCTTTTCTTCCGTTCCTGCAGGTATTGCGCTGATCATCAGAGGGATAGTGATGATTCCGAGGGGAATGTTGATCAAGAAGATCCAGTGCCAGCTAATGAATTCAACGATCGCCCCTCCGATAGCGGGACCCATAGCGAATCCCACAGATGCGCCGATTGTCACTACTGACAGACCGAATGCCAATTTGGAGGGGGGCAGATGTCTGACACAACACATGGGGCCAGTGGCGGCCATCATTGCGGCACCGACGGCCTGAATTCCCCTAGATACGATCAACATGATGAATGATGTCGAAATACCACAAAGTAGCGAACTCACAGTAAAGATCGCAAGTCCACCTATCATGATCTTTTTCACACCGATATCAGTGGCTATCTTGGCGAATGCCACAAGGGTTCCGGCGAGGACCATCATATAGGTTATCGTGACCCAGGAGACCGTTCCTGTGTCCACGCCGAAATCACTTCCAATGGTGGGTAAAGCGACATTGACAATACTTCCATCCAATCCATCCATGAATGTGGCGAAGAACACCACAGCAAGCATTATAGTAGTATGTTTCTTGTCTAGTAATTCGACCATACTCGGTGTATTCGACTAGAAACTATATAAAATCAATTTTTTGAATGTTCATATTCCTGATAGTAAAACAGGAAGCATCAGGCATCCGATAAGGCAGACCCTTCCAACACCAAGTGAAGGCGGTATCATTCCGATAGTGGTTGCAAGGATCAGAACCGGGAGTCCGAACGGCCCCACTGTGATGAGAACTAATACAACAATGAGCGTGAGGACCGCATTGTTGAGCAGGTCCGCAGGTATTCTTTCCGATATCTGGGACATAAATCTCCCGCAACCTATGGTGGCTACATAACCGAATGCAGATGCGATAGCGATGCTGAACAGAATCAGGAGAAACGGTCCTGAACAGAACCCATCGAGCGAATCCCCGATTATCTGTTTGATGACCATTGTGGTCCCAGACCTTCCACTTCCAGAAACGGAAAGCGTGAGGATGGAGAAAATAGAGGTTACGGTACCAATGCTTGCGGTCATCGAGATGAATCTTGCGGGATCACGTTCTTTGACGAATGCAGACATGAGGGTAGCTCCTGCGGTAGATGTGACACCAGGGAACCATCCTGCGATAACACCCGCAAGAACTCCTAGCAAGCCAGGTCCTGAACCTACCGGATCTCTACCATCATCAGTTTGTTTTTTGCACCTGGCACCTTTGGTTTTATCCAATAATGGCGGGATACCGAATAGGCCTGTAAGCAAAGGGAACAGCATAGTGCCGCCGTCAATGATCCCAATTACGGGAATGATGTTGGTTTGAACAATATACCCCATCAGTCCTGAAATAATGAACAGTGCAATAGTGGCAGGCCTGTTAGATGAGTTGTAAATGATTATCGCGATCGTTAAGCAGATAATTCCAGTTGTGAAATAGTCAATATAATCTATCGCACCTTGCAACATGATCCATTGCAGGGGGATGCATAGTGCCAAGGCACTCATGGAACCGATAACGCTTCCAATGGCGGCCGCTCTGACGGCGACCATACCCTTTCCCTCCATCATAAGTCGATGTCCAGGTAGAACTGATAATGTATCATCTGGGTCAGGAGCTCCGATGAATACAGAAGGGACAAAATCAACGAAAGAATGAACTGCGGAGGCGGACATTATGCAACAAGATATGAGCACAGGGGCCCAGACAGGATCTGTATATCCCGAGATTAGATCCTCCAAAAATGGATATGCTCCGAGAAGCATGGTCGCAGCCGTATTGACATGGATACCTGGAATGAGCCCAGTGAATGTGCCTATGGCAGCACCGACTATACCTGCAATTAGCACCATCAGAATTATCTCTGGACCCATATGGTGCCAAGTCAGAAGGGAGGTTAAGAACTGGGGTTATACAGTTAGCATAGTTTACATTCAACTTTATCGTCGACTATTGAAACATCTACCAAGGTCTTCACAGTGACACCAGTATTCTTCTTGACAATGTCTTTGCCATAATTCTTGTTCACAGGTACGATAATATCAACAATCTCCGCACCGATCTCTTTTTGGAGTGCATATATAAGTGCGATTATTGTTCCGCCAGTGCTAAGGACATCATCAATAATGACAACTTTGTCCCCTTTTTTAACACCATTGATGGACATGGTATTATCGGAATATCCGGTCTTCTGACGAAGTACTACTTCCCCGGGGAGCCCATACTGTTTTTTCCTGACGATACTGTATGGTATATCAAGATCAAGGGACAGTGGTATTGCAAGGGGAATTCCCATACTTTCTGGTGCTAAGAGGAGGTCACAATGGAAATTTCCAACTGATTTTATCCATTCAATAATCTCTCCGAGAACCATTGGATTCATCGATGGAACACCATCGGTGAGGGGATGAATGAAGTATGGATATCCGTTCTTCGACACAATTGGGCTGGCTTTTAAACTTTTTATTAGTTCATCATACATAGTTGCTGTCGGAAGTGTTTTATTTTAGCCAATAAATTCATAACCTCTCTTAGATGTTCATTTCTTCGAGAAGGACAGTGGCTGTTTTTGCTTTGAACGCGATACCGTACAGTAAGGTCTTTCCTTTCAGGCCTCTGCAATAATCTTTCTTGTGGATCTGTTCCAATGCTTGATGTGCCAGACGGTCTACGACAGATTCACTGTCTTCGGAATTTGCCTTCTTGAGCTCGACTATGATGTTCGGGCATCTAGGGAATTTGCTTTTCATAACGATATCATGTCTTCCGTCACCTGATTCATGGTCGATCGAAACTTCATATCTTCCTTCCCGACTGAAAATAATAGCGGCAAAGATGACGTGGTAGTTAGCTTCGTTAGCTAACAGTAATGAAGAGAACTTGGCATAGTGGGTATCCAATTCCTGTTTGATCGTTGAAGTGTCACCTGCCTCCATAGCATCAAGCAGGTCACTATATGGAAATTCACCTTCAAAGGAATGTTCCACAATATG
>CAVHHN010000008.1:0-34368 GCA_963635855.1 Faecalibacterium sp. CAG:74 | reverse complement strand
TCAGTTTCTGCTCGCCCTCGGCCATATTTGGTATATTGTGTTTATGACTATAAAGAAGACGTATGGAGACCTTTAAAGGTTCTAGAAAGAAGGATCCCGTTGAAACCACATCTCAATAACTTGATCTCAAGGTCAGTCCTTACATTTTTAGATTAGATTTTTTTGATCTTCTAGGAGGTGTTCTGAACAGTTACACTCATGGAAAGGTTAGAGAACAGCAGAAGAAATGTACCTTATTTACTGTGGTAGCGTTCAACGTTTCGAATTCAATTAGATCGAAATTAGGCTGGTGTTGACAGCATGATTTCAATGGAACCTGTATAATCGAAGAGTTCAAAAAAGACCAGAAGATGTACAAAAAAGCATACGAGGAAGGTATACTTCTTTGAATCAATCTGGCAGACCCTTTAATCAAACCTTTTTACATTCTTTTATGATCCACTGCATTTTCGACTGTTCGTTATGCGATTTCCCGTAGGCATGACTTGTACAAAGGTTGTTCCCACGGTTGTGTTTATTGTTTCGCACACATATTCTTCACAGAATTATGGTGAGACATTCTACCTGATGGACTTGATTTTTCAAAGTATTCGATGGTAACTTACGAACTGTAGTATCCCGTTTTAATATCGGTCGATGACAAACACCACTACAGGCACAGTTGTGCCGGGAGATATCGTATGTTGACTGCAGAAAGCAACAGGAAGCTCGAGGAGATCTTCTCGGGCGTTGGCAAGAAGTACGGTTTCGATACCGTCAAAGCAGAGTATGTGGTGCTGAAGGATTTCAAGATCCGTTGGCAGAGGTCCTACAAATGGGCCGATTTCAAAATTTCCGATTACCTCGAGGATGCCCCCGACGAGGTGATCGTGGCTCTTGCGGATTCGATCTTCAGGAGGATCCTCGGCAAAGATGAATCCATTGCAAAGGAATTGATCGAGTGGGTGACCGAACCTGACTTCTGTCACAGGAAACAGGGGATCTATCTTGAAAGGTCCAAGAACCTTACGGGATCGGTCATTGGTGAATACAAGAACATCAGAGATGCATACGACCGTCTTATCGGAGCCGGTCTGGTCCCCTACGATCCGGATATATCATTCTCATGGACCAGTTATCCGGTCACGCGCAAGGCGGCCAACTGTTCAGTCCTCATGAAAGTGGTCTCGGTCTCCAAGGTACTGGACAAAGAGGAGGTTCCTGACTATGTTCTCGATTACTGTCTGTATCATGAGTTGTGTCATCTGTTCTTGGGATATGATCCATCAGGTACCGCACACACCGACAATTTCTCTGCATTGGAACAGAAATTCCCGACCAGGGTCGAGGCCCAGGTCTGGTTGAGAAAACTTTACACCTATGTTTGATGGGAAAGCCGGCCCGTGGAAGATCTCCCGGGCCGAATGTCCCCCGTTCGTTAACACACTTTTTCATCGTCCCGCGATGACGCAGGCCTCGGAGCACTGACTTACGCCGGGGGTATGTGTCGGACCATGTGTTGGCTCCCGGTCATCGCTGCACGGCGTCACGCCGCTGCTACCGCAAGTGCCCCAATAAATTGGGATCATGGTCGCTGTCGGCAGCCCCATACATATGGTGTTCACTGATCGCACCCCTTTGTCAGAACTGCACAGTTGGGTTGATATCTACTGGATATAGTATTTTTTTCATCGACGATTGACGATTGTGTTGTTCGATAATTGTATATTTAATCGTTTTTTGACGTTTTTTACGAAAAGAATACAATTATTGATAGAATTTCTACGAAATTCGTAAATATTTTTTGGTCATTTTTACGAAATTCAGAAATCGTAGGTTAGGATTATAAAGAAGAAGTTATTACAGCGGTCTATGCAGGAATTCTTCAATCCAAGTTCCGTAGCCATCATCGGTGCTTCTAACGATGAGACCAAACTCGGTGGAATGCTTCTCAAGAATATGATCACTGCGGGATACAACGTCGAAAAACTCTATCCCATCAACCCGAAAGGCGGTTTGATCCTCGGACTCAAGGCATATACAAGTGTCACCGAGGTACCTGAACATATCGAACTTGCTGTTGTCGCGGTCAAGAACGTCCTTGTACTTCAGGCCGTGAAAGATTGTGCCGCCGCTGGCATCAAATGTATGTCGATCCTCACTGCTGGATTCAAAGAGGACAGCCCTCAGGGTGCCGAACTCGAGAATGAGATCGCCGAGGAGGCCAAAAAAGCAGGTATCCGTATCGCCGGACCCAACTGCTTCGGTGGAATGAACGTCAGGAACGGTGTCAACTACACCTTCTCGCACCTGGTGCCAGCTGTCGGTAACATTTCGATCATGTCCCAGTCCGGTGCGGTAGGTTCTTCTATCCTCGATTGGACCTGTTCCAACGGTGTCGGACTCGCCAACTTCATCACCTTCGGTAACAAATGTGATGTCGATGAAGCCGAGATCATCAAATACTACTCGGAAGACCCCAACACCAAGGTCATCGGTATCTATTCCGAAGGTTTCAACGATGGTGAGAAATTCATCAAGGCCGTTCAGGAGATGCCCGTCGACAAACCGATCGTCATGTTCAAGTCCGGTAAGACCGTCGCCGGTTCCAGGGCAGCGTCTTCCCATACTGGGTCTATCGCAGGTTCCGATGCTGTGAACAACGTTGTTCTCAAGAAACTCAACATCCACAGGGCTATGGACCTCGATGAGTTCTTCGACGCACTGCTGGTGTTCTCCACCTGCAGCCCTATGAAGAAGAGCGAGCTCGCCATCATCACCAATGCAGGCGGTCTCGGGGTCATGTCTGCCGATGCAGCATACAACGCAACTTACTGTCACGCGGCCCAGCTTGCACCCGAGACGATCGCGGCCATCAAAGAGGGTCTTCCCAAGGTCGCAGGTATCACCAACCCCATCGATATCCGCGGAGACGCATACGCCACCGATTTCGAGATTGCGATCCGCAAGGTCATCAAAGATCCCTCCGTCGGAGGTCTTGTGGTCATGGGTTCGCCACTTGATACCGCAGATCTTACCGCTGTTGCCAAACTTCTTGTCAGGATCATGGATGAGATCCCCTGTGCAAGTGCTGTCTGTTTCGCTGGTGGAAAGAAGTGTGAGGAAGCGATCGAGATCCTCAGGCAGGGTAAGTTCCCTGCATATCCGACCCCTGACAGAGCCGTCCGTGCCCTTGACATTCTAAGGTCCTACTGTGTCGGAAAAGAGAAGAAGAAGACCGCACTCGTAATGCCCAAGAAATCCGGGCGCGATGTCGTCAAGAAACTCATCGAGACCGCTTCCAAAGAGGGACGCAACACCCTCACCGAGGCCGAAGGAAAGCAAATGTTCGAGGCCTACGGAATTCCCGTACCTGGTGCAGCCGTCGTCAAATCCGCTGACGAGGCGGCCTCTTCCGCTGACAAGATCGGATATCCTGTTGTCATGAAGATCGTATCACCCGACATCCAGCACAAAACCGATGTCGGCGGTGTCGTGGTCGGGGTCAAGAACTCCAAAGAGGCCATCGAAGCCTACAACAACATTCTGGGTAACGTTTCCAAGAATGCACCCGAAGCAGCTATCGTCGGTGTATCTGTTGAACAGATGCTCAACGGACCTGAGGTCATCCTTTCCATGATGAAAGACAAACAGTTCGGTCCCGTCGTGTCCTTCGGTCTCGGAGGGATCTACGTCGAGATCCTCAGGGAGATCTCTCAGAGACACATCCCTCTGACCGAAGAGGAGCTGAACGAGATGATCACCTCCACGAAGGCATTCAAACTTTTATCCGGAGCACGTGGACTGCCTAAATGTGACATCGATGCCATCAAGGACGTGATCAGGAAGATCGTTCTCATCACTGTCGAGAACCCTGAGATCGAAGAGCTCGAGATCAACCCCATTATCGCCGGCAAAGAAGGTCAGGGATGTTGGGCTGTTGATTGTCTCTGTGTCCTCAACCACTGAAACCATTACGGGGCTTCGGCCCCATCTATTACATTTTACAGCATAACTTTGTTCGACGGATCCCCTGTCAATCTTTATAACAATCCGCCTATACCAACTCATTATGACCTCCGAGCTTATTTTCGTAGGATTGGGCCTGAGCGGAGTCGATGGAATGACCGTGAAGGCTCTCAACACCCTGAAGGAATGCGACAAGATATACGCTGAATTCTACACCTCCTCCTTGATTGGGGCCTCTATCGAGGACCTTGAGAAAGTGGTCGGAAAACCAGTTACTGTACAATATCGTTCCCAAGTGGAGGAGGATAAGGACCTTCCGGATATCATCAAGGATGCAAAGACAATGCGTGTCGCGTTCGTCACTGCGGGAGATACCATGCTTGCCACCACCCACGTGGACCTGAGGATACAGGCAATGTATGAAGGGATCCCCATCAGGATGATCACAGGGGTTTCTATTTTCACCGCTGCTCCGGCCGTGTTCGGTCTTCAGCCATATAAGTTCGGTCGTACCGTGACCCTCCCCTTCCTGGAACAGGGCTATCTGCCGAAATCACCCTATGATCACATCAAGGCCAACAGAGATCTGGGTCTTCATACTCTGATACTTTTGGACATCAGGGCAGAGGAACTTAGATACATGACCGCCAAGGATGCCATAGAATGGCTTCTCACAGCTGAAGACAAATGGGGAGAGGGATTGATCACGGACAAGACCCTTCTCTGTGTCGTGTCCCATGCCGGTGCCGACGATATGAAACTCAATGCCGGATATCCCAAAGACCTTCTTGAGAGGGACCTTGGGGCACCTCTTCAGAGCCTGATCCTTCCTGGAAAACTTCATTTCATGGAGGCTGAAGCATTGGTGGATTTTGCCGGTGCACCTAAAGAGATCCTTGAGGATGAATGATGGTCAAGTGTATCAGGGTCCTTAAGTCCGAGGGTGAACCCTTCAGGAAAGGACTTCTCGATGAGGGGTTGTTGGACCTCGAACATCGCATACGCAGCGACGGGGAGTTCATTCTTCTGCCATGCGTGTGTGACGAATACCGTGGTGTGAAAGCGGTCGAAGCGGAGCTCAACGAGCAGGCCCGCCCTAACGGAAATTACCGTTTTTATGTCAATGTGCCAGATGATCTGAGGGTATTGTTGCCGAACTCCCATGATGTTGTCGGAGACATAGCCATAACGAAATTGGACGATGTTCTTTTGCCTTACAAGGAGGAGATCGGAAGGGCCATGATGTCGGTCTCTCCGAACATCCGTGCGGTTTTTCTTGACGGTGGGGTCAAAGGAGAATACAGGATCCGCGAGCTTGAGAGGATCGCCGGAACCGGTGGTTCAGAGACGATACACAAGGAGTTCGGAACCCGTTTGAAGACAGACCCTTCCAAGGTCTATTTCAATCCGCGTCTCGCGAACGAACGTTCCAGAGTGGCAGCGATGGTAAAACCTGGGGAGATAATCATCGATATGTTCGCCGGGGTGGCACCTTTTGGTTGTGTGATATGCAGAAATGCAAAACCGGAAAAGATCTATTCAATCGATCTCAATCCTGATTGCGAATATTACATGAACGAGAATGTGAGGCTTAATCACATCACGAACATGGAATGCATGATCGGGGATTCCGTGAAGATGACTCCGGACCTCCCTAAGGCCGATCGTGTGATAATGAACTTACCACAGATGGCTGATTCATTCCTGGATACTGCTCTTTCCGCTGTGAAAGATACGGGAACCATCCACATGCACAAGATAATGGAACGTTCCGAACTTCCGGATTACAAGGATGAATTGAAAAACAAGATGGCCGGGAAAGGATTGGGCATGGAGATCATACAAGCCTCCGAGCTTAAGACCTACTCTCCGACCATGAGTGTTTACGTTTTTGATATAGTACCACGTAAACTTGAATGACCAAAAGGTCATTCTTTGGGTTTCAGGGTGACGCCGGTCTGTCCTTGGTAGTGGCCACTTCTTTTGGCGTAACTCTTTTCGGATGCGGAGGTCATGGTCTGGAACACGAGTTGACAATATCTTTCTCCGATGGGGATCTCCAGTTCGGAATCGGAGCTGTTGTATGAACCAAGGGTCAGTGTGCCTTCAAAACCGGCATCGACCATACCGAATGCGGCGATGGTGCCTTTTCTGATCCATGTGGTGCGTAACCAAAGGTTGCCACATATGTCATCGCCCATTCTGACCCTTTCAATGGTGGATACGAAGAACATGGTCTTCGGAGGGATCTTGACAACCCCGACATCTTTTCCGTAAACTGTACCATTAACCGAGATCTCGGCTACCCGGAGGTCATATCCGTTAGGGGTGAGTCCTCTTTCACTGAAGTCGGATATACCGATGTGTCCGTTTTCCATGCCGTACAATATGTCCCTATCTGAGAGAACTGCCATGACGATATTATGCAGGTGATGATATAATATTTTGAGGTGTGACGATCTTGTACTGAGTTAAGTCGCACTGTCTTTTACATCCTTTGATCAAATGAAACGTTGCTTTGAGGCGATGATATTCAGGACCTTATCGATAAGGGTCAAAGTTCCAGTAATCCCGATGGGGGGTTCTGGACATACGCAAACATATTTGGTCACCGGGGTTTCGATCTCGACGAATCCTTTCACGATATTTCTGGTCATACAAGAAGAACCGATCGATCCGTTCGTGATGATGATGTCGGCTTCGGTGTTCAAAGCATCGTCGGAGCAGGGGATGTTACGGGATTTTATGCGAGTCAATGTTTCTTCCTGCCATTTTTTTCCGTTGGAACAGGTTATCGCAACAGGGATCATTCCAAGATAAGAATACAAAAATTCTGACACTGCGGATGCGGTCGAACCGTCGCAGAACAGCGAGAAGGTACGTCCTTTCGGGAGCATATGGTAGGATTCGACAAGTTCCAACGCATGGACAGCTTTCTTGCGGGCTTCACGAATATGATCGAATGCTGGTGTGGGGTCTTTGCCCAACGCATCACAGACTTCTGACACCCATTTTTCGATGTTGTCGAATCCGACAGGGACCACGTCCCCGACGAACTCGATATCATATTCAGTATTGTAGAATTCCACTATTTTATCACCATATTCGGGATACACCAGAACATTGAGTTTTGCCGAGGCGGAGTTCATGATGTCCTCTACGGACCACCCTGCACCGATGGTGCAGTTGACTGTCACACCGCAAAGACCCAGAAGATAGGAAAGTTCATCGATTGTATCGGACCAATTCTTATGGAGGATACTGATACCGACCAGGTTGACGTCTTTCGTTTTTTCTGTGCGGAGCGGTTTTATCTTTTCCAGGATCTTTAGGATGGTGGCTTGGAATCCTTCTGCGCAGGTACCGGAATATTCGGCATGATCTATATGCACGGTAGGTATCTTTCCATCGACGGCCATGATATTTTCTCCGATGAGAGAAGCACCCGGAGAATTGATGATCGTTATCAATGAGGGGGACAATGACTCCACCTTGTGGTATAGATCAAGTAATCTATCCTTCCCACCGGTGACAAATCTACCCATATCAAGATAGGTGCAGGGCAGACGAGGTTGGCTGAAGAAGTATTTATCAGCGAATTTGAACAGATTCCTGATTTCTGCTTTGCCGTCACGTTCTGGATATCTGCTTTCTGACACGGATGCAGGATAGTATTTGCAACCTGTGGGTCCGTGGATGATGCAATATCCGTCGGAAACCCCTTCGGTTGCCATCAAAGCTCCGAGGAAACTTTCAGGTCTTTCATTTTCGAGCGACATCTTTTCTCCATCCCTCCTCTTTGGGAGCTAACGTGCCTCTTATCCAATCTTCGGCGAGCAGTCTCCCTGCGAACGGGTCGGTGGGCGGTGCACAGGGCAGACGGGACTGATAGATCGAGGGGTCGACATCGGCTGTGGCAGGGGTCAACAGTACATCCGGCCTGAGGTCATTTATCTCCGATAGTTTTTCTGATATGTTCTGTTCCTCCACTATCTCGACCGGGGCGTTGAAGGATCTATACGAAAGATCTTTGTTGTAATCCGAACGGTGCACCAATATTGCTTTTTGAAGGATCATACCGCACTTATCGATGGTTTCAAGGATCCAATCAACATCATCGCCTACGGTCATGATACAGCAGGTTTTGCCTTTTAGGAGATTCTTGGGCCCTTGCATGAGTTCTGAGTAACGGTTAGAATATTCCTTGATGACCGATTCCGCTTTATCTTTCACGTCAAAGAATTCAGCGACGCAACAGACCCATGCAGAAAGGCCGGAGATCCCTCCGCGAACAGGGATCAGCAAGGTAGGTGTTCCGAACTTCTCTTCAAGATATGAACAGAGCTTTTCGCTGAACCCATCATGATTCAGTTTCAGGTTGGCACTGGCATCACCGCATTTTCTGAGATGTGCCAGATTACAGAATCCAGGAAGGATGCAGTTCACTTTGATGTTCATTTTGGAAAGTATAGAAGTGATCTGTTCCAGTTCGGACATGGAACTGCTCGACATGGTTTTCACACCAACGAGATTGACCGTCATGGGTTCCGTGGCCGTTCTTGTCGCATACTTCTCGATCAGAGCGATCCCGGCATCGATGACCCCCTGCATGAAATCGCCTGTGGCATTTCCGTCTTCATTTAGGGCCGTGATCCTGACGTCAGGGTGTTCGGATTCGATCTTCCCAGCAACAGCAAGGGTATCATCCCCTATGATACCGGGCGGACAAGAGGTGATGATCGCAAGATCTCTTTTTCCTGCTGAGATAAGTTCAGAGAGTTTGGAACGGAGCAGGGCGGTGCCCCCGAACACCATTTCGTTCTCTGTCATGTTTGTGCAAATGACATCTGGATCAGCGAATGTGTTCCATGTGGAGTATCCTCTAGCATAGGCTCCTTTGATGCAATTCGCATCCAATTGTACGGTGAAATGGGCACAGCTTTGGGGAGAATGAAGCACGGTTGTCAATCCTTTTACGGAAGTGCATACAGAGGATGCACCGGAGAATGCACATCCGTGGAGGGGGAGATCATAGGTGAGGTTGCCTTTGTGAGGCAATATCGGTTTCGGGAGTTCCGATACTGTGTTCCGAACAGGGGTTTCTGTTTTTTCAACTCTGATCCTACCAAGGACCAATTTTTCTAATTCCGACTCACTGAGGTATTTTGCGTTGAATCTTTTTCCTTCCAGAACTTTATGTGCCAGATCCCGGAATGTCTTTGAGATGTCAGAGTCTGGGAAGAGTTCCATGACCGTCTTCCCAGCCTTTTCGGCCTCAAAGAAAAGTGGGGACCTAGGTATTTTGCAGATGATAGGGATCCCGACCGCATCCGAGAACTCTTTGACCCTGGAATTCTCATCTGCATCACCTTTGCAGTTGAAGATTATCCCGCCTATGCGATTCGGATCATAGTTGGAGGTTCCACGCAGGATATTGTTGGCGGCGTATAGGGACATGAATTCGCCGGAGGTGACAATGTAGACCGTATCCGCATAGCCTTTTCTCAACGGAACGGCGAACCCCCCACACACCACGTCGCCGAGAACATCATAGATCGTGATATCACGGTCGATGTTGTCGGCACCGAGGGATGAAAGGAGGTCGAAAGCGGAGATTATCCCTCTGCCTGCGCATCCGACACCTGGTTCAGGTCCTCCTGCTTCGACACAGGCGCATCCTTTGTAGCCGGAGATCATAATATCATTGAGATCCCTGTTTTCCGGTGTGGTTTCTTTAAGATAATCGAGTACTGTGGTTTGAACGCCATTTACAAGTGAAGATGTGGAATCATGTTTTGGGTCGCAACCAATCTGAAGTACTTTGTAACCTAGGTCGGACAGTGAGGCAGTGAGGTTGGAGGAAACGGTCGATTTTCCAATTCCGCCTTTTCCATAGACAGCGATTTTCCTGTTGGAGGTCTGTGGCATTAGTGATTGTTACAATAATATCAGATTTTAAAGTTGCCTTTGACCTTTCCGTTTACGCATCGGTTATTTCTATCAACTATATAGTACAGTAACCTACAACTACTAAATATGCACAAGGTCTAGTTATATTGCTGGATAAGTCTGCCAATCTGATTTCGAAAGTTCGAATAGATTCGACACAGGCGGTGCAGCCTATGGTGAAATTATGAGTAACAAACAGTACCTTCCGATTGTTGTAGCAATCATCGCCGTATTGGTGGTTGCAGCAGCGGTCGTCTGTGTAACACACAAAGACAATAACAATAGTGGGGGAGATAATGAGACCTATTATTTCTATTTCTCAACATCAGACTCTACTGTTGGTGGGTGGCACTCTGCAACAGGAAAAGATGCTGCGGATGCGTTTGCCAATGCCATGAAAGCTGACAACATAGAATACGAACTCAATGATATGGGATATCTCTCTAAAGTGGGGGATCTGGTTGGATTTTGGTATTCTGCTATGTATCTTTACGGGAATACTAGCAAATCAGCGGCCGAAGGAAGTATCCAGTACCCTGTCACAAGCTACGGCTCTTATTATGCCTCTAACGGTTGGGTTACCATCAATGGTTATGATGACTCGAGCAGAGCTGGAGATAAACTCTGGGAAATGAACGGAAATGTGTTCTTCTTCTCAATGTACGGTGCTAAAAGCGAACACGCAGATCCAACCACCGACACTAATTGGATGACCACTGGCCCGTTCAAGACCACCATCTCATTCAAGAACAGTGGTGAGACATACAACTTCTACATCAGCTGTGGAAGCATCACTGGTTGGTATTCTGCTACTGGAAAGGATTCGGCAGATGCATTTGCTAACGCTATGAAGGCCGCCGGTCTTGATTATGAAATTAATCAATATGGGTACCTTTCCAAGATTGGAGACTATGATGGTCTGTGGTATTCCGCTATGTATCTTTATGGTAATACCAGCTCATTAGCAGCTCAAGCAAGTGTCAAATACCCTATTAAAGATGGGGAAACATACTATGCTTCTAACGGTTGGATGAATATCTTTGGATATGATGATAAATCGAGGACTGGAGATAAACTCTGGGAGATGAACGGAAATGTGTTCTTCTTCTCGTTGTATGATTCTGCCCCCCCATACGATCACGCTGATCCAACCACTGATACTAGGTGGACGATCAGTGGCCCCTTTGGCGACAGCGAATTTTATTACTTCTATATTTCTTCGGATCAATTCACCGGAGGCTGGCACACTGGTGTCGGGGTTGATGCAGCAGATGCATTTGCCAATGCCATGAAAGCAGACGGAATCATTTATGAAATCGGTGACGGTGGATATCTTTCAAGGATCGGAAATGAGAGTGGATATTGGTATTCCGCTATGTATACTTACAGCAACACGAGTAAAACCGCTGCTGAAAACAGTATTCTGTATCCTATCTATGACAAGTATGATTCCTACTGCGCTTCCAACGGGTGGAAGACCATTTGTGGTTATGATGATTCGAGCAGAACTGGAGATAAGCTCTGGGAGATGAACGGAAATGTGTTCTTCTTCTCACTATATGATCCCCAGAACTATTCTCACACGATTCCCGCCACAGATACCAAGTGGATGGGAACCGGGCCGTTCGAGAGCACTACAACACTTAAGGGTAGCAATGAAGAGTATTACTTCTACATTGACTGTGAGAAGATCACTGGTTGGTATTCCGCCACTGGTGTAGATGCAGCAGATGCGTTTGCTAACGCCATGAAATCCGCTGGCCTCGAATATACTTTCGGTCCATCTGGGTATCTTATCAAGATTGGAGATTATGAAGGGATGTGGTTTTCAGCAATGTATAATTATAGCAACACAAGCAAACTTGCTGCTGAAGCAAGTGTCAAAGTTCTTGTTGAAGATAGCTACGGGTTTTGTAGCTCTAATGGTTGGACAAAAATCAACGGTTACGACGATTCAAGTAGGGCCGGAGATAAGCTCTGGGAGATGAACGGAAATGTGTTCTTCTTCTCATTGTATAATGAGTCCTGGAAGCCAAGTTCCGATCCCACAACCACTCTTGCTAGCTGGTCTACTACCGGACCATTTGCTTAAACACTGAGGGGGTGAGCCCCCTCAAATTATTTTAGTGACCAATATGATCGATAATTCTTGGATTCACAGTTCGAATGGTCCCCGTCCGAAGCGTTCGATTTCGAAGATCAAAGTAAGTCTGACACTGTCGATCTTACTGGTCGGGACCATATTGACCTTATGTTTGAATGGCCTTGGAGCCAACAGCACCCAATACCAGTCCGAAGGCATCGTCATCGATTTTGGTGAATATAAGACCGTTTGGACCGATGCCGATTACAATACAGTTTCAGATCCTGTGGAGCTTTTGGATAGTGCATGCAAAACCCACAGTTACTCACACACGATTGATGGTAATGGAAAAGTAGTCGAGGTCAACGGGATCTCGAATACGGAGGACCATACCTGGGACCTTTGGTACGTTCCTCGCGGAGGATTTGATTTTGTCAAAGCCGATTCTTATTCTTGTAATGCGAAGGATTACACGGTCATGGCCTGGGCATATTGTTCTTCCAATGGTGCCCCCTCAATAGGTGTGGATGCATCCGGGACTAGTATCTATGGATATTCTACTGCCCGTAGCACGATTACACTATCTCCATCAGCAACTGAGATTCTTGGTTCATTGAATGCCATTTCCACTCTTGTGGGAACGGATTTTTACAGTGACTATCCTAGTAGCGTCGTAGAAGGCAAGGCAAACAATAGTATCAAAGTCGTCGGGACATATACAGATCCGAGTTATGAATCTATAATGAAATTAAGTCCCGATCTTGTTATTTGCGACGGTTCACAATACAATCACATTCAAATGGCCAAGACCCTTAGGAATTCACAGGTCGGGGCCATTCTTCTTTACAATGGGGAAAGTATCCAATCGATCCTCAACAACATCTTTATCGTCGGTGTTGCCATGGGTTATGAAGAGCGTTCGAAATGGGTCATAGATCAATTGGAAGAGGCATTGCAGAATTTGGGATCCTTGGTCGCAGGGCATTCCAAATCCAAAGTGATGATTGCTCTTTCAACCGATCCAGCACCATGGGTTGCGTGTATGGACACATATGCATATGATATTTCCAATGCTATGGGTGGGTCGAACATCTACTCGGACAAGCAGGGTTGGTGGCAGATAAATTCAGAGTTCATTGGAAAAAGTTCGAAATATGGTGATACTTATGATCCAGACGTGATCATAATCCTTTCTTATGGTGCGAATTACACTGCCACTAAAGAATGCTATGATACGATGATAAGTAAACTTCCATCGAATTGGAAAAATACAAGTGCATATGCCAACGAGAAGATTTATCTGTTCTGCGAATCGCTCGGTGAAATGTCTCAGAGATCAGGGCCAAGGGTTGCTCAGTTATCAGAATTGGTGGCAAGGATCCTTTGTCCAGATTCATTTACTGACGGAATACCTCTTTTGAACTACATCGGAGCTGAGTATGCCAAATATCTTACGATCACCAAGGATCTCGGGTTCGGTGATTGAATGAGAGGAAAGTTGTGTTCGATCATAGCAATTCTTTTGGTTATTCTATGTTGCATTCCGAGCATAAATTCATCTGCTGCCGATTCTGATCCGTATATGTTGATCGATTATGGAAACGGATCGACCGAATGGTCAAAAGTCGTAGGAGATAGCGGAACCGTATTCGATACAATATACAGAACTCTTGATTCTAACAAACATTCTTGTGAATATAAAAGCGGAGTTCTTACAATCGATGGGAAAGTCGCCAATATCACCGGTCAGGCTGATAACGGAGGATCCTATTCTCAGTCTGGAACCACAGGAGTAACTGTATACTCCTATTGGCAGGTTTACAAGTGGTCGGACAACGAGAAAGAATGGGTTGTTATCTCCTCTATTGATGAAGATTACAAAGGTGACAGCCTTGCGGTTGGATATTATCCAGAGGGGTTGATACCCGTAGAGACTCCTGAATACAGGTCTTCTTGGACCTGTATCGGGGGGGATGCAGAGAATAGTGTAAACCAGAATGCCGATATATATGCTGGAACTGGTGAAACGATTTGGTCATTCGAACCTGACGAAAAGAGTACTGGTGTTTACGGTGCGGTTCTGTATGCAAGAGGTCAGGTTCTCGTAAAGTATGGTATGGCTCTTGATGATGACAGGCTGGGAAGCATCGTTTCGTACAATGTTAAAGATGGAACAAAAAATTGGTCTTTTTCATTCGGTCTCGGTAATGCTTTATCTGTAAGTGCACCTCTCGTTGCGGGGCAGTATGTCTATGTTCAGACCTCGGATAATCAGATTTATATGTTCGATTGGAGGGTCGGTCCTGGCGAAGACGGATCCAATGTTCGCACCATTGAAGGTATGCCTGTCGGATCTAAAACCCCTATCCCGGAGAGCATCGATGGTAGCACTGTTGTAGGAGGTTATGGTTTCGGATTGACCTCTATGGTATTCGATTCCGGGTGTGTATATGTAAAAAGTGCCAATGGGATGATATATTGTCTCAATGACAAACTGAACTTGGTATGGTCATATCTCACTGGAGGTAAAGGATATTACACGCCTTTGACGGTTCACGGAGATTATGTTGCAGCAGGAATGTACGACGGAAAATTATACCTTTTGAACAAGATCGATGGCAGTCTGATAGACAGTATAGTTGTTTATCAGAAAGAGTATAGTAAGCAGAACATAGGGAGTCTCAACACGCCCGTATTCGTGGAAGACTCTGGAACGTTGTATCTGTTCGCCACATACAATGACGGTCGGGGTATGAACACGACCACATACGGTATTGTCATATTCACCCTTTCTGGTGGAAAACTCACCAAAACTCATGATTATCGGGATGTTTACGGGGCGACCAGCAACCGTGTAACTCTGGCTCAGGATTTCAAAGGGATCTACTTCAATTCGGGTCAGGGTACGTATTACCTGAAGACCGATGGTTCATCGGGGTTGATCTCCGACTTCCTTTCGGGTACCTATGTGTCTCACAGTGCTTCGGTCCTTGTCAACAACCAATACCTTTACTCGACCACTTACAGTACACAGACACATACGATGGTTCTTATCGAAAAGAATGGGACGGTCATTGGGACCTATGACTCTCCCATAAACAATTATTGTATGATAACACCGACAGTAGTTGATGGATACATTCTTTGCGGTAACGACAGTGGGGTCTATGTGGTCAGAGGAGATTTCAACCCATATACTCCTCCTGTCCGTCAAGAGTCCAATCTTGAGAAGCTGGTGGTCTGTCTTGTATGGATAATTGTGCCACTCATTCTCCTTTGGATCATTCTGAGATTTGGACTCAAGTGGGAAAAACCGTTCCATCATATTGTCACCTCGTTTAAAACGTTCTTGTATGGAGAACAATACACTCATAATACCCGTAGCAAGCATCGTCTTTGGTTGGTGTTATCGATCGGGGCAATATTGACCGCGATCCTCGCAATGTTATCTTTATGCCTGGGCCCTGAGACCACCTTAAACCCAGGAGAAGCATTGTCTGCATTGTTCTCATCTCTGGCCAAAGGCGGTAATCACCTTACTTATGAGGAGATGTTGATCTATAATTCCAGGTTGCCACGTACTCTCACTGCATTAGTGGTCGGTATCGGTCTTTCGGTTGCAGGTGCGGTATATCAGGCGATCATCAAGAATCCGTTGGTCGAACCATACATCATGGGTGTGTCTTCCGGTGCTGGAACATTGGCAATAGCTGTTATAATGTTCGATTTCACATTCTTCGGATTGTTCTCATATCAGAGTCCGTTCCTGACTGCTATCGCTGCCATCATCGGTGGTCTTCTGGCATTTGGGCTTACGATGTTGCTTGCCGAAAAGACCGGTGGAAAGTCGATGAACTATGTGCTTGCAGGTATCATTATCGGACTTGTGTTCTCTGCCATACAGTCTTTGATGATGGTCATGGGTGGTAAGAACATCAATTCAGCCCTCTCCTGGTTGTATGGATCGTTTGCATCGATGACCTGGGAGAAGATCTGGTTGGTCTTGATCCCTGTGATCACATTGTCGTTGATCCCATATATCTGGTCAAAAGAGCTGAACCTTGTTCTGCTCGGAGAAGACCAGGCCCGGCAGATGGGCCTCGATGCAGAAAGATTCGATAGGTGGATGCTTATCATTTCGTCGGTTTTGACCGCATTCTGTGTGGCGTTCGTCGGAATCATCGGATTTGTTGGATTGGTGGTTCCCCACCTTTGTCGTATGATTCTCGGTGGGGATCATCGGTTGATGTTACCTGCTTCAATGGCATTCGGTGGAATACTGATGATCGCTGCTGATGTGCTTGCAAGAGTACTTGTGAGCGGATATGAGCTACCTGTCGGTGCCATCACAACGGTCATCGGAGTTCCAGTATTCGCATACTTGTTGATCAAGAGAGGTAAGAGTTATGACATGTGAGGTGCTTTGATGACTTTCAAAACTTTCATGTTCCGTTTGATCAGGGGTACTGGAACATCTCACATTGAGATCAAGAAACACAGTTCGATGTTCTTGTTCATACTTGCTATAATTGTGGTGTTCCTGGTCATCATCCTATCGATATCTCTTGGCCCTAGTGGATGTTATAACCCTATCACCGCTTTGTCGTCGTTGTTCTCTGCGGCCTTTGGTTCGGGCGGAATGACCGAAGTTGAACTTGTGGTCTTCGATCAGAGGTTCCCCCGTACCGTTGCCGCATTGGCGGTCGGTATCGGATTGTCTATTGCTGGTTGTGTCTATCAGGCCGTTATAAGGAATCCTTTGGTCGATCCATATATCATGGGTGTCTCTTCGGGTTCCGGAACCACCGCGATAGCGTCCATCGCTTTCGGATTCACTCTTTTCGGATTGGTTCCATCCGATTCGATCTATCTTACTGCGATCATGGCGATCATCGGAGGTCTTTTGGCATTCGGATGCACGATGATCATTGGTGAGTTGGCCGGTGGGAGCAACAATGCATACGTTCTTTCTGGAGTCGTCGTAGGATTGATTTTCTCAGCTATACAGACCGTTCTTATCATATTCGCTGGAGAGCATCTTTCGAGTGTGCTCCTGTGGTTGTTCGGTTCGTTCTCACAGGTCACTTACAAACAGGCAATTCCCATTTTCTTCGTAGCCATCGCGTTATCTTTGATATGCCTTAAATGGTCGAAGGAACTCAATTTGATCTTGCTCGGTGAGGACCAGGCCCGGCAGATGGGATTGAATGCCCATAGTTTCAGCATGTTCATGCTCATCCTTGCATCGGTGCTCACTTCGGTCTGTGTCGCTTTCGTCGGTATCATCGGTTTTGTTGGATTAGTGGTTCCCCACTTCTGCCGTATGTTATTCGGTGGCGACCACAGGTTGGTCATGCCCGCTTCGATCGCCTTCGGAGGTGCATTGATGGTGGCCGCGGACATAGCATCAAGGATGTTGATGTCCGGTTATGAGTTACCTGTAGGTGCGATAACCACTTTGATCGGAGTTCCGGTCTTTGCTTATTTACTGTTCAAAAAGGGGAAGATGTACAATGGATGAAACAACGCCGCTGTTGGAACTGCGGAAAATGAATAAGATCTATGATAACGGCTATCATGCCGATAAGGACGTATCATTTTCGATACCGTCCGGAAAGTTGGTGGGACTTATCGGTCCGAACGGTTGTGGAAAGACCACCATGATGAGATGTATCAACCGTTTGCATGAGCCGACCAGTGGTGATGTGCTCATTGACGGAGAAAGTGTTCTCAATAAAACTCCGGGAGAGATCGCAAAACTGGTATCGAATGTGCCAGCAGAGATGAATGCATCCTTCGGTCTTACTGTGTTCGAGACCGTGATGCTCGGACGTTACCCATACCTTCAGAACATGTGGTGGGAGACCGAAGAAGATGAGACTATCGTTGAGGAAACTTTGAAAAAGTTCGGGGTTCACCATCTCGAGGACCGTTCTTTGAATATGTTGTCCTCAGGTGAACGTCAGAGGGTTCTGATCGCCAAAGCATATGTTCAGGAGCCGAGGTTGATGCTCGTTGACGAACCCACCTCCCACCTTGATATGAAGTACAAGCTCGATGTGATGGAATATCTGAAAGCCATGGTCAAACAGGATATGACGATCCTGGTTGCAGAGCACGATATCTCCCTCATGGCCCGTTACTGCGATCTCTGTATCATAATGAAAAAAGGTAGGGTCGTCTCCATAGGTAATCCGAAAGAGGTCATTACTGAGGAACTGATCCGTGATGTCTACGAGGTCGAGGCCTCGGTCGGACTGGATAAAGACGGAGAGGTCTATGTTCTTCCGAAGAAGTTCATCGGAAGCGGTCTGATCTGACGACAAATTCGTTGGAATTATAATAAGCGTACACGATATCCCGACTGATCAGATGCAAATAGGGCCAAGGAAAGAACTTTCCGAATTACCAAAGACCGTTCACGGCGGACAGGGGTGGAAGATCGAAGGAGTGGAGGATTACAGCCAGAACCTCAATCCCTTCGGCCCCCCAGAAAGTCTTGGCAAAGTTCTTTCGAATTCGGTTTTCGATACAGGACATTATCCTGATGCGGACTGTTTCGAAGTTCGGAATGCGATCGGAAAATTATACGACCTTGGTCCTGAATGCGTGACGATGGGTGCAGGTTCATCCGAGATCATCCGTAATTTCCCTAATGTTTTCATCCGCCCCGGGGACCGTGTTCTTATCCCCACACCATCGTTCGCTGAATATACCCAGCAGTGTAAGATCGCTGGTGCGATCGTCGATCTCTTTCCGCTTCTTCCGGAAGATGATTTCCGGATCAATGAGCAAAGGTTGTTTGAATGTTTGAGGTCCAAGGACTATCGGATCTTTTACATCTGTAACCCCAACAACCCCACGGGACGTATCGAATGCAAAGAGAAGATCGAACGTATCGTCAGAAAATGTGAGGGGCTTGAGGTCCTTGTTTTCCTTGACGAGACCTTATTAGAACTTGTGAAAGGTGAACGGTCGATATCACTTTCCAGAGAAGTTTGTAAGTTCACCAATCTCCTTGTCGCACATTCTTTCACCAAATCTTTTGCAATTCCAGGCATAAGGGTGGGTTTCGCACTATCCAACCCTAAAATAATTGATGAGGTGGAGAAGGTCAAACTGCCTTGGAATGTTGGTACTATCGAGCAGACTGCTGCATTACATTTGATCGATAACGATCTTGGATATGTAGAAGAAGCGGCCAACGTCATGAGTCATGAATCCGATAGGATGTTCGCTCAGCTCAGAGACATGGGATTCCCTGTTCAATCCATATCAGATTCATTCTTTTATTTCTTGGATCTGGGTCCGATAGGATTGACAGGAGAGAAGTTCAAAGAACTTATGCTGAAAGAAGGCATCATGGTCCGGGACTGTGCCTCATTCGGCCCGCAGTATGTTACATATGTGCGGTTCTGTGTCAAAGATAAAGAACGTAACGACCGTTTCTTGTTGGCTGTCAAAAAGGTCCTGGGTTCGCTAAGGTGATCCTGTGGAGATCTTGGTCGACGGAATTCTGATCGTTGTTCTGGCGCTTTTATTCGATCGTTTCTTAGGCGACCCTCCGAACAGGTATCACCCCTTGCGTTGGATGGGGAATCTTCTGCAGGCCATCGACGATCGTCTTCAGAGAAGATCCTCTGTCACGGCCACCCTCTTAGGTTTCTTATCATATATTCTTGTCCTGTTGATATTCGGAGGTATCGCACTATTCATAACTGGACTTATTCGCATCAATTTCGGAGATCTGGTGCAATTCGAGATGATCGATATCCATTCTTCTGTCGGGGAGATCTTATGGATCATCGTTTCCGCATATTTTTTGAAAATCACTTTTGCCCTTTTCGCATTCAGAAAGTTTTGTAAACCGATCGAAGCGGATCTCAGAAATGGTAATCTCGATGCGGCCGCTGACAAGACCCAGATGATGGTGAACCGTAGGATGAAGGGAATGGACCTTCCGCACATCACCAGTTCCTGTTGCGAGACCATCTCGGAGAATCTGGTGGACAGTGTCCTATCCCCACTTCTTTATTGCGGAGTATTCGGGCTTCCCGGAGCCATCGCATTCAGGTGTGCCAACCTAATGGATGCCATGTGGGGTAGATTGAACGACAAATATCGTTGCCTGGGTCATTTTCCTGCTAGGTGGGATGATGTGCTCGGATTCATACCTTCAAGGCTATCTCCGATCTTTGTACTCATTGCTTCGAAGTTGATGCGCACCCACTCCCCATACAGCGTTTTAAAGGCCGCTCTTCATGAACACAAAAAGACCCCCAGTCCGAACAGTGGATGGCCGATGACCGCAACCGCTGCGGCCATGGGCGTATCCTTCGAGAAAGAGGGTGTATATGTCATGGGCGAAGGTCCGCTCCCTACAATCGACGATATCGCTAGATGTTATCGTCTGATCGAACTCACGTCGGTGGTGTTCACCATTATTATCGTTTTACCATTGGTTGCTTATCTGGGAATCCACGTTCAGATTATATTTGAGGACTTTATTCTTGGATTATTCGGAGTGTTCAGATGAATTATATCAAATCGACCGAGGTCCGCAAGGAAGGCGAGTATGAGGGAACAGCTATCATTCACCTTACCGAGAGGATGGAGGTTTTCAGCAGTGCTCCATTGAACGGTGGTCAAACGGTCACCGACACGTTGTTTATTATGCAGGTGCCACACAAGTTCGCTTGCAAAGATTACATTTCAATACTCAAAGAAAAAGTCAAACAGTATGATTTGCCGGAGGATTCAGTAGGGTTCATGACTGCCGCAGAGGTCAGGTATGTGTTCAACCATGCCACCGAGGTGGTGGATGGGGTCGAAGTGTTTTCAGCAGCGACCGCTGGTGTGACCAATTGTGTTTGTGCGGGAGATGTTCTTGAAAATTGGGAACACAAAGCTCGGAGGTCTGAGGAAATTTACAAGAGACTTATCGGAGGGACCATCAACATCGTGACCGTCGTTCCGGTTCCTTTGACCACTGCCGGTAAAGTCAATCTTCTTGCGCCTATGATCGAGGCCAAGGCTCTTGCGATGAGGGATCTGGGTTATGTGGAGACCGGAACAACATCAGATGCATTGGCAGTTGTTTCACCCATCAGTGATGACAAACTTCCTTTTGCGGGGACCGGTACTGCGGTCGGTATTGCCACCGCCCGTACTGTAAGGAAGGTTGTTGCAGAAGCTTTGCATCTCCGCGGGGAGTCTCCAGAACCCCTTACGTCTCTGCAGATGCTCGGCCGTAAAGGCATCACTGATGAAATGCTCTGGGATTGCGCATCTGCATGCGGTCTCAACGAAGACTTCAAAGGGGAGTTCAATGACGTGATCGACTCCATGGGGTCCGATCCGGACCTCTGTGCATTGGTCTATGCAATACTTTCCGCTGGTGAGATGGCGGAGAAGAACTGCATCTGCAATCAGATGTATGGCGAGGTCCCGGATGTTTTGGTCGATGGTTCACTTTCCATGTTCCTTGCAGGACGTATCTCCGAGACCCGTGGGAGTGATGCGACCGTCGATCTCTTGAGGATGAGGCCTCTCAAGGATGTCAGCCTTCCAGAATATCTGGAGAACACTGCCTATGGACTTGTAGCAGGTGTGGTCGGATACATAACGGGGTATTCCGATGAGTGAGGGCCCTGAAGATAATTCAGATGCGGACCTTGGCATATGTGATACAGAGGAACATCCGACAACCGCAAATTCCCCTGAAGTTCCAGTAAGATACGGCATAAGAGGTATTTTAGGCGCTTTGAAGTGTATGATATCTTTCTTCACCATCATTCGTCTCGATGTCGGTGAGCGTGAGATGGATTCCATGGAACGTAATTTTTGGCTCGTTCCTATACTCGGTGCGTTGAACGGCTTCCTAGTGTTTCTGGTATGCATCATTCTTTCCCTTTGCGAAATGTCGACCTTGGTCATTGCGGTCGCAGCTCTTTTCACTGCATATATTTTCTCAAAGTTCCTACATTTCGATGGACTCACCGATTTCGGTGACGGGATCATAGTATCTTCGGGAAAGCAGGAGGACCATATCCGCGCCCTCAAGGACAGTTTGATCGGTGCGGGAGGGTTCGGAGTTGCATTGTGCGTGGTGGTTTTGACCATTGCACTTTATGAGCATATCGGATCGGTAACTTGGTCCATATTTGATACGAAGTTTGTGTTCCTTGGCACCTTTGCATTCGCGGCCGAGATCTTGGTAAAGAACGCACAGGTCGCCACTGCTACATTTGGAAACCCAGGTACCGGAATGGCTTCAAGACAGGTCGGATTGACCAATGGTCGGTCTTTGCTCAAATCCACTATCCTGACCATTGTTCTGCTTTTGATCCCGTTCTTCATCGAAAAGAGCTTCATTACAGGTGCGGACCGCTCTTGGACCACGGATGTTTCTATCTTATCTGTCATCTATGTGTTCGGTTTGATCTCCTCTATCCTAGTAGCATATTTGATGGCACACAAGGCCAACAACACCTTCGGATTCGTCAACGGGGATATTCTCGGAGCCACCAACGAGATTTCCCGTTGTATGTTTCTTCTCATCACTGCCGTGATCCTAGGGCTTATGTTGTGATAATATGGAAGCGTTGATCAATGCAGGCGGAAAAGGTACAAGGATGGGGCAGACCACCATCGAAAAACCTATGCAGCCTGTAGGGAAGGTTCCTATCATACAGCATGTGATCGATGCAATGCAAAATTCCACCGAGATAGATCATATCCTGGTTTCAGTAAGCTCTCACACGGTGAACACCGAGAAGTACCTCAAGGACCAGGGGATCGAAACGATCAAGACCAGCGGAGAGGATTTCATGATGGACCTTCGCACATCTTTTTCGACCCTCGAAGGGGAGCACGTGCTCACCTGTCCCTCCGACGTTCCATTTGTCACTTCTGCGATTTTTGACCGCACCATCCGTTATTTCAAGCCGGAAATGCAATCTCTTATCGTTTTGATCTCAGAGGACACAGTTGTCAACAAAGGCATCACTCCATCCTACACCATGAATCTTAATGGTAAGGAGTGGGTTTTGTCCGGGGTCACGGTCATGGACAGAGTGGCCACGATCGAAGGAAAATATCTGAATGAAGAATATTTGTTCACAGATTGGGAGGAACTCGCTATGAATCTTAACACTCAGAACGAGCTCTCCCTTGCACGCAAAATGTGCTGATCTGTGATCTGTTTAACTCAGGCAGCCTTTTTAGTTGATTTTTTGGCTGTCTTTTTGGTAGTGGTTTTCTTTGTGGTCTTCTTCTTGCTGGTGCCAGCGGTGGATTTGGTGGCCTTGCTCTTTTTGTCAGAAGTAGCTTCCACATCTTTGGTGGATGATTTGCGCTTCTTCCTAGTGGGGCAGTCCATGTTGATACATTCGGTTATGGTACCGAGAGAGATTATCGGTGCACCGCATTCAGGACAGGATTGATCTGTGGGAGTGATCGATCCCCTGGGCCTTAGGGGGTAGGTCTGAGTACATTTGGGCCATGCAGAACAACCTGCAAACCTTTTTCCGTTCTTCGAAAACATCACTCTGATCGTACCTTCTTTACAGGCCGGGCAAATACCCAGATTGTTCTTTTCGGTGTTGGTGGAACATTTGGGATCGATGCACTGAAGTGCGGGCGGCATTCCTTTCCTGACAACTTTGATCTGTGGGAGGTTGCAGGCAGGACACGCTGTTTCGGTAAGTTGTACCATGGCGCCTCTTGGCATGGGGTAAGCACATTTGCATTCAGGATATCCGTTGCATCCGATGAAGTTCCCGTTCTTCGACTTCTTGATCGTGAGGCTGTTGCCACACATCGGGCAGACACCGACATACTGCTGTTTTTTGAGGGCCGATTTGATCTCGGTACCGATCGCTTCGCTGTCGTTTTCCAATTTCACTGCGACATCGTGAAGCATATCCTGGGACTCTACAACGACCTCGTCAAGGGTTCTTTCACCATCGGTGATACTGAGCATATCCCTTTCGAGTTTGGCCGTCATTTCAGGTTCGGTGATGCCACCTCCGTGATGTTCCAATGCCTTGGTAAGGGCGATACCACTGGCGGTCGGGACCAGGTAGTTCCCTTGAACATAGTTCCTAGAGAACAGTTTGCCGATGATGTCGTGCCTGGTGGATTTTGTACCGAGTTGAAGGCGGTCCATTTCCTGGATCAAAGAACCCTGATTGTAACGATAGGGAGGTTTGGTCTGATCTTCCACCTTGCTGATGCTGCGAACTTCCACTTTGTCTCCGATTTTCAGTTCAGGTACACGGGTCTCGGTCGTGTGGAGGTATTTTTTGTAATATTTCTTCCAGCCGAGCTCTTTCTGAACATAGCCATCGACGAGGAATTTCTCTCCGTTGACCTCAAGGACGGTCTTCGTTGTTTCTGCAACAGCATTGGGGGCCACAGTGGCCAGGAACCTTCTGACAATGAGTTCATAAAGTTTCCATTTGTCTCCTTTGAGCTTTGCCTGAGTCGCTCCTGCAGTGGGATAGATAGGGGGGTGGTCCGTGGTCCTTCTCTTACCTTTAGAAGGAATGATCTTCTCCTGTTTGAGGATCTCCTCTGCTTCGGATTTGAACTCAGATTCTTTGAGTTTTTCAAGAACACTTCTAAGACCCAGACTCTTCGGATATTCGGTGTTTTCAGTACGGGGATAGGAAATGTATCCACTGGTGTAGAGGTCTTCTGCGATCTTCATGGCGGCGGAAGGAGGTATGCCGATCTTGTTGGCTTCGACCTGCATCATGGTAGTGTCGAAAGGCGGGGGACGGTATTCCTCTTTCAATCCTTTTTCATAGGAACTGACCACAGCTTCTTTGACGTCTTTGGTCTTGTTGAAAATGGTGTCGGCTTCCGTTTCATCCCAGATCTGACCCTTCTCATGCCTGCCTTTGAATGCGAGCAATCCGAACTTGCCTTCGATGACCCAGTATGGTACGGGAACGAAGTTTTCGATCTCTTCATTACGGTCAACGAGAAGTTTTAGTGTAGGGCTTTGAACACGCCCTACGGACATGAAGTTCTTTCCGACCTGTCCGGAAGAAAGGGAAATAAGTCTGGTCAGTACAGCTCCCCAGGATAGGTCCACGATCTGCCGAGCCTCTGCCGCGTTGGCGAGTTTCTCATCGGGTTCGACCAGATTGGCAAATGCGTTCTCGACCTCCCCTTTGGTCAATGCGCTGAATTTCGCTCTCTTGACCTTTTTCATATCGACATCAGCGGCTTTGACGGTCTCCATGCCGATAAGTTCTCCTTCACGGTCGTAGTCGGTCGCAATGATGATACGGTTTGCGACCTTTGCGAGTTCGATGATTTTGTTGAGGATGGACTTTACCTTGATCGTCTTGATCTGAGGTGCACGGACGAGGTCGACGGGAGAACCGGACTTCCAATCGCTGTATTTCTCCGGATAGTCGAGTTCCATGATATGTCCGCGGAGACTGACAACGGTGTACTGGTCGGACTCGGTTTCAAAGGTAAGGGCTGTGACCCCACCTGCAGATGCCGAGTGCGAATTGCCGTCGGATAAGATCGTGGCGATCCTCCTTGCGGCATTCGCCTTCTCAGTGATGATCAGAATTTTCATTGGTCCGTGAGTTGTATCATTTTATTTATAATTATGAAGGAAAAACAGTTATGCGGGATGACATAAAGTGGGATTATTGTGTGAATTTCGTCAATAAGGGTGAGTTTGATGGGACGGTATCTTACTGCTTATGGCCGATTCATTTCGGTGAACTTACCTCATGATCCGGGTCATGTACGGGGTCAGTAAGTCGAAGAGGTTCAGGTCATTTTTGGGCATGAAGTAAGGAATCCAAGAGATCTTTGATCAGATCGGACATGATATTGTCCTTTACTACTTCAGAGGGGATCGGTATCGATCATTCAATCGTAGTATTTTGATTCCTGGGTCATAATATTTGTTGTTGTGTAGTCTATCACTTTCGAAGGGCAGAACACGTCCAATACCGTTCTACCTTCATCTGTTACCTTGTATTTCTTGGTACCAGGGATCTTTTCGATCCATCCTTTGGATTCCCATCTGCTCACATAGACCCGATAGTACTGAACGGCCTCTCCTCTTTGTCTTGAGGCATATTCCAATTCTTTTGACCGGGAACATGCATATCCTTTTTCCGGACGTTCAAGTTCGACCGATGTTCCCTTCACCGCAGCACCCTCTTCCAGGGGACCTCTTGCGAGCCATATGTTCTTCAGAATAAGGTTTCTGATGACCGTTGTATTTGAGTTTTTGATCTCACTGTCGGAGATGACCGAGTATATCTTGAATGCCTTCAGCAGATTCTCTTCCGGTCTGTCGATGGGGAACTTCTCCACCGAATACGTTTTTCCGATACAACTGCAGCTACCGACCAGTTTTCCGTCCTTTTTGGCATTTGCCAGCAATTGGGAGTAATCCACCGTCCGGCCGTCGTAACCTTTGCTGACGGTGAAGATCTCCACATTTCTGAACATCATGGAGCATATGGCGGCCGCAGCTGCATATTCCGGTGTTCCACCAGAGAGGTTCACGTATACGGAGGACCTTTTCGAATCCACTTCTTCGATGAGGATCCGATAGATCTCAGACATCATGCTCCTGAAAATGTAGGTTTCAGCATCGGAATGTTCAACGACCTCGATGCCGTTTTCCTTCAGAATCTTTTCAGTTTCATCGTAGAACGACATGTAGAACTGGGCACGTTCATCTTTCATCGAGTCGTGCTTGACGTAATGTACCAGGTGGATACGGTCGATATTGTTCTGAAGAGCCGGTTCGGTGATGAGTGTCACTTCGCCGACCACGCAGGCTATCATTACTTTGTCTTTTGTCAGACCTTGGCCCATAGGTGATATAATGTTTGTTACATATATTACGTTTATTACTTTTATTACATTTATGAGTAATATAAATATACACAAACCATCACGCATATAAGGTGATTTAATTGGATAACCTTAGAAAAATTGGAATATATATCGATTTGAGCAATGTGGAATTGAGTTCAGCCGACCTTAACTGTATGGGAATGGCAATTGATTATTCAGCTTTGGTCAAGAATATCTCTGAGGGATATAGGTTGACGGTGCTCAGGGCATACGATGGATGTACAAATTCTGGAATCACAAAATTACAGAATTCTTTGCGGTCGTCGGGTTTTGATGTTATTTTGTACAATCCACAGGTCAATATTGATAATGGTGGAAAGAAAAATTTGCAACAGAAGGAGGTGGATACTGCTATAACGACGGATGTGTCGTGGGATCTTGCAACGAAGAAGGTGGATACTGCCGTGATTGTTTCCGGTGACCGTGATATGCATCCTGCTGTCAAAAGGGCCATTGAAGAAGGATGTGACGTGCGTGTTGTTGCTTTGAGAGATTCCTTGAGCGACGATTACCTGAAAACTCTTGAAAAGTACACTTTGTTGGAGGATTATGAGGTATTCACCCTTAGTGATTCCTCGGAGCCTGTTTTGAATTTCGTTTCTTCCAATGTTCCTGTGGGGGCTGTCGTCGATGAATAAATGCGATGTTTTTCTTACCAATATCCCTAAAAAAATGAGGAAACAGATGAAGAAAGACCAGAAGGGTGCGAAGAATGCTTCTGAAAAACCTTCAGATGAGGCAGTTCAGGATAAAAGATGTGCTATGGCAGTGGATTCAGAGGACATGTTATTCACAATAATCTTAGATGACAAGAGCGGACAACTAATGGCAACCGATGGAGAGAATGCCTATACTGTCTCCAATCTCGGTAATTGTGCTGTTGGTGAAAAATGGAATGGTAAGTTGGTTCCAATACCTGGGGGCTCGGTAGCCTACCTCCTTACACCCTACACTGATCCAGAGCCCGAGGAAATCGTCGAGGAGTTGTCTGACGAGGAGATAGAAGAAAAAATCGAAGAAAACCTCGAGGAAGTTCAATCCGATGCTGAACCGACAGTTGATGCCATAGCTGTTCAAGAAAGCAGTTCCATAGTGGATGAGTCTGAACTTGTTAAAGATTTGAGAAAACAACTCAAAGACGCAAATTCGCAGATCTTCACGCTTGAAAAACAACTCAAAGATTATCCCCATCTGAAAGATACTATCAAAAAGAAGAATGCTGCGATCAAAAGTCTTACAACACAGGTGAAAAGTCTTGAAAAGAAGACAAATGTTCGTGATTTTGATAATATGTCAAGCGAGATGAACCGCTATAAATCGGACTGTGATGTGAAAGACAAGGAGATAGCAAGACTAAAACGCCTTGTGGAATACTACGGTTCTTCTTCGAAAGAAGATTCGCCAAAAGCATTCATCACTGGAAATACTTCCATTCATTCTATGATGTTCGACTGTATGAGGTATAGAGTGTACTTCAGCCCTGGGAAGAAAACATTACGTTTCATTCCAGATGATCAGGGGTCGGTGACCGTGAACGACAAAGAGGTTACTATTCCAGCTCTTGGAGGGTATAGTAATTTCTTGAAACCAAGGGCTCTCGAGGTTGAGAAGAACGGATCAGAAGTATTGATCCGTCTAGCCTGAGTGAACCACTACCTATGGTCATTTGTCAAACGTGACCATAGAACCATCCGTTCGCATTTGTGAACGGATGAAACCTTTTACGGACAATCGTTCGCTTATGTAATATGGTCGACCCCTGGGACAAATAGTGGCCTTCAGGAATGGATCATCTAAAACATTTTTAACAGGTCATAAAAAGGTTTTTTTATAGTTGGATGTATATGGCAATATATGTCCGTCAACAGAATTCTAAGCAAAATTCTATCTCAGGACGGGGTCTATGATGTTTTCATTATTGACGGCCCTTCGATGGTTCGTCTCGAAATGGAAGAGTCAAAGAATTGTGGCCTTGGTTGCAAATACGAGAACCACGCACTTACCGAAAGTAGGACCAAAGATTTCAAGGTCTGTGTTTTCTCAAAGAGTTTCCTTGAAAGCCCGACGGATATGCTGACCGCGATGGTAGATGATGAAGGCACTGTGTTCGGTCACGATGTACCGATGTGCATGCCACGGAACAAGATCCCTGAGGGTGCGGTCTGGGCCACCAGTTCTTTTGTGGTGTATCCGAATTCGATGCCGAAATCGGATCTGAAGTTTGTAGTTCTTCCACACACGCTTTCATTTTTGAATGAAAATGATGGAGCAACCAATGTGGTTGCATTCAATCCTTCGAGGGCGTCCGATCTATTCCTTCGTGAAAAATTCGGATTCGACGAGTCTCTTCCCAATGCAATGTCGACAATAGTCGCTATGGACCTTTTGGACAATCGAATGCTTGTGAGAGAAGTATAAAATCAATGTGCCAGCAGAGGAGAACAACCTGGTCTCCCCTGCCGATAGGTATTTTGTAAGAACTTTCAGTTTCTGGTCCCGATGTAGTGAAGGTGTCCGGATGACTTGGATGCCATGGTAAGTTTGCACCTGAGAACACCTTTGAGGGAACCTATATCGTTGGTAATTTTCTTCAAGGTTCCGAGTTCGCCCTCCAATGCGATGACCTCCATGCACATCTCGTGGTCGAGATGCATGTGAATTGTGGTGTAGATTGTGTCCAAAGCTTCATGCTGGATTTCAGTGATCTTGTCAGTGAGTCCGCTGGCATCATGGTTGTAGACGATAGTGATGATCCCGCACATGTACTCTTTATCATTTTTCCACTCATTTTCTGCAAGAGTATCGCGAACAAGGTCGCGGATAGCTTCAGATCTACTTACATATCCTTTCTTTTGAATGACCTTGTCAAATTTAGCGAGCAGTTCGGGCTCTAATGATACACCGATACGGGTTACACCATCCATGAGCGTAATATAGGCATTATTCTAGTTAAAGTATGTGTTTAGTGCATACCAAAATATAGTATAGTATTACGCGAACCATTCATTTATAGGTGGTGGGAATACACTACCTCATTATGTCTGAACTATCTCAGAAGCTCGCCGAATTGTTGCAGAGGTCCGTGGCCGAATGTACCGAAGGTCGGAATGTGGCCATTGCCTTTTCGGGTGGATTGGATTCTGGACTCGTGGCGGCCTTGGCAAAAAGGTACGCCTCATCCGTGCATCTTTACACTGTCGGCACGAAAAACTCTCATGATGTGGAGGCTGCAAGAGAGATTGCCCCTCTGCTGGGACTCGATCTGACCGTGATCGATCTGGAAGATGATAGGATAATCGATAATCTGCGCGATCAGATACGCATCACTGGAACCGACAGTCCGCTCACATTGGCTTTCGAAATGCCACTTTACTGTGTGATGAGAAACTGTTGTGAAAGTCTCATCCTGGGGGGACAGGGAGCTGACGAACTTTTCGCTGGTTACTCGAAATATGTCGGAATGAAAGATCTTCCGATGAGGGACGAAATGGCCAAGGACCTGGCAAAGCTCTTCACTTCCACAAAAACCCACGAAGCGAAGATGGGAGAATTCTTTGGAAAGACGGTAAAATACGCCTATCTTGACAAAGAAATCGTCGCGTTATCCCGTAATGCTCCGACCTCCGTACTTCGTCCCCTCGACGAGGACGTCCGTAAGAAATTACTTTCGGATGCGGCAAGGGATCTGGGATATGATTTCCTCGCAGATCGTAAAAAGAAGGCCGCACAGTATGGTTCTGGGACCATGGATTCCATCCGCAGGATCTGCAAGTCCCGTGGGACCACCTACAATCAGCTTGTGGATGGATTGAAACGTTCTTTGGAGTGAGATCGTGGACCGCAGGGCCGATATGAAAGAGCGTCAGTTGAAATGGCTCTACGGCCTTCAGCTCAACGGGGTACGTCTAGGTCTCAGGAACACCGAAGTTCTTCTGAAGAGGATGGGCGATCCTCAGAACAATTTTCGTTCGATCCATGTTGCGGGGAGTGATGGGAAAGGATCCACCTGTGCGATAATAGCATCCATCCTTCGTAAAGCAGGGTATAAAGTAGGATTGTTCACCTCTCCGCACATTCTTTCGTTCAATGAAAGGATCTCTATCAACGGGAAACCGATATCCGATCAAAAACTGGCAGAACATTCCGCCAAGGCACGTCATTTCGTGGATGATATGAAAGAAAGTGAGATCTACTGCACCTTTTTCGAGGTCACCAGTGCGATTGCCTTTAATTATTTTGCCTGTGAAAATGTGGATATTGCTGTGATAGAGGTCGGGATGGGTGGACGTTTCGACGCCACGAACATAATTGTTCCAGAGGTTTCTGTAATCTCCAATATCAGTCTTGAACATAAGGAATATCTTGGTGATACGATAGAGAAGATCGCTTATCAGAAGGCAGGGATAATAAAGAATGGTGTTCCCTCCGTGACGTTGAACACGGGCGATGCACTTCGGACCATATCCCAGGTCGCTCAGGAAATGGATTCCAACCTCACCTCTATCGATCCTGCGTCTGTGACGGTGCTGAGGAATCTTCCCGATGGACCGGAATTCATATATCGGGATAAGAAACACAAAGTATCGATCCCGGGGAGAAATGAGGCAAAGGATGCAGCTCTCGCTATCGAGGCCCTAATGAAACTTCCGGAATATGGGAAACGTATCGCACCCTATCTTGAGGAAGGCCTTTCAGAGGTCAGATGGCCTTGCCGGCTGGAAGATATCGGAAACGGATTCCTTCTCGATGTGACCCATACTTCTGCCGGATCACAGGGTCTTGCCAGGGATGTGGCCGAGATCTATGGAAAGGTGGTGATCGTTCTTGGACTTCTTGAAGACAAGGACGTTTTCAATATTTCACACAATTTGTCTGACGTGGCCTCATCGATCGTGGTCACAGCACCTAGTTGTACTCGTGCCAGATCTGCCGAGAGCACTCTCGAGACGGTCAAACAGTTCTTCCCAGAGGCGGTGGCGGTCGATGGTGTCGGTGATGCTATCGAATATGCTGAAAAACTTCGGAAAGACCATGAGTATGTGCTCATAACCGGTTCTTTCTACATGGCGGAGGAGGCATTGAAATGGATGGGCAAAACATCTCTGTGATACTTGGGCGGATGTCCGAGGTCTATACTGGAGGGGCGTATCCCGGACGTAATTCAGAAGGCTTGAATCCCGAATGGCCTTGCGATCCGTTTCATGTCCTCATTGCCACCATCTTGTCCCAGAGGACCAAAGATGACAACACCCGTAAAGCTTCCGATAATCTATTCCGCAGATTCCCGTCCATTGGTGAACTCGCCGAAGCAGATCCTGCCGAAGTGGCAGAACTGATACATCCTGCCGGTTTTCCTAATCAGAAGGCCAAGGCCATCGTGGAATGCTGTCGCATTCTTCGCAACAAGTACGATTCACAGGTTCCAGAGAGCACCGAAGAATTGATCTCGTTACCAATGGTCGGTAGGAAGACGGCCGCCTGTGTTCGTTCATATGCAATGAACATTCCTTCGGTATGTGTCGATACCCATGTACATCGGATTTCGAATCTAATGGGGCTCGTTTGTACAAAAACTCCTGAAGAGACAGAATTCGAACTGATGAAAAAGGCACCGAGGGAACTGTGGTCTGACATCAACCGTTATTTCGTCAGGCACGGTCAGGAGATCTGTAAGCCGAACCGCCCTCATTGTTCTGAATGCATGGTTCGCGACATGTGCGACCACTGGAAATCCAAAGAGTAAGTAGTATTTTCCAATCGATTTTATAGTTCTTAATACAATATACCAATATGGCCGAGGGAGAACAGAACCTGAAGATTCCGATTGGATTGGACAATTTCATAAAGATCCGTGAAAGTGGATACTACTTCGTAGATAAATCCGAATTGATATCGGATATTCTTAGAGATGGATGTGAGGTATTTATTTTGGTTCTATGACAATTCGTGTGGAAAGCTGATGCGAAACTCGGTACATTCTGAATAGGTCCCTGAAGTAGATCATACGTCCGAAACGCGTTTCTTTATGGTACCCTCTCGCCAAACGTTTGGAAAGTTGGATCCTCCCGTTCAGTCCTTCCTGATATCCGTTGTTGATGCCTGTTTCGATGGCTCTGAGAATACCTTTCAGATTATCCCGGATGGTCTTACCAAGGGTGATGAATTTCTTTGAACCTTCTTTGATCATCCATCTGAATGTCAGATTCAGATGGATCTCTGCCAATTTCAGCTCATGTTTCGTATATCTGAACAGATCTCTCAGGGTTTCCTTCATCTGATAGGACAGAGCGACCTTTTCATTATCTTTTGTGAAACCTTCGAGTATCTCACGTTCTTCAGCGGTGAGACTGTCCTGTTTCTTCAGTAACGAATACCTGATCGCTTTGAGACGTTCTCCGTTCTTCTGACCGGAGATCCTGTCAGAATCCAATGCCCTGTTGGCAAGTTGGATCAGGTGGAACGGGTCCAACACGGATTCGGCATTCGGAAAGAACATTTCGGTCCCTGAAATGAAGGCTCTTTCGAAGTCGGTAGCGACCAATTCTATACTTGCCGGATCCCCGTTATGGTCGATCAGCCAGTCCCTGAACTCTCTCATTGTGTTCGAATCCTTTCCCTTGGTGATGAAAATGACCGTTTCGGTGTCGACATCGGTCACAACGGTGATGTAATGGTGGTGTTTTTTGGCAGAGGTCTCGTCTACCCTGATATTCCTGACTTCGGACAGGTCCATTCTGTCAAGGTATTTTTCAACCACCGATCCGACTATCCCGTCAAGGACCCTCCAGGTCGTGACCATTTGCCTGGATGCCGCCAATATCGACATCTGGGACATGAGTTGGACCGCCATTTCCATGAACCGTTTGGTGTAACTTACATTTGGATCCGCCCAGGGAATATCCACCTGTGAGATCTTACCGCATTTCGGACAGGAACACCGAGGGATACCCGCATGCAGGTAGCATACCGTATCATCCATGTTCGAATGTCTCCAGGTACGTTCCTTCTTGTCATGGAATACACGTTCGGTACCGCAACTCGGACATTTTCCCGCATCGCCGATGAACTTAAGGAAAAAATGAGAGACCTTCACATTGTCCTCAGTACCTATCTTGGTGCTTTCCAGTTTCCATTGATCGGTATCGACACCGAGAAGGAAGGTCAGACAATGTGTGCTATCCACCTCGACGAACGTTCCCGAACTCATGTTCGGGGACGGGATCTTACGGACGGTCTTTGTTTGTTTGGGCTGCTTCTCAGATGTCATCGGAACCTGATTGCGATTTCAGTATTGAACCTTACTTCGCATCAGCTTTCCACACGAATTGTCATAGAACCTAAAATATTAATGAAGACACCGTATAGACATCTCGCAAAGGTAAGATTCAAACAAAGATTCTTAATATTGGCATATGCCACCAACTGTGATTCGAAGTTGCAATGCCAGGGCCCATTCAAATAATCCAGAACTAATAAAATCC
>CAVHHN010000007.1:0-36316 GCA_963635855.1 Faecalibacterium sp. CAG:74 | reverse complement strand
AATCATCAGAAAATCGGATCAAAAAGGGTTTCGGCTCGATGTAGTGCTGACTTTGCGTTCGTCGTAGGTTAAACAGTTACAAATCACGTAAAGGTTAGACGACAGCAAAGAGAAATGTGCTCTGCTTACTGTGGCAGCGTCCAATGTTTCAAATCAAATCAGATCGAAATAGTTCGGATGTTGACAGCATGATGCAATGGAGCCTCAAACATCATGCCCTTAGATTATAATCTACGCCCACTTTATCACAGGTATGAATAGGGTCCTTGATACAGAGCGTAAACTGAACAAAATGGAGGAACTCGGACAGATACTTTGCTTATCTGTACCTGCAGAACTGCTTTGTGAAGCTATGGATTCGACACAGGACAGGACCGAACCACGTGGTCGCCACAACAGTAATCCCCGCAATTCGAGACTGGCCCAGGTGGGAGATGCAGTTCTCGATCTGATAGTGGTAGAGATACTGTATAATAAAGGTCTGTCAAAAGGAAAAATAGAGCCGTGCAAACAGAAATTGGTATGTAACAAAACCCAGCATAAGTTGCTTTCAGATCTTTGGAAGCTAACACCGTTCTTCTTCAACGACCAAGGTTTCTTAGATGATCCCGATATAGATAAACCATTATCTGCGTCTGGTCACATACCCTACCTTGAGGCTGTGATCGGAGTAACATATCTACACAATGGGTTCGAATACACCAAACGTTGGGTGACCGAGGTTGTCTACCCAGGCCTTGTCAAAGCAGCGGGCCTGTGATTTCTTTCTTAAATATATGGACCTGATATGGGCGGATATGAGAACCGCTCTTACAGTGGCCGGTTCGGACTCCTGCGGAGGTGCAGGTATCCAGGCGGATATCAAAGCCATGAACGCAGCTGGAGTCCATGCGGCCACAGTCATAACCGCTGTAACTGCACAGAATACCTGCAGTGTCAGCAAAATATTCCCGTTGCCTGCGGACGTGGTGCAGGCACAGCTCGACGCCGTTCTCGAGGACTGTGATATCAAAGCAGTCAAGACCGGAATGCTGTACAATGCAGAGATAATCAATATCGTCGCTGATGCTTTAGAAGACCATGATGCCCCCCTGATCGTAGACCCCGTGATGGTGGCCACTGTCGGAGATAAACTGTATGATAACACATACATTCGTGCATTGAAGGAAAAACTTCTTCCGATCTGCGAACTGGTTACTCCCAACAGAAGGGAAGCAGAGATCCTCACAGGACTGACGATCGAGGATGAAGATGATGTTGCATACGCATGTGAGATCATCGGCAAGAACGGATCGTCAGTTCTTCTGAAGGGGGGACACATGGAAGGTAAGACCGTTACCGACTATCTATATCTTTCAGCAGATATAACCGAGATCACCAACCCCCGTCTGCCCTATGAAGCAGGCCATGGCTCGGGATGTGCACTATCTTCTTTCATTGCGGCCAATATGGCAAACGGTCTTGATCTTGTCACCTCCGTGACAGAATCCCGCAAAATGATCCAAAGATCTATCGAGACCCAGTACAGGATCGGAAACGGTGTACCCGTGGTCAACCTCTCGAAAGTTAGTCTGAAAAAAGAAGATGCAAACAAGGTCGATCTCATTCGCGAACTCGATGCTGCGGTAGATGAGATCTCTGCGACCATTCCTTTGGAACTCGTTCCTAAAACGGGAATGAATCTTGCATTCGCCAAAAAGAACGCACGTGGACCAGAAGAAATTGCCGCTGTCGATAAAAGACTTATAGCCCACAACGGAAACGTTGAAAGATCTGGTCCCGTAAAATACGGTGCTGCAGAACATCTTTCATACATGCTTTTGGAGATCATGAAGACCAACCCAGAGATCAGATGCGTATTGGAGATCGCTGCAGATGATGAACTTCCTGGAGATCTTAAACGTGCTGGTCTGAAGGTTGTTCCCATAGAGAGAGTGAATGGTGAAGCGGTATCGAAAAGTATACGTAAAACTCTTGATAGGAGCGACAAGGTCCCTGATGTCATCACTGATCTCAGCAGTAAAAACCCCAAAGTGGACATCTTCGGAAAATATCCTCGTGATGTCCTTGCAAAACTGAACAAGATTTTTTGAATCGAACGAAGGGCCATAAGGCCCCTTATTCGGTTATCCTTTTGTGTAGATCCTGACCTTGGTAAAGAGGTCAGTGATCAAATGAGGTGTGCTGGCACTTCATATTTGGGCACAGATCAGGGGCTTACGCCCCTATTAACAGATTTTCAAGCTTTTCTCTTCTTCACTACCCCTACAGCGACGGAAACAATGATCACAGCGATGATCGCAATGATGAGATACATCAAGACATTTCCTCCGGCGTTCTCCTCGACAGGAGTTGCCTGTTTCACCCATTTGTCACCTGTCTTCTCGAAAGTTGAACCTGCCAGGTTCGTTGCGGTCGGTTCGAGTACGGTCTCACCGTTTACATCGTAAAATACGCCATTGAACGCGGAATCTCCGATGTATGTGACGGAACTCGGAATGGTTATAGAGGTGATGCAAGTACAATCGTAGAACGCATAACTCTCGATCGTTGTGACCGGGGTTGGGATGACATACTTGGTATTGCTGCCAAGATACTCGATCAAAACGGTCATGTTCTTATTGAAAAGAACACCGTCGAGCATACAGTAGTTCGCATTATCGTCGTCAATATCGATCGACTTAAGAGCAGTACAACCTCTGAATACAGAATTTCCAATTGTCATTACTGTACTTGGAATTGCCACAGAACTGAGCATGATACAATCCTTGAACGCAGAGTTTCCAATGGTTTTCACACCGTCGGTTATGACGACGGTGGTCAAAGCAAGCTTACTGAGTTGCCATGGCGTGTATCCATAATAGGATTTGTCAGAATTGGAAGCACCGTATGAATACCAATCTCCCGAACCTGCGGTAAAGGTGATCTTGTTGAGATTCACACAACCGGAAAATACGGGTGCATCATTGGATACGACACAGTCAATGCTGACCGGAACAGTGAGTTCTTTCAGACCGGTGCAACCACGGAACGCAGAGTTGCCTAGAGTTGTGACAGAACTCGGAATGACCACAGAGGAAAGATTGACACATTCGCTGAACGCTTTGCTTCCAATGGTGGTCACACCATCGGATATTGCAATGACGGTCAAAGCAAGCTTGCTGAGTTGCCATGGCGTGTATCCATAATAGGATTTATCAGAGTCGGAAGCACCGTATGAATACCAATCTCCCGAACCTGCGGTAAAAGTGATCTTGTTGAGATTCTCGCAACCAGAGAAGATCGGTGTTTCGTTGGATCCGACACAATCAAGGCTCACAGGAACAGTGAGTTCTTTCAGACCTGTGCAACCGTGGAATGCACTCGCACCGATAGATGATACGGAATCAGGGATGGAAACAGATACAAGAGAGGCGCAACCATAAAACGCAAATGCATCGATGGTTGAGACCGTACCTGGAACAGAATATGTTGTATCGGTTTTACCTGTGGGATACAGTAACAAAGTTGTTTTGTCCTTATTGAAGAGAACACCGTTTTCTGAACAATAATATTCATTTCCTCCATTAACTTCGATTGAAATTAAAGAGGTACAGTCACTGAATGCAGAAATTCCAATAGATGAAACAGAACTACCTATGGTGACAGAGGATAAGCAGGTACAGTCACTGAATGCATGATCTCCAACAGATTTCACTCCATCCAATATGTTAACGGTTTTCAGAACAAGCCGACTAAGTTGCCAAGGTGTTGATCCATGCTCTGAGGAATCATATTGATACCAGGCACCGGATCCGGTCGTGAAGGTAATACTTTCAATATTCACACAACCTTCAAAGACAGGATTTTCGATAGAACCGACACAGTTGAGACTTGCTGGAACAATTAGTTTTTTCAGACCTACACAGTCCTTGAATGCACCCGCTCCGATCAAGGTGACCGAATCAGGAAGATATATGAAGGAGATGGCAACACAGGATACGAACGCATGGTCACCGATACTTGTCACGCCATCGGATATGCTGATAGTGGTCAAAGAAGACCTACTGAGTTGCCAAGGAGTTAACTTGTAGTCAGAGGATCCATATTGATACCAGGCACCGGATCCGGCTGTGAAGGTGATGTTTTCTATATTCACACAACCTTCAAAGACGGGATTTTCACTGGAACCAACACAATTGAGACTTGCTGGAACAATTAGTTTTTTCAAACCAGTACAGTCCTTGAATGCACCCGCTCCGATAGAAGTTACCGAATCAGGAAGGGATATGAAGGAGATAGAGGCACAAGATACGAACGCATGGTCACCGATACTGGTCACGCCATCGGATATGCTGATAGTGGTCAAAGAAGACCTACTGAGTTGCCAGGGAGTTGATCCGTACTCTGAAGAGTCGTATTGGTACCAGGCACCAGATCCGGCTGTGGTGGTGATATTTTCTATATTCACACAACCTTCAAAGACAGGATTTTCGATAGAACCGACACAGTTGAGACTTGCTGGAACAATTAGTTTTTTCAAACCAGTACAGTCCTTGAACGCCGACCCACCAAGGGATGTGATGGAATCAGGAATTGTAAGGGTGGTGAATGAAGTGCAGCCCTCGAATGCAGATGCCCCAATTGATGTTATCTGCTTGCCAAAAGCTATAGAGGTCAGTTTGGTACAACCATAAAATGCAGAATCCCCGATAGATGTGACAGTGCCAGGCACTTCGTAGGAGCCATCTCTGCCCATTGGGTACAGGACCAATGTTGTCTTATCACCGTTGAAAAGAACACCACAATCATCGGAACTATACACCTCATTTTCTGGAACCACAAATGCAACCAAGGAGGTGCAACCTTCGAAAGCGTAGGATCCAATAGAAGAGACAGATTTTCCGAAGTGAACCGAAGTAAGCCGCGTACAATCAAATAAAGCACGTTCTCCGATGGCAGTAGCCGTATCGGATAGATAAACCACCAAGGAATTTACTTCAGTGAGTTGCCAAGGGGTATATCTGTAATAATAACCTTCAGAGGTGGAGGTACTATATTCAAACCACTTTCCAGATCCAGTAAACGTTAATTTTGCAATATTGACGCAACCAGCGAATGCAGGTGCATCATTGGATCCGACACAGTTAAGAGTTACAGGAATCGAGATCTCTGTCAAGCCGATACAGTTCCTGAACGCTGACCCACCGAGGGAAGTAACGGAATCTGGAATAGCGAGAGAGGTAAATGAAGTACAGCCCTCGAACGCAGATGCCCCAATGGCTGTTAAATGCTCACCAAGAGATATAGAAGTCAGCTTGGTGCAACCATAGAATGCACGATCACCAATTGATATGACGGATTCGGGGACCTCGTAGTTGGTATCTGCCTTACCCATAGGATACATGATCAAAGATGATCTGTCATTGTTGAAGAGAACACCATCCACAAAACTGTATTTTTCATTACCCCCAACGACCTCGATCGAGACAAGATTGATACAATCATTGAATAGGGATTGTTCGAAGGATGTCACATCATCCGATAAGACCACTGTCAATGCCACATTGGTAAGTTGCCAGGGCGCATATTTGTAATAGGAGTCTTCAGAAATAGATGTACCATATTTGAACCAATCTCCGGAACCTGTGAATGTTATCCTGCTGATTTGCGTACACCCATTGAATATCGGTGCATCATTGGATCCGACACAGTCAAGAGCGACAGGCACGGAGATCTCTTCCAGACCGGTACAATCTTTGAACGCAGACCCACTTATGGATGAAACAGTGGCTGGAATGGTCACGGACCCTATCTTGGAACAACCCTCGAATGCAGAAGAACCAATTGATGTGATTGATTTACCGAAACTCAGCGAGGTGAGTTCCGAACAATTGTAAAACGCTGAATCTCCGATTGATGTAACATTCTCGCCAAGAGATATAGAGGTCAGCTTGGAACAACCATAGAATGCAGAATCACCAATAGATATGACAGGCCCAGGCACTTCATAGGAGCCATCTCTGCCCATTGGGTACAGAACCAATGATGTCATATTGGCATTGAAAAGGACACCATTGTCATCAGAACTATACACCTCGTTTTCTGGGACCACAAATGCAACCAAGGAGGTGCAACCTTCGAAAGCATGAGATCCAATTGAAGAAACGGATCTGCCGAAATGAACTGAAGTAAGTTTCATACAATCAGACAAAGCACGTTCTCCGATGGTGGTGACAGAATCGGAAAGATAAACGACCAAGGAATCTGCCTCGGTAAGCTGCCAAGGTGTGAATTTATAGTCAGAAGATACGTATTGATACCAAACTCCAGTTCCTTCGGTGAAGGTTATCTTTTCAATATTGACACATCCGTAGAATGCGGGAGAATCAATGGACCCGACACAGTTAAGACTTACAGGAACCGAGATCTCTGTCAAGCCGATACAGTTCCTGAACGCCGACCTACCAAGAGACATAACAGAATCCGGGATCGTGAGAGAGGTGAATGAAGTACAACCCTCGAACGCAGATGCTCCGATGGATATGACAAATCCAGGGATCTCGTAGGTGCCAGCTCTACCCATTGGGTACAGAACCAATGTTGTCTTATCACTGTTGAAAAGCACACCACACTCATCAGAACTATATGCCTCGTTTTCCGGAACCACAAATTCAACCAAGGAAGTACAGCCTTCAAAAGCGTAGGTCCCTATGGAGGATACAGACTTTCCGAAGTGAACAGAAGTTAGTTTCGTACAATCGGATAAGGCACGTTCTCCGATAGTAGTGACAGAATCGGACAGATAAACGACCAAGGAATCGGCCTCGGTGAGCTGCCAAGGGGTATATCTGTAAGAATATCCTTCAGAAGTGGAAGTACTATATTCAAACCACTTTCCAGATCCAGTAAACGTTAATTTTGCAATATTGAGACAACCAGTGAATGCGGGAGCATCATTGGACCCGACACAGTTAAGGCTTACAGGAACCGAGATCTCTGTCAAGCCGATACAGTTCCTAAATGCTGATCCACCAAGAGAAGTAACAGACTCCGGGATCGTGAGAGAGGTGAATGAAGTACAACCCTCAAACGCAGACACTCCTATTGATGTTACATGCTCACCAAGAGATATAGCGGTCAGCTTGGAACAACCATAGAATGCATAATCACCGACACATATTACAGATGCCGGGATCGTGACAGTGTTCAGAGAGAGGCATGTATAGAATGCATAGTCTCCGATAGAGCTGACAGCTTCAGGGGTCGTGTAGGATGTGTCGGCCTTGCCCATAGGGTACATGATCAAGGAGGACATGTCCTTATTGAAAAGAACGCCATCAACAAAACTGTAATTTTCATTATCTCCCAAAACCTCGATCGAGGTAAGTTCGGTACATCCTCTGAACACAGATTGTTCAAATGTTGCCACATCCTCCGATAAGACGACGGTCAAAGCGACCTGGGTAAGATGCCAGGGTGCGTATTTGTAATAGGATTCTTCAGAAATAGAAGTACCATATGGGAACCAGTCCCCGGAACCGGTGAATGTTATTTTACTAAGATTTCCACAACCGGAGAAAATAGGTGCCTGATTGGACCCGACACAGTCAAGACCGACAGGTACAGATATCTCTTTCAGACCGGAACAATCTTTGAATGCAGACCCACTTATTGATGAAACAGTGGCTGGAATGGTCACAGATTCTATCTTGGAACAACCCTCGAATGCAGAAGAGCCGATCGATGAGACCGATATACCCAAAGACAATGATGTGAGTGCCGAACAATCGTAAAACGCTGAATCTCCCACAGTGGTCACATTGTCTGAAATGATCACGGTCAAAGCGACCTGGGTAAGTTGCCAAGGAGTAAATTTACTGTCGGACGTTCCGTAATGGTACCAAGCTCCTGATCCAGACGTGAATATGATCTTTTCGATATTGGTGCAACCGGTAAAGATAGGCGAATCGGCATAGCCAACACAATCAAGACTTATTGGAACAGTGAGTTGTTTTAGTTCAATACAGCCTTTGAATGCAGAATTTCCAAGGAAGATGACAGAATCTGGGAGGATCACGGAGGTGATCTTGGTACAACCCTCGAATGCAGAAGGGCCGATAGATTCAACAGAACTGCCAAGATCCACGGTGTCGAGAGCAATACAATTGTAGAAAACATACGTTCCAATCGATTTGACAGAATCTGGAAGGACCACAGAGGATAATTGGGTACATTCATTGAATGCGAAATCCCCTATCGATCTGACATTATTGCCGAAAGATACCGAAGATAGGTTTGAACAACCATTGAACGCAGATGCTCCGATCGATTCAGCAGATTCTGGTAGAGTTACTGTAGAAAGTAAAGTACAACCTTCGAACGCAGAATCTCCGATAAGCAGAACAGAATTGCCGAGGTTCAAGGTGGTGAGGTTTGTACAGCCTTTGAATGCTGAATCTCCGATCGATTCGGTAGAATCTGGGATATTCACGGTTTCGAACAGGATACATCCTTTGAATGCTGAATCTCCGATCAAAGAGACATTGTCCGTAAACGTAATTGAAGTTAGTTTTGTACAATTTTCGAACGCAGAGGGCCCGATAGTTTTGACAGAATTTCCGAGTTCCACCGAAGAAAGAGCGGTACAATTATAGAATGCAGAAGATCCGACGGATGTCACATCATCTGATATGACAACGGCCAGCGATTCGACCTCGGTGAGTTGCCAAGGTGTGTTTCTATAATAAGGACCTTCAGACTCGGTCGTACTGTATACAAACCAGTCCCCGGATCCCACAAACGTGATCTTGGCGATGTTGGCACAACCAGAGAATACGGGGAATTCGTTAGACCCAACACAGTTCAGACCCACTGGAACTGTAATCTCTTTCAGACCGATACAACCACCGAATGCGGAGTTACCAAGGGTTGTGACCGAAACAGGAATACAGATCGAAGCAAGAGAGGTACAGCCTTTGAATGCTGAATCTCCTATCGAGGCCACAGAATTCGGGATCGTTGTTGAAACGATGGCAGCACATTCGTTGAACGCATAGTCCCCTATCGATGTAACAGCATTACCCAGAGACACTGTATCGAGAGAAGTACAGTTACTGAATGCATAGTCTCCGATCGAGGATTTCGAATTTGAAAAAATAACTTTTTTGAGATCGGAACAATCACTGAACGCATATTTTCCGATCGATGTGAGAGAATTGGGAATATCGATCGAAGTGATAGATCCACATCCTTGGAATGCAGAATCTCCGATCGATTCAACAGAATCTCCCAGATCCACATTGGCGAGAAGTCCGCAATTATAGAATGCTTTTGATCCGATTGTTTTTACTTTCTCAAAAGACAGATCTATTAGGAGAGCACAATCCTTGAATGCAGAATCTCCTATGGATTCGATCGTATCTGAGAAGGTCACGGAGTTGAGTTTGTTACATGCATAAAATGCATTTTCTCCAATGGATCTCACACCAGTGGAGATAACGATCGTGGTCAGCGTAGATTTGCTGAGTTGCCAAGGGGTTAAACCATAGTAAGAGGGGTCGGCACTTTGAGAGCCATAGTAATACCATTCTCCAGACCCTTTGGTGAAGATGATCTTTTCGATAGCGACAGAGTCAGCGAATACGGGTGAATCATTAGATCCGACACAGTTGAGACTCACTGGCACAGTGAGTTCTTTGATCCTTATGCAGCCTTTGAACGCATAATCCCCAAGAGTTGTGACGGAATCAGAAAGGACCACTGTTTCAAGATTTACACAATCCTCGAACGCATGGTCTCCGATAGTTGTCACACGACTCGGGATAATAATAGAAGTGAGTTTTGTGCACCCAGAGAATGCGTGATTTCCGATCGTTTTGAGATTATTACCGAAGGTCACAGAATCAAGAGAAGCACATCCATTGAAAGCATGGTCTCCAATGGAAGTGACGGTATTCGGAATGACCAATGCAGGAAGTATGGAACAACCGCTGAATGCATAATTTCCGATCGATGTGATGGTGTTACCGAAATCAACGGTGGAAAGGGCAGTACATCCACTGAATGCGTAGTCTCCGATCGACGCGGCAGATTTACCGAAGTTAACTGTGTACAACGTGGTACAGTCTTTGAATGCAGATGCTCCGATCGTTTGAAGTGATCCGGGAAGGTAAATATAAAGAACAGATCCGCAGAGTTCGAACGCGTGGTCTCCGATGGTCGATAGAGAATTACCGAATTCCAAGGTTTCAAGGTTAGTACATTGATAGAATGCAGAATCGCCGATAGATCCGACGGAATCTGGGAATGTTATAGAAGTTAGTTTGATGCAACCGCTGAACGCAGATGCTCCGATAGCGGAGACAGAATCTGGGAGGATCGTAGCCTCGAGCGAGATACACCCTTCGAAGAGATGATCTTCGATCAAGGTCACCGAACTCGGTATCGACAAAGAGGCAAGTTTGATACAACCGCTGAACGCAGATGCTCCGATAGCGGAGACAGAATCTGGGACGGTCACAGAAGTAAGATCGATACAGTCATTGAATGCGGATGCTCCAATAGAGGTTATGCCGTCGGATATGGTGACCTCTGACAATACAGAGTTGCTGAATTGCCAAGGAGTGTACCCATAATAGGAACTCTCAGAAGTGGTCGAACCATAATCGAACCATCCTTCGGATCCAGTGAAGGTTATCTTGCTGATATGTGTACATTCATTGAAGACCGGAGCATCGTTAGATACGACACAGTCAAGATCTGCTGGCACAGTTAACTTTTTCAGGCCGGTACAACCACTGAATGCAGATTCTCCAAGAGATTTTACAGAACTTGGAATGATAAGAGAGGATATTGTGTTACAATCCTGGAACGCCTCTTTTCCGATGGTTGTAAGGGAATTGCCAAGACCCACTGAACTTAGAGATGCACAATTGTAGAATGCATAATCTCCGATCGATCCAACAGAGTCTGGGATCGTTATGGAGTTAAGCTTGACGCAGCCCGAAAATGCGTTGGAACCAATGGATCCGACGGAATTACCAAGGAACACTGTGGTGAGAGCACTGCACCGATAAAATGCGAAGTTTCCAATCGAAGATACCGAATCAGGAATGGAAATGAAATTTATGGAAGTACAGCCGTAGAATGTATTCTCTTTGATGGCCAAGATGGACCTGCCAAGGTCCACGGATCTGAGGTCGGTACAACCTTCAAATGCAGAAGATCCGAGTTCGGTAACAGAGTTAGGAAGGGTCACAGTTGTGAGATTTGTACAGGTGCTGAATGCTCCATCCCCGATGGTTGTAACATTATCGGAGAATTTGATAGATGTAAAGGTACAACCATAGAATGCAGAGGCACCAATGACTTCGACAGAATCTGGGAGGGTCGGAGAATTGAGGGATATACACTCGCTGAATGCTTCGATCCCCAACGATTTGACAGAAGTGCCGAAGTTCACAGTAGTCAGATTGATACAGTCTTTGAACGCGTAGTTTCCTATCGATTGGACCATATCTGAAATGGTCACGGTCTCAAGAGAGGTACATCCTTCGAACATATGATCTTCGATCGAGGTCAGAGAACGAGGGATCGTCATTGAGATAAGATTGATACAGCCATAGAATGCAGATGCCCCGATAAAGGAGACGGTATCCGGAATGGTCAAAGTGGTAAGGCAAATACAATCTTTAAACGCAAAGTCTCCGATTGATTCAAGAGATCCACCAAGAACTACAGAGGAGAGGCTATTACAACCGTTGAACGCATAGTTTCCGATCGATTTTGCGGAATCCCCAAGAGTTATTGATGGCAAATAGATGCAATTGCTGAACGCATAATCTCCAATTGCGGTCACCGAATTCAGGGTCATCGGGAAAACAAGATTGGTACAACCGCTGAACGCATAGTCTCCAATAGATCTGACATCTTCTGAAATAGACACGGTCTCGAGTGCTCTACATCCTTCGAACAAATGGTCTTCGATCGAAGTCACAGAACTAGGGATCGTCATTGAAATAAGCTTGGTACAACCACTGAATACAGATGCTCCGATAGCGGAGACAGAATCCGGGATGATCACAGAAGTAAGAGCGATACAGTCCTTGAATGCAGATGCTCCGATCGATGAGATACCCTCAGATATGGTGACCTCGGCCAATACAGAGTTGCTGAGTTGCCAGGGGGCATATCCATAATAAGAACTCTCAGATGTGGTAGAACCGTAATCGAACCAGCCTTCAGACCCAGTGAATGTTATCTTGCTGAGGTGTGTACATCCATTGAAGGCCGGAGCATCATTGGATACGACACAGTCAAGTCCTGCTGGCACAGTCAACTCGTTCAGAGCAGTACAACCACTGAATGCAGAAGCACCAAGAAATTTCACAGAACTTGGAATGATAAGGGTGGATATTTTATTACAATCCTGGAACGCCCCTTTGCCGATGGTTGTGAGGGAATTACTAAGGCCCACTGAACTGAGTGAAGTACAATTGTAGAATGCATAATCTCCGATCGATCCAACAGAGTCTGGGATCGTTATTGAGTTAAGCTTGACACATCCGGAAAATGCGTTGGAACCCACGGATCCGACAGAATTGCCAAAGACCACTGTGGTGAGAGCACTGCACTGGTAAAATGCAAAGTCTCCGATCGAAGATACTGAATCTGGAATGGAGATCTCGTCAAGGGATATGCAACCGCTGAATGTATTCTCTTTAATGGTATCGAGAGAACTGCAAAGCTCTACGGATCTGAGGGCGGTACAACCTTTGAATGCAGAGGAACCGAGTTTATTGACAGATTTGGGAATGGTCATAGTTGTGAGATTAACACAATCACTGAATGCACCATCTCCGATTATTTTGACTTTGTCGGGGATACTGAATGAAGTGAAAATACATCCGCTGAATGCACGATCCCCGATCATTATGACATTGCCTGGGAGTTTAAAGAAAGAAAATGTGCAACCACTGAACGCGGATTCTGCGATATACTCGATAGAAATGGGAAGACTCGGTGTACGAAGAGAAGTGCAACCATAGAATGCAAAAACCCCGATGAATGTAACTGTTTCAGGAATTGTGATAGAATTCAGAGCAGAACAATTGTAGAATGCCGAAGGTCCAACAAATCCAATACCCTCGGATAGGACAACATTCAAAGCTAGCTTGGTTGTCTGCCAAGGGGTGTATATGTAGTAAGAACCCTGCGAACCAGATGTGTCATATTCATACCAGGTTCCAGATCCATAGGTAAATGTGATCTTTGTGATATTTTCACAGCCCTCGAAAGCAGGAGAATCATTGGATGCTACGCAGTCCAAGCTTACTGGAACAGTAAGTTCGTTAAGTCCTTCACAACCTTTGAATGTAGCTTTACCGAGAGTTATCACAGAATCAGGAATGACCAGAGAATGGAAAGAAGTGCAACCACTGAACGCGTAATCTACGATTGTGGTGACTGTGCTGGGAATGGAATACGACGTCTCGGCCTTACAAATAGGGTATATCGTCAAAATGGTCTTTTCCTTGTTAAAAAGCACGCCGTCTACCGAGGCGTACTTGGTATTTTCGTCAGAGACCTCAAATGACGCAAGTGCGGAACAACCCTCGAACGCAGAATCACCAATCGATGCAACAGATTTGCCAAAATGCACAGAGGTGAGCTTGCTACAATTGAATAATGCCCTTTCGCCAACATAGGTCACACCATCTGACAGCACAACGGTTAAGTTCTTTTCGGTTAGTTGCCAGGGGGTGTTTCCATAAAATGAAGGTTGGGAACTGTCAGTACTGTATTGGTACCAGGTTCCAGATCCTTCGGTGAAAGTGATCTTTGAAATTGTGGTACAACCATAGAAGAGAGGGTTGTCGTTGTTTACAACACAATCGAGGCTCACGGGGACGGTGAGATCCCTCAAACCGAGACAGAATTCGAACGCTGACTCTCCGATCGTGGTAACTGAGCTGGGAATAGTTAGGGAAGAAAGAGAAGTGCACCAGGAGAATGCATCATTTCCTATTGATTCGACGGAACCAAGGTCTAAAGAAATTAAGGCAGAACATTGTTTGAATGCTTCATCACCAATGGTGGTGACAGAACTAGGGATGGTCGATAATACAAGACTGGAACAACCCTGGAATGCATTATTGCCGATCATGATGGTAAAATCACCAAGGTCTAGGGAGCGGAGGGCTGTACAACCATAGAACGCATAGCTACCAATAGAGGCTGGTGAATCGTTTACGGATACGGAGGAGAGCTTAGTACACTCCTGGAATACTCCCTCACCGATAGAAGTGACAGAACTAGGGATGGATAAGAATTCAAGTTTGGTGCAACCCTGGAATGCATTATTGCCGATCATGATGGTAAAATCACCAAGGTCTAGAGTTTTAAGTGCGGTACAACCATAGAACACATAGCTTCCAATAGAGAGAGGTGAATCGTTTACGGATACGGAGGAGAGCTTGGTACACTCCTTGAATGCTCCATCACCGATAGAAGTGACAGAACTAGGGATGGATAAAGAGGACAATGCAGTACATTTTTCGAATACATGGTCACCAATAACGGTAACTGAATCGGATATGGAGATCTCCTGAAGGGCGGTACAACCACGGAACGAAGAGGTGTCAATATCTTCGATACCATCGGATATGACGATTGAGAGAGGACATTGATTGAGTTGCCAAGGGGCCTTAACGTAATAAGACCCATAATAGTGCCATGTGCCAGATCCTTTAATGAAAATTATCTTTTTGATATTGACGCAACCAGAAAAGGGAATTGAATCGAAGAAGGAGACACAATCAAGGTCAATGGGAACGGTAAGTTCGGCCAGATTGGTACAATCTTTGAACGCAAACTCCCACAAAGTTATATCAGACCCCGATAGGGTCAATGAATAGAGTGCAGTACAACCCTCAAATGCATATGAGTTAATGTTTCTGGTAGAATTGCCAAGATTCACAGTGGTGAGGCCTGTACAACCATGGAACGCATATTTTCCGATGTCCTTGACAGAACCTAGATTGACAAGTTCTTTGAGAGAAGTACAGCCATAGAATGCGTTATCCTCAATATCTGTAACATAGTTAGGGTTGATCAAATCGGTAAGAGAAGTACAGCCATAGAACGCCTCTTTTTCGATCGTAGTGATGGAATCAGAAAATACCACGGATCTAAGATGTGGACAATTTGTGAACACATCTCCAGAGATTGAGGTCAAACGCTCAGAGATGACGATGGTAAGATCTACGCTCGTGCAATACCAGGGAGTATACTTATACAAAGGATCCTCCGTATCGATAGAACCATAATACCTCCAAGTTCCAGTACCTTTGGTGAATGTTATCGTCTTGATATTTGGACAATCCTTGAATACAGGGGAATCGGCAGAATCGACGCAATCGAGACTCGCGGGGACCGTAAGTTCACTTAAACTGGTACATCCCTCGAACGAAGAAGACCCGATATACTTAACTGAATCCGGGATGATCAAATTGTCAAGAGCAGTGCATCCGCAAAAAGCGGATGGCCCAATCATCAATGCTGCTTTACCGAAGTCGACCGATTTAAGGCCGGTACAGTTAGAGAATGCATTGCCACTGATCGACGTTAAACTTTCTGGGAAGACCAACGATTCCAGACTGTTACAATTATAGAATGCATAATTTTCAATCGATGTTAATCTTTCTGGGAAGACCACTGATTCAAGATTGTAACAATTATAGAGCATATATGATCCAATGGTAGTGACCGATTTGCCGATGATCACAGATTTGAGAGACGTGCACCCCTGTAATGCAGAAGTACCGATATATGAGACAGAATCAGGTATGGTCAATGACTCAAGACCGGTACAATCCTGAAGCATCCCATTATTCATGTTTTTTAGAGAATTGGGGAGGTCCAAGGAAGTAAGGGCAGTGCATCCCTGGAAAGCTGACGAGCCAAAAGAGAGGATGCGGTCGGGAAGGTCCAAGGAAGTAAGGGCAGTGCATCCCTGGAATGCAGCATTCTCAACAGATCTAAGTGAATCTGGGAATTCTATGGAAGTAAGATGTGTGCACCCATGGAAAGCTGACGTGCCAATAGATGATATTCCCTCAGAAATTATAACATTCTTTAAATTCTTACTGATCTGCCAAGGGGTATAATCATACATGGGGGACTTGTACGAAAACCAATTTCCAGATCCAGTGAATGTGACTTTTTCAATATTGTAGCACTTATCAAATGCAGGCCAAGTGTCAGACGCGGCACAATCGAGACCTGCGGAGATGGTAAGTTCTTTCAGACTAGTACAGTCTGCAAACGAACCTAACCCGAGTTTTTTGACAGAATCTGGAATTATCAAAGATTCAAGTTTGGAACATCCTTGGAACGCTTCATCGTTAATAGTAGAAAGAGTGCTAGAAAAATTCACGCTGGTAAGCGAAGTGCAACCTTGGAACGCATAATATCCAATGGTGGTCACAGAACCATCGAGGTTCATAGAAGTAAGACTTGTACATCCCTTGAATGTTGAATCGCCGATAGATTCTACTGAGTCTGGAACAGTAACGTTATTGAGAGAGATACAACCCTCGAATACACTATTTTCGAGAGTAAGAATGAAATTACCGAGGTATATTGTTTCGAGCTTGTCACAATTCATGAACGCTGAGCTTCCAATGGACGTAATGGAATCGGATAAGTTCAACGAAGTTAGAGAGGTACAGCCCTTGAATGCTGCATATTGGATCTCACTGACAGAGTCAGGAAGAGTAATGGAGGCGAGAGCAGTACATTCATAGAACGCACCATCTTGGATCACTGCAATAGCCTCAGATATGGAGATGGACTTCAAGGAGGTACAGTATCCAAACATATATTGGGGGATGTTCGTGACGTGAGCATTGAAAATCACAGATTCAAGCTTATCACATTTAGCAAACACATTGGTCCCAATGGACTCTACCGAACCCGGAATGGTCACGGTGAGAAGTGAACTACATCCCCAAAAAGCACTATTTCCTATCGTGGTAACAGAGTTACCGAGGTCCAAAGAGGTAAGTTCTGTACAACTCCAGAACGCGAATTTTCCAATAACTTGAACAGATTCAGGGAGAGTCACAGAAGTGAGGGAAGAACAGCGGTAAAATGCATTATCTCCAATCGATCTGAGTGAATTGCCAAGAACCACTGTTGTGAGGGCTGTACAATTTGAGAAGGCTTTGGTTCCAATGGTCGTGACTGAATCCTCAATAACGACCTTATTGATTTTTTCACGGAATGAAGCCCATGGACATGAATAATCATTGAAATCATCCATCACTCCGGAGCCACTTATCGTTAGCGTGCTAGATCCTTCATCAAACACATAATTGACGTTTGGTCCACATGATCCTGAATACTCGGAAGGATCCGCATCGACGGTTTCCGCACCCATAATAACAAAACATAGTGAAGTACAAACAAATAAAGCGACAATCAGTTGTATGGGTCTCATCGTGAGAATCCTCTCCAAATAAAAACACTTGTAAGTCTTTGAGTAAATATTTATTTTTAGTTAAGACATAACATAGACATTCTTATGGAGGAAAGCTTTTTTCTTGACTCTGCTCTCCTCCCAGAATTAAAATCTATGTGTTATGAGCATCTGAACCTGGAGAATTTTGAAAGTTTGTGGATTCGAAGCCACAACTCCTACGCAAATCCTTTCTTTGTGAGGAACCAATTCACCAAATACACAATTGCGGTGAAACACGATCCAAGGAAAACATGAAAACAAATGAATCTGGGTCGTTTGAGGACCCAGAGGTATAAGAAAATTGTTTCTTCACTTCTTCGAAACGATTTTGATAACGAAGAAAAGATCCATGTTATGAATCGCAACATCGCTCGAAGAGGCAGTATTGTAAATTACTGAAGTTCCATCGAATCCGATGATATTATAACTGTTATTGAACAGATTATACGAGATCATCTCGATTTCCTGAATGGACTCGCCAGACTGAGCAGATACCTTACTCGGCGTCTTGTCATCGATCATCACATTCTTCTGATTCTCGATACTCAATTTGTAGGTGATCTTGGAATCAGTAACCTCTGTCGGGGTCATTATAACTTTACCGACGCTGTTGTCAACGATAGTGTATTCCTTATCCTTTTCGACTTCATAGCAAACAGTAAGGATCGATCCATCATAATTGACCTTTGCAGGCAAGCCGTTCTTATCTTCAAGTTGCGAAATTCCTTTTGCAGGAGCCTCGGTCTTATCGAAGAGGGTCTTGTATTCATCAAGAGATACAGTGAATCCATTATCTGCTTCCAATTCGGTGATCTTCTCGCGGTATTGGTTGGTGTTAGCAGCAGGGTATGCATCAGCGGCATTGATCTTCACTTTGATGGTATCTCCGACCTTGTGCCCGATGATAGCGTTCTCGAACGCTTTCAAGAACTTTCCCTGACCGAGCGTGATCGAAGTGGTGCTGTAAGAGGTCTTGCTGAATCCAGGAGCGAAGAGGTTGTTGGAGTTGTCACCAACACTCTTCAAAGTGGTATCGAAAATGATAGGAAGCATAGAGTCGGTAGCCGCATCATAATACCCATAGAGCGAACCAGTGTAGTCGATCTCTACAGTTTCACCGTATACGACGGCCTTGGAATTGTCCACAAGCTCATTGTATGCATAAGCGCTCAGAATACCAGCACATGCGATAAGGAACACAATAAAACAAACAAGGGTTATTGGTTCCCTTTCTCTCTTTCTGACATTTTTTTCATTGGCATCTGCCATTACAATCGAGCACTCATTCGTATCTTATTATTAATAAAAATCGATTGTTATTTTTAAAGAAGAATTACCCATGGAGCATAGTTCCATACATAATATGCAAAATACATTTAATACAGACATCGGAATCTACGGGTCATGTCTACGACATCGGAAATGATGAAAAAGGTGGTTGACACGTGTCCCTTGGTCCATATGATCACCAACTATGTTACCGTGAACGACTGTGCCAATGTATGTATCTGTGCAGGTGGGTCACCGGTCATGACCGATGCCGCAGAAGATATTCCAGAGATGGTTGCTCTCGCATCTGCGGTTGTCCTCAACATAGGAACCCTGAACGACAGGACCATAGAATCCATGATCTTGGCCGGAAAGACCGCTAATGCCAAAGGTATCCCGGTCGTCCTTGATCCGGTAGGTGTCGGCGCCACGAAATACCGTACAGAAACCGCTGAAAGGATCTTAAGAGAGGTCAAAGTGAGTATCATCAAAGGTAACCAAGGGGAAATTTCTATCTTGGCAGGCCTCGGAGGTGAAGTACGTGGTGTCGATTCTGCAAAAGGTGCTGACAATATCGCAGAGGCCACCAAAACTTTGGCATCGAAGACCGGTTGTATTGTAGCGGCCACTGGACCTGACGATTACGTCAGTGATGGAAAAACCGTTGTCACTTTGAAAAACGGTTGCGAATGGATGTCCACCGTTTCAGGAACTGGGTGTATGCTATCCGCAGTTGTGGGTGCATATGTCGGTGCCTGTGGACCAAGTATTGAATCGGTCGCTTCAGCCATATCTGTGTTTAACATCGCATCAGAGGTCGCTTCGGACAATGGAGAGATCAGTGGACCGGTCTATGGGCCCGCCTCTTTCAAAGCCGCCCTTCTCGACAGCCTATATACACTAGATGATGCAGTGATCAACAGGTTACTCCAAAGAGAATGAATATGTTCGAACTGTATGCTGTTACCGACAGAAAGTTGCTCGGAAACACATCCGAAGTGGAAGCGGCACGTCTCTGCTATGAAGGTGGGGCGGACGTTGTCCAACTCAGAGCAAAGAACGTCGACGGTGGCGAACTTCTCACCGTTGCGAAAGAGATGCAGAAGATCGCTGAAGAACACTGTAAGTACTTTATCGTCGACGACAGGGTCGATGTTGCGGTTCTTGCAGGTGCTGATGGGGTCCATATCGGCCAATCTGACATACCAGTGACCGAAGCAAGAAGACTCTGCGGTGACCATATGATCATCGGGGTTAGTGTGTCCAACGTTGAAGAAGCGATAAAAGCGGTTGAAGGTGGGGCGGATTACCTTGGGGTCGGACCTATATTTAGCACGAAAACAAAATCCGATGCGGGGGACGCACTAGGTCTTGATGCCATTTACGATATCAGAAAGGCTGTCGACGTACCGATCGTCGGTATCGGAGGGATCAATAGGGGGAACCTTCTCGATGTGATCCATGCCGGCGCAGATGGAGTTGCGGTGGTATCTGCGATCATGGCTCAAAAAGATATCAAGGCCGCCGCCCACGAACTCAAGGTCATGATCCTCAACGATAGACGGACCTAAAGTTCAAAGCATCTTCAGATCGCCAGTGATCTTGTCTAGATCGGACTGTTTTCTGGGACCAATACCCAGACAGGTATAGGTTCCAGGTTCGATCTCGGTGCGTCCCGCATCGCAAACGATACAACAAGTTATCTTCTGCTGTTCAGCGATGGCTTTGAATTCAAATAAATCTCTTTCAGAATCCACTTTCAGGACCGAGATCTTCTGTCCTGCGGAATTCCAGGCGGAGAACTCCAAAGGATGTTTCTTCTGTGATGCAAGTGCACATGAGACGGCTGCATGACAGGCCTGGGCAGCGGCCTTACCTTTGGACATCTTGAGATCATTCCTCACCAAGACGACGACCTTGTACTCGGAATCACGGTCTAAAATAGACATAGTTCTCCAATACCCAGCACATATATAATAAACAATTACTGATATCCATTCGAAAATGTTCTCTTAAGAACAACAATGAACGGACGGTGTGACCTGTGTTCAAAGGTGCGAACGAACCCAAGACCCCTGAGGAACTTATCCGTCGCGGCGATGATTTCCGTATCGGACTCCGCGAGGAGCAATGCTTCGAGAAGGCTTTCGCATATTATCGCAAAGCAGCTTTCAGAGGTCATCCTCACGCACAGTATATGGTCGGCACCATGTACGAAAGCGGTCACGGCGTACCTCAAAGTTACAAAGAGGCCGCCAAATGGTACGAACGTTCGTTCAATCAGGGTTACAGGTTGGCCACCACTGCGATGGCATTCATCTATGAATCAGGCCTCGGTGCCAAAAGGTCCCGTGCCCTTGCAATAGAACATTATAATACAGCCGCGGAAGGCGGAGATCTCCGCGCATTCAACAATCTGGGACTTATCTATAAAGACCGCATCGGAAACGGCCATAACTATCATGGGGCTGTGGTATCTTTCCAAAAAGGAAACCTCCAGGGATTCCGTTCATGCCAGGCTAATCTGGCCACAATGTATGAGAAAGGACTTGATGTGGACCGGGATTGTGAAACCGCTGCGATCCTTTTCAAAAAAGCAGCAAAACAAGGAAGTGTGTATGCCAAACGGTCGCTTGCTGAAATGTATGCCTTCGGCTTAGGACTTCGCCAATCCGAGTCCATCGCACGCCATCTCTTCCTTGAGGCTGCAAGATGGGGTGATGTGGAGGCGATCTCCTATTTGAAGGGAGAGGATAAAGAATCACCCACCTATGAATCCGCTCCACAAAAGGCCACCACGCCTCAAGAAATGCTCAGCCTGGGCCTCAGATATCTCGACGGCACTACGATAGGCCTTTCGGTCCCATCTGCAATGTATTGGTTGGAATGTGCGGCCAAAGCAGGATCCAGCTCTGCCATGCTGGTCCTCGGACAGATGTATGAGAACGGATACGGTATCGAACCATCATCTAATGTGGCCCTCAAATGGTACAAATGGGGTGCTGAAAAAGGTAGCGGATGCTGTGCTTACAACTATGCCTATCTGTACGAAGAAAAGGGTGGTGAAGATGCACCCTCGATCTGCAGAGAGATGTATCAACTGGCAGTAGAAAAGGCCGAAGATGAAGATGTGAGATCCGATGCTCTGTTCAGCCTGGGTCTTTATTGCACTAATGGAATCGGCACAGAAAAGTCAGATGAAAAAGCCTTGAAGTACCTTACAGAATCTGCCAAACTAGGCAATGCAGGTGCACAGTACCTCGCAGGAATCATGATCCTGAACGGAAAAGGATGCGAGCCTTCTGAAGATGAAGCTTTGGAATATCTGAAAAAAGCTTCAGAACAAGGTGATCATCGCGCAGATGAAGTGATCGCTAAACTGCAAGGTGTTTAAAAGACCTGGATGATAGAACTTCATATAATCTTCATCCGACCGTGCCGATTTTAATGTAGAACCCGATTCAGAACACATGGCACTAGTCGATATCACCTATATTCACTCCCATGATCCAATTGTCTCCAAAGGTATGGACTGCAGACGTACCACTGTAGGCGAGATGGAAAAGTATATGGAAAATCTGGTCTTCGAAATGAAGTGTGCTGGCGTGAACACTTCTTTCAGATCGGAACATAAAGATGGTGCGTCAAATGAGATTGTCGTCAACGGCAGATCGGTGAACGAGATCCTTGATGGATTGGAGATACGTAAACCAGAACTCACCCCTGAAGAAGACAAACCCGTACAATTGGTCTCCTTCGAACGTTCTCCAGATGATTGGAACGTATCGATAATCGAAGATATTCCTGATCTTCTGATGAAAAATGCACTCTCGAAAGCATTTGCTGATGCAGAAAAACTACGCATCAAAGACATGCTTCAGTGATCGATCCCGCCAAAACCCTTTCTCTACCCAGCAATAACTTTATCGGGTTGCTGTAATGAGGGTCCATGTTCGAAATCCTCAGAAGGGACGGAATGGCCCGTATCGGAAAATTCACCACTGTTTCCGGTCGCACCATTGAAACCCCTGCCCTTCTCCCCGTGATTAATCCAAAGATCAAAACGGTCCTTCCCCGTGAATTGTATGAAGAATTTGGATTCAAAGCACTGATCACCAACTCATATATCATCAAAAACACACCGGCACTCAATGAAGAGGCCCGTTCAAAGGGACTCCATGAAATGTTGGACTTCCCCGGGATCATCATGACAGATTCAGGAACGTTCCAAAGCCATATGTACGGTGAGGTCGAGATGACCAATGAGGAAATCGTCGAATTTCAGAAGGCGATAGGTACCGACATCGGTACTGTCCTCGACATTTTCACCGAACCGTATTGGACCGAGGAGCAGACGGCTGCTTCAATCGAAGTGACCCTTGAAAGGACCAAGGAAGCTGTCGCTATGAAAGGAGACATGATGATCAACGGAGTCGTTCAGGGATCGATATATCCTGCATTGAGGCGCGACTGTGCCAAAAGAATGGCCGACATGGATATCGATGTTCACCCTATCGGAGGCGTTGTCCCCTTGATGGAACAGTACCGTTATTCAGAACTCGTCGATGTTATCATGAACTCCAAGATGGGGCTCAACCCGAACCGCCCAGTACACCTTTTCGGTGCCGGCCACCCGATGATCCTTGCGTTCGCCACCCTGATGGGCTGTGATCTATTCGATTCTGCATCATATGCCAAGTTCGCCAAAGACGACAGGATGATGTTCATCGACGGCTCTTTCAGACTTGCAGAGATGCAGTCACTTGACTGCAGCTGTCCCGCATGCAGGGGTATCACACTCGAAGGCCTCAGAAAGACCAACAAGAACGAACGGATCCGCATTCTCGCAAGACATAATCTGTACGCTATCAAACAAGAACTGCTCTTGGTCACCAGATACCTCCGCGAAGGACGCCTTTGGGAACTTGCTGAGATGAGATGCAGGGCTCACCCGGCGATGCTGGACGGGCTTAGAAAACTAAGAGACTACCAACAGTTCATGGAGAAGTTCGATCCAATTTCCAGAGAAGGTGCCGTGTTCTATACCGGTTCCGAGACCCGCGGAAGACCCATCTTCCACAGATATGCGCAGAGACTGCTGGACCGTTATGTGCCTCCGACCAAGAAGGCCGCGATATTCGTCGGCGGTCAGCAGAAACCTTACAGCCGGGCATTCGTAAAAGAATTCGAGAACGCCCGCAAACTTGGTTACACTCCCGTGGTCATCAGCCCTTGGGGCCCAGTGCCTGCAGAACTCGATGAAATGTACCCCCTGGCACAATCTCTCTTCCCCGAATTGGAAGATAAGGAAAGTGCTCAAGAGGTCGACGATCTCACCATGGATTTCCTCAGCAAACATTTCGATGAGACCGTCGATGCGAATGAACTTCCCGTTTCTGAAGAAGAACCGATTACCACGAATATGTCTACCCCTGAACACACTGTGACTGCTATGGCTCGTAAGGGTGAATTGATATCCGAAGATCCGGTGGATATCCAGAGAGCCATTGCTGTAGCAAGATACCAATTCGGGATCGATGCCGCAAATGCCCTATTCAAAGGAAGGATCGAACTTAGAAAGAGCAAAAAGACCGGAAAGATCAGAAATGTCATCTCAGATGGAGAACATGTTCTTTCCATGAGAGCTGGAGATGGATTGTACAGTCTCCGCATTGAAGGTGCTAAAAGGATCGTCGCATCGGTTCCCGCTCCGCACCTCAGAATGAAGGTTACTGATGATTCCGTACCGTTCGTATCTCAAGGTAGAAATGCAATGTGCCAGTTCACTCTCGACTGTGATAAGGACCTGGTACCCATGGATGAAGTGATCATTGTGGATAGCAATGATAATGCTGTTGCCACTGGCAAGATGCTGCTTGTGGCAGATGAGATATTCTATATGAAAAAGGGGATCGCTGTCAAGATCCGTACCGGTGCGGAAGAAGATTGATCCAGGTGAGATCATACAAGAAATAGACATACTGAATTGGATCTACAATACCCTCGGATGCTCTGCGATGGATTATTTATCGCTGACATTCGAGTACCTGTTCAAGTATGATGTTATCTGGATCGTGATCGGCCTCATCATGATCTATACCAAACAGTTCAGAATGCTTGGATTAATACTGATAGTGGCCACCATATTACAATTCAGTACAGTGACCTCTTTGAAACTGATTGTTGAGAGACCCAGACCATTCGAAGAATATACGGTTCATGCATTGAAGACCTCATTTTCTTCGTATTCATTCCCCTCATCCCACACCGCATCCTTGTTCTGTGTGGCAACGGTCATTACAGCCTTCCGCCGTGATCTCGCAATACCGATGTTCGCTCTTGCTTGTTTGGTGGGCCTGACCAGGATGTACATGTATGCCCATTATCCGACCGACGTCTTCGCAGGAGCGATCGTCGGAATCGTGTGTGCACTTATCGTGATTTTCACGTTGCTTCGTATGGATCCAAGAACAGTATATGTAGAAAAGAGCGGTCCGACAGAAGAGTCCCAGAACTAAGGATCATTCGTCAGATTCATCGGTATGGGATATCAGTCCCACCGATTCTTCAGCGACCTTTATGCAGGCCATAAGGTCATCGGCCGTGTTGCGAAGAGTTCCGGCATTATCGGCCTGCATTGTAAAAATAAGTGTACTGCCCTCGAGGTCCGCGTTCACATACTCACCGTTCTCTGGAGATACGGCTGCAAGTATCGATTCCGCAGTATTCACGTCCGCATAAGTGAAGCGGACCTCGAGGTTCAGCATGATAGGGTCTCACTTTTTCTGATTGAGGACGAATCCAGCGATCGCTTTTCCAACCTCTGCGGTCTTCAGTTTTCCGCCAAGGTCGGGAGTTGTCTGATTGGTGTCAAGGACGTGCCTGACCGCATCATGAAGCATCTTTCCTTCTTCAGGATAGTCCTGGTTCTCCAAGAGCATCTGAGCGGCAAGAACTGCAGCGATCGGATTTGCCTTTCCCTGACCTGCGATATCGGGTGCGGACCCATGGATAGGCTCGAACATACTGACCCCATGAGGGTTGATGTTTCCGCTACCGCCCATTCCAAGTCCTCCCTGAAGCTGTGCACCAAGGTCGGTGAGAATATCTCCGAACAGGTTGGGTGCTGCGACGGTACCGAAGGTCTCAGGACGGACTATCATCGCCATGGACATCGCATCAACGAACATGAACTCCAATTTAAGTCCATATTCGTCTGCTTTCTGCTGGAAGATCTCCCTCTGCATACCATAGTTGTTGGTGATGACATTCGCCTTGTCGACGAGGGTGACCTTGTCCTCGCCCCTTTTCAGAGCGTATTTCATGACATAGTCGGCCCAGCGCGTAATGCCTTTCCTGGAGACCAATCCGATCTCGATAGAATAGTCGTCATCAACGGTCGACCTGGCATTGACATTGAAATCCATATTGTAAGATTCTCTCTTGACACCGAGATCGACGGTGTAGGAACCGTCAGAGTTCTTACCACCGTAGGTGGGTCCGAACCTCTTGCCGAGCCCCATATAGAAGTCCTCGGTGTTCTCCCTCAAGAAGTGGATGTCGAAATCCACTTCCCTCTTCAGAGGGACCAAGGGGAACCAGGAAGTGACAGGCCTGAGATTGATGTACTGGTCGAAGACCGCCCTCATCTTGAGAAGAATTCCTCCTTCTAGAATGCCGGGTTTTACGCGGGGATCGCCGATGGCACCGAAGTAAATGGCATCTTTCTTCTTCAAAGCGGAAATGTCCTCGTCTGTGAGAAGCTCCCCGGTCTTCAGATACCTGTCGGAACCGATGTCGAAATGTTCTCCGTCATAAGCGAAAGAAGAGATCTCAGAAACTGCATCGAGAACTTCCATTCCTGCTGCGATCACTTCTTTTCCGATCCCGTCTCCGGGAATAATTGCAAAATGCTTCATCAGAATTTACCCTCTTTGACAAGATTTACAAGTCCACCTGCTTCAACAAGTTCTCCGATGAATCCGGGGTACTTTTCGAATTTCCAGGTCTTTCCGGTGGTCTTATCGATAACTACGCCTTCTTTGATATCTACTGAGACCATATCCCCCTCAGGGATGTCGGTCTTGCATTCGACAAGGAGCAGTCCGATGTTCATAGAGTTCCGATAGAATATACGAGCGAAACTCTCAGCGATGACAACGCTGAATCCTGCTTCCATCAGAGAGATCGGCGCATGTTCCCTGGAGGAACCGCATCCGAAGTTCTTTCCGGCGACGAGAACGTCTCCTTTGCCAACGGTCTGAGCGAATCCGGGCCTCACCTTTTCGAAAATAAAATCGTTCAGGTGGTCAAGATTGGAAGAGACGAGTCTCTCGGCAGGTATGATCTGATCGGTGTCGACATCGTCTCCGAACTTCCAAGATTTTCCTTCAATGATCTTCTGCATTCAGTTCCCCTCCAGCTGTTGTGGGGTGACGATCTTGCCTGCGATAGCGGAGGCCACGACCACTTCTGGTCCGGCAAGATAGACCTCAGAGGCCTTGTCTCCCATCCTCCCGATGAAATTCCTATTGGTGGAAGAAACGGACCTTTCTCCCGCTGCGAGAATACCCATGTATCCTCCGAGACATGCACCGCAGGTGGGTCCGGACACGAATGCGCCTGCATCGAGGAATATGTCCATCAATCCCTCGTCGACCATTGCGCGATAGACGCGCTGGGAAGCAGGAACAACGATGAATCTTACTCCATCTGCAACCTTCTTTCCTTTGATGATCTCTGCGGCGACCCTCATATCCTCGATACGGCCATTGGTACAACTTCCCAGATAAGCTTGGTCGATGGTGACATCGACATCTTTGACCTTGTGTCCGTTGGAGGGCAGGTGAGGGAATGCCACCATACTTTCCAGTTCGTTCAGATCGTATTCGAGGGTCCTGCAGTAAGTTGCATCAGGATCTGCTTCAACAGGAGTGTACTCGCCCCTGACGTAGTCTTTGATGTACTCACGGGTGCGATCGTCACAAGGGAAGATACCTGCCTTTCCTCCTGCCTCGATGGCCATGTTCGAAACCGCAAGCCTGTCAGGAACGGACATGTTGGCCACACCGTCACCACAGAATTCGAAGGCTTTGTAATTGGCCCCGTCGACACCGATGTCATTGATGATCTTGAGGACGAGGTCCTTTCCTCCGACATATTTCTTGAATTTTCCGTGAAGAATGACCTTGATGGACTCCGGAACCTTGAACCAGAGTTTTCCAGTGGCGAAAACAACTCCCGCCTCGGTGGAACCGATACCGGTGGAAAGTGCGTTGACAGCACCATATGTGCAGGTATGGGAATCGGCACCGACTATGAGCCTGCCAGGGGCGGCAAACCCTTCCTCGACCATCAGCTGGTGACATACACCGCCTTTTCCGATCTCGAAATAATTAGGAAGATCGTGCTTTTTAACGAAATCCCTCATTTCCTTGGCCTGAATGGCTGAGGCGATGTCTTTGTTCGGAACATAGTGGTCCGGAATGAGGACCATACGGTCCTTGAACATCTTTCCGTTGTTGATTTCATCGTATTTCCTGAACGCGATCGGTCCGGTGACATCATTGACCATGACGTAATCGACATCTGCTATGACTATCTGCCCTGCTTTTGCATCGGTCTTCGAATGCGATGACAGGATCTTCTCTGCGATTGTTTTTCCCATAGTATTCACTCTTGTGGATTGATGTTTGGTTTGATACGTGCGAAATCTTTGTTGATGGCCGCCATTGTAGCGTTGACCGAGGTCTCCACGATATCCGGCCCTACTGCGCGTCCGAAGGATAAATTGCCGTCACCCTGAACATTCTTGAGGGTCACTGCAACCTGACACATGGAATCACTTTTACCCGTGATCGCCGAAAGCTTGTATTCCTCCAGGGACATGTCCTGGTTGACCGCCTTTCTGATGGCGTTGACCGCCGCATTGACCGGTCCGACACCGATGTCGGAGGTGGTGACGACGGTTCCATCCGCACGAGTGATCTTCACGGTCGCGGTCGGAGTGGTCGATTTACCGGTGATGACGGTCAGTTCATCGAGAACACATTCCTTTGCATTGTCGGATTTCTTCCACATTATGTCGTCAGCAACGGCCACGAGTTCTACATCAGTGACGGTTTTACCGGCAACTGCGAGTTTCTTGATGGTCTCCATCAGCTCGGGCAGGTGTTCACTCGGGAATTTGATGCCGAGTTCTTCCAGTTTACCTTCGACAGTGTGGGCACCGGACAGTTTGCCGACCACGATGTGTCTCTTGGCACCGATGACCTCAGGTTTAAAGGGTTCATAGGTCAGAGCATTGCCCATGATCCCGTGAACGTGTACACCAGAGGAGTGAGCGAAGGCGTTGGCTCCCACCAGTGCTTTGTTGACCGCCATGTGAACCCCGGTGATACCCTGTACCAGATTCGAGGTTTCCATGATCTTATCCATATGAACGCATTCATATCCATAGTTGGCAAGCAGATTGATCGCCACTTCTTCCATCGCGACGTTACCGGCCCTTTCACCGATCCCATTCACGGTAGAATGCACGATGGTCGCTCCAGCTTCGATGGCCGCCAGAGTGTTGGCGGTGGCGAGGCCGAGATCGTTATGACAGTGGACAGCAATGGGGACCTTGATCTCCTTCTTCAGTTCGGATATAATGTAACCCATGGCCTTAGGAATAATGACACCGACAGTATCAGGTACGTTGATCGAACATGCACCTGCGTCCTGAACGGCCTTGTAGACGGATGTCATGAATCCCAGATCGGAACGGGTGGCATCCTCACATGAAAACTGGACCTTTAATCCATGTTCACGTGCGTATTCGACAGATTCCACGGCTTTGGACCTGACCTGCTCGGGTATCATTTTGAGTTTGTATTTCATATGCAGATCGGAGGTCGCGATGAATAAGTGAATGTAATCACACCCACTGTCTATGACCGCATCGATATCTCCTTTCACAGATCTGGCAAGGCTCAGCACCTGTGCATTCAGATTCAGATCGTTGATCTGTTTGATCGTATCTTTCTCGATCTCGCTGGAAACCGCGAATCCTGCCTCAATATACTTTACACCAAGCTTGTCAAGGGCCCCGGCGATGCGAATTTTATCTTCCGGACTCAGTGCGATGCCCGGCGTCTGTTCACCGTCCCTCAGCGTGGTATCGAAGATCTGCACATCTTTGATGGAATCCACACCAGAGAGCACAAGCTGGTTGTAGGGACTGATTGCGAAATTGTCTCTCGTACTCCCATTGTCTTCACTGGTTTGCGTTGTTTTCATAAAACCACCAAACCGTTCAAATAACCTCCTGTTCAAAGAAAAAACAAACCTGAACTGAAGTTGTAAATCATCTGATTCACCCGAACGGTAAATCAGCCTATCTAATAGTAATATAAATAATCGTCTGACATAAAAAATCCTGACTGGAACCTGAAAATAGATTCAGGAACACCGTCAGGCAGTATCTGGGTCTATAAAAGTTAGAGAGTTTATTCGGTCTTTTCGGATTCTTTGGCCTTGGCTTTGGCCTCATCCGCTTTGATCTCCGCTTTCAGAGCCCTCATTTCTTCCTTCGTTTTGGCGATGGATGCTTTGATGTTCTGAATATCCTTGGTCAACTCTGCTTTTGCGGCGATTTTCTCTTCCTTCGAAAGATTCTTGGACTTGATCCTATAGTCCTCTTTCTTTTTTGCGATGGTGTTCTGATCTATGGAGACCTTGTGTTTGAGTTCTTCGTATTTGTCCTTCTTCGATTGAGCCATCTTCTTATGCCTTGCAGTCGCTTTAGCCTCGGTCATATTAATTCTCCTGGCACAGACCAGTTTTATGCAGTATATCCTATCTGAAATATATATAATACGAGCAAATTTCAGATCGGGAAATAAAATACCCACGGAGTTTAATCGCTTTTTCGTTTCGAAAAGGCAATATCTGTCCTTAGGAGAGGAATATAGAAGCAGTAGGGCTCGCGATCGCATCTCACGAGACCCATAAGTTTTCTCACTCGTAGTAGAAAAGTCCGTGCTTGTTGCACAGTTCCCTGGCGATGATCTTTTCAGCATCGGTCTTGAAGAAGGCCTCGGGTTTGTCTCCAGGTTTCAGATATTTCCTCATGCGTATTCCATCTGCACAGATCTCGATCCAGATTATGTAATGGTCATCGACCATCGGATGAGGTTCTGTTTTTCCGACCTTGACAAGTACACCACCATCCACTCTCTCAAAGTAAGGTACGTGCTTGTTCTGTTCGGGATCTGCGGTCTTAGGGGTAAGCTCCACGGAAGGGACGCCACAACACTCGGGAACGCATCCGCAGGACGCATATGTTTTCTCATAAACATCACCGCATTTCGGGCACTGATAAATGGTCATAATGTGCATTCAACTTAAAGAAATAAAAAGATATTCCCACAAAATATGAGTTTTTCTCATGGGCATTGTTGTTATTCCCCTACTTGTTTTAAATACTCGAACCTAAATGATAAAGTAGTTGCTTATGCAACTGAAGGATAATAAAAAAGGTGAATAAGATGGATTACAAAAATCTCAATCTTTTGGGGATCATCGCCATTGTTGGTGCTATTCTCCTCATCGTTGGAGTATTCGTTGGATGGTTAAGTTATACAGTTGGCTTTCATCAATGCTCCTTTAGCGGATGGGACATTTGGAGTAACAAAAATAGCATTGGTGATCGTATTTCTTATGGATACACCCCCTTACTTGCACTAATTTGTGGTATTATCTCGCTCATTCTGATGATTCTCCCCACAATTATGAATGTTGATAAATTCAAGACGATCAATGATATTCTCGGAATCGTTGCACTTGTTCTCGCGATTGTTGTCGTCATCGTCGGAATCCTCTGGTACACACAGACCGTCAATTCCTCGCCTTCGGGATTGCTCCCACCCACCACTTACAAACTCACTGCTGTATATAGTATCGGCGCAGGATTTTGGATAACCCTATTCGGTGCGATTATCACCGCAGTCGGTGGCCTGATGCCTATCGTCAAAAACAAACTCATTCCCTGAAACCTATGGTGCTGGGACGTATTTTCGTCCCACACCTCAAATTTTAACCAAATACACCAACCGCGCAGAACATATTCTAATGGAGTACTGACCAATATGCGGACAATTCCACTCATATACTCGATCATCAAAGAACGTAAATTGTTAACAGGAAAACCTACGCTATCATCTGGCAAATTATCTATCTCGGATAACGTTCCAGCAATTGGTCTCGATGCATTGAAATCAAAAAAAGAACGCGGAAAGGTCTTCGTAGTGGACATAGAAAGTCTCAATCAAAAAACGTTCAACCCTTCGTTCATGGAATATTGCAAAACCCCTGGAAACGAACTCTGGGTTATTGAATCTCTGAACCGTGCAGATGATGTTTTCGATGCATTTCTGGGAAATGCGGACAAGATCGTATTCCCTTATAGTGATCTGCGCAATGAATCCGAATTGGACAAGATCCTCGATATCTCGGATAATTGTATCCCCCTGTTGTTCGTAGGAGACCCTAGAAGAAACCAACCAGACATTAAACAGAAGATCACAGAATTCACATCAAAAGGATTCGTCAACATCATGGTGGCGGACCTCGATGGTTCTATCTCTGATGAAACCTGGGAATCCTTACTTGATCTCTGCGGAGGTCTTATTTCTTACAGCCCCTGTCGTCAGATCGGTGAGATGGCACGCATTTTAGCTGAGGACGTCTTTCAACTCACCGTTCAATAAATCCCAGAAGGTCCAAGGCAAATTTTGCAACTTTAGTATCATCAACACCATCTTTATCGGTGCCAGGGATGCATAACGCCCCCAACCATTTCATCCCAACAGTGTTGGAAGCGGAGATCATCTCGGAACGGGCATGAGAGAATTCACAGTCCGGACTTCCCCCGCAAAGCAACCCACAGGCATCATGAGGATGGGGACGCGAGGAATTCCAATAAGGATTCAAACGGTCTATGAACCTTTTAAGTATGGAGGAACAACCATTGAACCGTATCGGAGTGGCAAAGACCAATAATTCAGTGGATTCCATTTCACTGTAGAATTGGTCCATATCATCAACATAATCCTGTTCTCCGACATAATCTGAAATCGAATACTCTGTCAGATCTGCAATTTTGATGTCCCAACCATTCTGTTGAAAAATAGCTTCGAACACCTGGCACATACGATATGTGTTGCCGGTCTTATTTCCACTGCCACAGACGATCAAAGCTTTCATGATACCACATCGCTCAATGAAGATAAAACAAATGCTACCCTTCCAACAGATGGAACCCTCGTGTTATAGTCCCAGATGGGTCCATTGTTCATTGTTTCTATATATATCTAATGTTATTATGTCAAAGATAGGATATGACAGAAGAATTCACTAAGGTCAGAGCGATGGTCTTCCCTCGCACTACCATAATGGGTCACGGTGTTATCAATCAGGTCCCCGAACTGTGCAAAACCCTCCTCTTTGGACATGAAGGTCTTATTATCACCGGCAAGAGCACTGGAGAGGCAGCGGGAGATAAGGTCAAGGACCTTTGTACCGATGCAGGATTCTGTATGTCCACGGTATTTGTAGGCAACACTACCGAAGAAAATATTCAAACTTCGATCGATGCCGTAAAAAAGGCAGATGCGAAATTCATTCTATCTGTCGGCGGAGGAAGTAAGATCGATATAGGGAAGGTGGTCTCTAAAGAAACCGGCATTCCTTTCATCAGCATACCTACTTCTGTATCACACGACGGTATCTGTTCCGACCGTGCATCTTTAAAATGCGAAACAGGCAACAATTCGATCCAAGCCGTTCCCCCTATCGCATTTGTTGCAGATACCGAGATCATTGTCAAAGCACCCTACCGCTATCTGGCATCAGGGTGTGCAGATGTCTTGTCCAACTTCTCCTCCCTAAATGACTGGGATTTCGCAAGGAAGATCAAAGATGCCCCATTCAGTTCATCTGCATTCGCTCTTGCAAAATATGCTGCAGAGAGCATACTTCAAAACGCCCCCAATATCAAACCTGGGTTTGAGGAAAGCGTCTGGCACGTGTTGAAACCGGCCGTCGCATCTGGAACCTCTATGTGTATAGCAGGAAGTTCGCGTCCCACCAGCGGTTCGGAGCACATGTTCTCCCATGCCCTTGACAAACTATGTCCTGGAAAAGCGATGCATGGAGAACAGTGCGGTGTCGGCACCATCATGATGCTTTATCTCCAAGGCGCTAACTGGAAACAGATCCGCGATGCGTTGAAACAGATCGGTGCCCCCACCACAGCTGCGGAACTCGGTATCACCGAAGAAGATGTCATCGAAGCCCTATTTATGGCCAACAAAGTAAGAAAGGATAGATTCACGATTTTAGGCGATGACGGACTCACCCGCAATGCCGCATACAACGTGGCCAAGACCACAGGAGTCATTTGATGCCAGATTCGATACTCACCATGGTTGCAGATGAAGATGCTGAGGTCGGAAAAGCATTCATTTTTATGGGTGAACAGATAGAATGCACAGAATGCAAATTTTGTAAGATCTGTCTGAATCTGGAAAAAGGTAGAAGATATGAGATCATTTCTGTCAGACCACTGACACATGAATGCCTGTTGACCGATGAACCATCCCGTGTCGTAGAGGTCGTCAAAACCGACAGGACGGTATGTGTCGATAAGAAATATGCTATTGATGGATCTCTGATCACATTCTTCCATTCCGAATGCAAGCAGATCGGTTGTGAACATTATCATCAATGCAACCCCGATGGCATCCCTCCCGAAGAAAAAGTCAAGGTCGGCGTGGTGAAAGGGAAGGCTCACTGTCTTCTCGGACGTGCTAAAAATGTAGTCACGATACAGTGAACCTTCGTCAAAAACTCAAATACAGGTCCGATCAGTCTAATTCCGGATCGGAATTTTATATCATATCAAAGTTTTTAGAAGGGCTTCACAGCCATTACGGATATCCCTATATGCGGTCTCATAATCATGCGTGTAATAAGGATCGTCAACATCACGATCTTCCCCAATGAATGAAAGCATCATTGAGATCTTACCCTCAGGATCATTGTTGGAAATGTCCATCAGAGTCTCATAATTATCAGAATCCATTGCAATGATATGATCAAAAGAGTCATAATCCTCAGGCAGAAATTGACGAGAAATATGTCTCTTATATGGTACTCCGTGAGCGTCTAAGGTGACCATATCCTCACGGGCCATGGATTCCCCCGCAATGTTGTATCCGACACCGGCCGAGTCGATGATGAAGTCGTTTCCTTTCCCTGCAGTGTCCACAAGGTGCCTCATCACGAACTCGGCCATAGGGCTACGGCACATATTGCCGTAGCATATGAAGAGGATCTTCTGCAAGTCAGAACTTCTCCCCGGTGATCCTCTCATACATATCGACGTAGAGTTTACTTACCCTATCGATGATGTCCTGAGGAAGTGCAGGTATATCTGGTTCCGGAAGGCCTTTGTCACGAGCATCATAAAGTGCTTTATGATAACCGGTCTCACGATAGTATTGTCTGACGAATTCTTTGGAAAGTTCTACGATATTTCCTTTTGCGTACTCTTCGGCATCCCACCAGCGATCTTCATCGAGGGTTCCGAAGGTGTCGACGACCATGAGTTTCCTCTCTTTGTCGTACCCGAACTCTTTCTTTCCGTCGACGTGGATCAAACCTCTCTTTCCAACCTCGTCGGCCATGATCTTGTCGATCTTCAATACGGTGTCAACAATGGTCTGGTACTCTGCATCGGTAAGTCCGGCCATCTTCTTGGCCTCTTCATCGGTGAGATTCATGTCGGTAGCCTCCAATTTGGTTGTGCACTCGACGAAGGGCTTAGGCAATTTCTCACCACGTTTGACTTCATGACCGGGTTCAAATCCAAGATCCTCGGGCTTGACCTTTCCGTTCTTCAACCTGTCAAGGAGCGATCCCGCAGCGTAATATCTGCAGATGACCTCCAGAGGGATCAGATAATTAGTGGTTGTATTGTTGATCTTCGAATAGTCGTGAATGACCTGTACCCTCTCCACATCCATCCTGTCCTTGGAGGGTTCGGAGATAAAGTGGTTGCGGATACCGTTCTTGTTGAGAATGCCAAACCAATATTTCGCGGTCCGGCAGAGGGTCTCTCCCTTGTGAGGTACCATAGATGGGATGATCTTATCGAAAACCGAAATGTGGTCGGTATAAGCGAACTCGAGAGTGTTGTCATCGATCGCGTAGACCTCTTTGACCTTTCCAGTCATAATATGTTGCATAGTCGGTCATTAGCAGAGTCGTATAAATTCTATGCTTTTCGAACCGATAAAGAATAACCGGGTCAAAGCTAACAATTTTCATTGCTGGGTCATCGAATCCTAAATTCTCGGATTGTAGTACTACACTCACAATCCATAACTAGAGTATTTAAATCACTTTATAAACTATATAAATAAATGACTTTAAATATGTAGCCGTACATATGGTTACAATGCCCAGTATATTCTATATCGAACGCAACGGGAACAAATA
>CAVHHN010000006.1:0-39209 GCA_963635855.1 Faecalibacterium sp. CAG:74 | reverse complement strand
TCTCCCTCAGCCATACTTGGTATATTGTGTTAAGGACTATAAAGAAGACGTTATTGGGACCTTTAATGATTTAGAAAGACAGGTCTCGTTGAAACCATATCTCAATGCCTGATCTCAGGGTCGGTCTTTTCATTTTCAAATTAGATTCATTTGGATCCCTTGGGGGTTCTGAACAATTACAATCAGGGAAAGGTTAGACAACGGCAGAGAGAAACGTGCCCTTTACCGTGGAAGCATTCAACGTTTCGAATACAATCAGAGTGAACTTAGGATAGATGTTGACTGCATGATTTCAATGGGGCCACAATATCAGAAATAATTATAAAAACCAATTATCATCAGGGATTACATGGATGAAATGGGTAAAGCGGATACTCATTCGCATACGGATTATTCCGGGTTTAATCATCTTGGAGTTCTCCGGTTCCCAGAATCGGTGATCGATCCCGAAGTTCAGGTCGATCGTGCTAGGCGTGAAGGACTCGATGTGCTCTGTGTCACTGACCATAATGAGGTCGCTGGTGGTTTCAGGGCTGAGAAATACGCCAAAAAGTTTGACGATATCGATATTGTGGTCGGCGATGAGATCATGACCGACCAAGGTGAAGTTATCGGCCTATGGCTTACTGAAAAGCCTAAGAAGTTCCTCTCGCCCGAAGAGACCGTTGATATCGTTCATGAACAGGGGGGCCTATGTATTGCACCTCACCCGTTCAGTGTTCATGTCGATGGTATGCAGGAGAAGATCTTCGAATTACCTATCGAAGGATTCGAGACCATCAACGGTGGTCATCCCGACCCATATTCCAATCTTTTCGCCCAAAAGATCATGGACCTTTATCCTGGTAGATGGGCTGCAACCAGTGGTTCCGATGCGCATTCCGTTTATACTGCGGGATATAATTGGACCGAGTTCCCTGGTCACTCTGCAGACGACCTCAGAAAAGCGATCCTCGACAAGACCACTGTTCCCAAAGGTGTCCCCGCCCCGGTCCTGGGTCAGGTTCTTTGGAGCATGGAGGTGGTATACGGTGGACAGAAGTTGATGTTCCAAGCTCTAAGACGTAGGTTGCAACCCGTTGAGGACAATATTCTCATCGACAAGGTCCTTCAAAATTCCGATCTGAAGAATGCGACCGGTCTTGTGGCAGGATGCATTTACTTGGTTCCGCTCACCAGTATGCTTGCAACTCTTCTTAGTACGTACTATCTCAAGAAGCACGCTAAGAAGGCTTTGAAAACCATTGATGAGAGGATCGCAAACGTTCAAAAGATCATTGCTGAAATAGATCGCAAATCAGGTCGCTTGATCTCTGATGCGGTCGAAAATCTGACGACCGATATTGAAAGGAACGGTCCTGAAATACTTATCAACGAATGTCATTGATATTCGGTTTTCCAGCACCTGTTCTTAGATCTTTGTGAATGTTGCGAGATCATTCCTTTTCTTTGACGTTGAATATGTTATCGAATGTTCTTTGGAGACGGAATGTCTTGATCGAATTTCTACGGTGTTCGACATCTTCTGCTGAGATCAGATTCATATTCTGGAATTCCTGAAGTAATTTGTCGCCCTGATCGTAATTGAATTTGATCCCTACAATGATATTGAGTTTGTAATTACGACAATTGATATCATTCGGAATTGGTATTTCGGCAGAGCCACGGGACATGACGTGGTCGAAGACAGATTTTTTCTTCAGCAGATCGAGACCGAAATCACAAAGTTCCAGGCAACGATCGTAATCATCAATGTTATAGAATCCCAGAATGGCAGCATCGTTAACATCGAAGCGCTCAAGATCATCAGTAATCAGATCTTTGACGCTGTCATACAATGCTGCGATGAATTTGTAGTTGTGATCGTCTATGGCTTGAGTGATCACGGAAACAAAGAATGCCGATTCGGAGGAATCCAATGCATTGGGGAGATATCTACCGAGTTTTACTTTATCGTTCTCGGAAAGTGCATCATACCATTTGCTGAGTCCAAGCTTGCGGACTTTATCGGGGACGTCTTTCTTGCCGAATCCTAACATGTTTCAAAGTAATGTGGGGCGAATATAAGCCTATGTTCATGTCATTCTTCGACTTTGTAAAGTTTACTTTTATCGGGGCTGAGACGAGTGGCCTTCTCTGCAGAGATGATATTAGGTTCTACGAATTCGAAACGTCTATTTTCGCATCCATTTAAGCAATATCTGCAGAATTGTCTGTTGCATGGTTCTGCCATGAATGTGATATCAACGTCTTCTCCGAGTTGAGCTTGCACACGCTTACGGAATTCGCTGATGATCTTTTCAACCTCGCCGACCGTAACGGTCTGACGAACCACCATATGACCATCAATGTGGAATGATGCCCCATGGGTGGTGATACGGAGTCTGTGGATATCTAACACATCCTGGGTACGAACCTGATTGAGACAGCGCGTGACCGTCACAATGAGTTCTTTGTCGGAGGAATCCATGATTCCACGGAAAGATTTGATGACGACCTTTATTCCTGTACGGAAGATGATAACACCGAAAAGGATGGCCATGGCGGGGTCTATCCAATAAGCATCGTATCCGAAACAATCGCAGAGGAACATCAATGAAAGTCCCAAGAGGATCCCCACTGAGGAATAAGTATCACTACAAAGGTGCTTTCCGCTAGCTTCAAGGGCAAGAGAATGGCTTTTCTTACCCATTCTGATCGCTGTGACTCCCATGGCATAGTTCACAGCCGCGGCCAAGGCAACAATGAGTAGACCGAGATCGAGAGAACGGACAGCAAGATTGTGATCGATTATCTTTTCAGCTGTTTCGAAGATGATGGCCAAACCTGCAATGCAAATCAATGTTCCTTCTGCTGAGGATGAGATGAGTTCAGCTTTTCCGTGTCCGTAGGGGTGTTCGCGGTCCGGTGGTTTCATTGAAAGGTATAATGCATAAAGACCGATCACGCCCGCAGTGACATTGACGATACTTTCAAGGGCATCAGTGAGAATAGAAACTGAATTTGTCAGGAAATATGCGATGAATTTTGCAATCATCAGCAGTGCACCCACAACAGTAATCACTTTTTGGAATTCGTAATTACGTTGGTGTGCTTCCATCCCTTTTTCACTCATATTCGAGATGATATCTTTATTTTATATAGGGTTTAATGTGATTAGTGTGATTTAAACTAAGTTCAGCAATTTAAGTAAGTTTAAATGAGCCAGATAAATTCTCTTATTTCCATATTAGTAATCAATGAAAACTATACAATATGATTACTTTAACGCGTAAATATTCTTTTTTGAATAAAAATGATAGTTTAGAACTGACTAAACTTTTATACTCAACAGTATACTTTCGTCTATGGCGAAATTCAACAGTATCACCGAAGCTATTGGTAACACCCCACTCGTGAGACTCAACAAACTGTCTCCTAAAGGTTCCGAGATCTACGTGAAACTTGAAAGCAAGAACCCTGGAGGATCTGTCAAAGACCGTGCCGTTCTCGCTATGATCAATGATGCCGAAGCCAAAGGTCTGCTCAAACAGGGCGGAACCATCATCGAACCGACCTCTGGTAACACTGGCATTGCCATTGCCATGATTGCAGCAGCCCGCGGATACAATTGCATCCTCGTCATGCCAGAGACAATGTCCAAGGAGAGGCAGGCCTACATGAAGGCATTTGGTGCCAAGATCGTCCTCACTCCTGGTTCCGAAGGTATGAAAGGAACCCTTGTAAAGGCCAATGAACTTTTGGAGACCACTCCAAATTCTATTATGACCGGTCAGTTCGACAATCCGGCCAACATTCTAGCGCACAGGGGAGGAACAGGTAAAGAGATCCTCGCCGATCTTCCTGACGTCGATTTCGTTGTTGCCGGTTTCGGTACGGGTGGTACCATCTCCGGTATTGCTTGGGCATTTAAGGATGCTGGATGCAACGCCCAGACCATCGCCGTTGAGCCTGCCGAGTCTGCACTTATCACCGAAGGCCACGCTGGTGGACATAAGATCCAAGGTATCGGAGCCAACTTTGTTCCCAAAAACCTCGACCGCAGTGTGATCACCCGTGTCGAGACCGTCAAATCTGCCGATGCAATGGCTATGGCGAAGACCGTTGCCCGTGAAGAAGGTATCTTCATCGGAATATCTGCTGGTGCCAACATTGTCAAGGCTATCGAGATCGCCAAGGCCAACCCAGGATCCAAGGTAGTTGCCATCGTACCTGATGGTGGAGACAAGTACGTCAGCATGGGAATCTTCGACTGATTCCATTTTACAGGGGGGATAGGGTGCCTATCAATGTACCGAACGATTTGCCTGCAGCAGGCGTGCTTGAAGACGAGAACATCTTCGTGATGAGAGAAGAACGTTCCTCGCATCAGGACATCCGTCCCCTCGATATTCTTATAATCAATTTAATGCCGACCAAGGTTGAGACCGAGATTCAGTTGCTGAGGGTTCTCAGTAACACCCCTCTGCAGGTCAATATTAAATTCATTCAGATGAAGACCCACAGTTCCAAATCAACTTCTCAACTTTACCTCGACAAATTTTACGATGTTTTCGATAACGTGAAAAAGAGGAAATGGGACGGAATGATCATCACCGGGGCTCCCGTCGAGGACCTTCCTTTCGAACAGGTCGATTATTGGGGAGAACTGTGTGAGATAATGGAGTGGAGCAAAACCCACGTTACTTCTTCCCTACATATCTGCTGGGGATCTCAGGCTGCTTTATATTATCATTATAACGTGCCAAAATATCCTCTAAAATCTAAGAAATCAGGAGTTTTCACCCATCGCGCTCTATCCAAAGACGATCCGCTCCTCAGGGGACTCGATGATTTATTTAGGTTCCCCCATTCCAGACATACTGAGGTCAGGGCCGAGGATATCACCCAGAACCCACATTTGCATGTGATCGTGGATTCCGAAGAAGCAGGTGTCGGGATCGTTGTCAGTGAGCAATTCGGTCAGATATTCATTTTAGGTCACATGGAATATGATCCCAATACCTTATCCTATGAGTATTATCGTGATCTCGAGAAAGGTATGAATCCACATGTACCAGATCATTACTTCCCCAATGACGATCCGACCCAGGACCCGATAATGACCTGGAGAAGTACAGCAAATCTGATCTTCAGCAATTGGCTCAATTACTATGTGTATCAGAACACACCTTATGACATCAACAGTTTAGGAGAATGATCATGGATATCAAACAAGTAAAAACTGATAATGCTCCGCCCGCTGTCGGCCCGTATTCACAGGGGATAGTTTCAGGTGGATTTGTATTTACAGCAGGGGAGATCCCATTAGATCCCAGGACCGGGACCATACCCGATACTATCGAAGAACAGGCCGATCTTGCTCTGAAAAATCTCCTCGCGGTGATCGAAGCGGCCGGTGCCCAGAGAAACTCTATTGTTTCAGTAAATCTGTATCTTTCGGATATGAGCGATTTTGCCAAGGTTAATTCCATTTACGAAAAATTCTTTGTTCAGCCCTATCCTGCAAGAACCTGTGTTGCTGTTTCTTCTCTGCCGAAAGGTGTGAAGATAGAAGTTAGTGCCATTGCAGCAAAAACCCAATGATCAGAACCTGCCAAGTGCAGGATTGACGATCTTTCCGAGTACAGCATCCCTGACAAAGGGATTGTATTTGGAGAGATCCTTCTTTTCATCGATGATTTCATCCACGCTTTTCTTCACATGAGTAAAGATCTCGCGATAGATCCTGCAGGAATCACCACCATTATTCTCGATACCAGATTCATAATACGCATCGAGGGTGCACCCTCCCTGACAGTACTCGAACAATTCGCATGATTGGCACTTTTGTCTGCGGATGATCGTTCCCTTAAGTAATTCGCCGAATGTGTCACTATGGAAGGCTTCAGATATAGACTCGATGGTGTCTATGTTGCCCAATTTCATAGATCCGGGGCAAGGTTTGGCACAAGGATATAGATCCCCGTTGGGATAGACACAAAGCCATTTGGTCAAACAGGAATTGTGTGCACAATCGCTGAATTGGGGGTTTCCAAGTGCTGAAAGTACATAAAGCAAATGAGGTACCAATGGAGTTTTGCAGTCCGGGTCATTGAACCATTCATCAAATGCCTGAATACTTGAACGGATATAGGGATCGGGATCTGGAACGAGTTCCTTGTGGCATGCGGTGCATCCAATTGGTAATACAGGACTTAGGCTGACAGCTGCACCGATATCGCGGAAGTGCCGAAATATCTCGGGTTGTTTATTTTGTGTATCTTTGGAGATGGTTGAGTTTACGGAAAACACACGTTCTCCTTCAGACATATCGATGATCAAGGATTCGATCTTGTTACCATCATGACGGAGGACATCATCAAATGGCCCTTCATGTGAAATCCCAAGATTGATCTCATTGTCTTTGCAGAATTTGATCAATCTGCGATTGAGTCCGAGACCATTCGTTTGAATGGTGTTTCCATATCTGTGATGCCCGAAGATTTTCTTTTCCAGCTCGATAACATTTTTGTAAAAACTGAATGGGAGGGAAAGTGGTTCGCCACCATGCCATACAAACCATACGGAATCATATTCGCGTGACAAAATCCGGAACAGATGTTCAAGTCTTTCTAGGGAAATATATTCAGTTGAGGAGAGTTCCTCAGAAGAATGGTAACAATGCTTGCACGCCATTCCGCATGCAAGTGTGGGTTTGATAATAACCGAAATGAGGCGGCTCATTCAGGTCCAATTCCTGATCAGAAAGGCCAATATGTGTAATAACCGCCGAATCCGTTAGTGCAGTAGCAACAACATATACAACAGACGACGACACATCCAATAACGGCAGCGTGTTGCGCGGGGGTCTTACAATATCCATTGTCGCTGCAACAGCTGTACTCACAGGTGGGATCACCGCTTACAGCACCGTGAATGTTCACGTTTTCTGCATTTTTCGGTGCGTTTGTGTCCTCATGCTCTTCTTCACCAGTAACGATCGCCATCGTTGTGAACGCAAGGGGGGACTGATTCATGTAGGATGCGATTAAATCTTCTACAGACTGTGACATTGACTCACCTAGCCATTGCTGGCTTCTTAATAAAGTCGGTAAGTTTTTCCCATATATAATGGCTTATTACTTTTGTCGGACCTGACCGTGCTGGATAACAATCAGGATAAACAAACATCCTCTTTAGACAAGAGCTAATCTGTTGAATTACTGTAAGATAAATGTAAAATTGGGGGAAATTGCCCCCTTAAAAAGTTTAGGCGAGGTAGACAGATATGTTTATGGAGTTGTATACTCCGTCGATTTTCCCTTCGCTGAAGAGAATGAATCCCTTATAAACATATACCTTAACATTCTCATATTTGACTCCATCGTCACCAGATCCATTGATCTTATATGCGTTAGCCTCAACGTTTCCATACTTTACGGTACCCTCAGGAGTAGTGATATCCTTAACATTGGAATCACTCCACGAAAGGATTACATCTTCAAAGAATGATGACACTTCACAGGAATCTTTTGTGGTCATTGTACCTGTCAAAAGCAGAGCATTATCTTTGGTCTCGAGTGTAACATCATATTCTATATAGAAACCAACCTCACTCGCATTTATTGTTGACTTAAAGCCACCAGAAACCTGGGTTACATCAGTTCCATCGTAAGTAATCTTGAGATCTTTCATAGTGGATTTAATGCCTGATTCATCATCACTAATAGTCCCGTTGATCGTATATTCATTGCCATTTTGAACTACTGTGACACCTTCTTTCGACCCTTTAGTATAGTCGAAAAACGCGCTACTATCTGGCAGGAACATAGCAAGTTTCATTGAATCATCAGTAATCTTATCGAATGATTTCACTTCAGTATAATATGCATAACCGTCCTTCACAGCAGTCACGATCGTCTTCGTAACTTCTGTTTTCTCTCCGGTTTTGTTGACAATTTTAAAAGTGAGACCTTTTTTGATATTGTTATTGTTATCAAGAAGTTTGTAATCAGGAGTAGGTTCAGAGTCTTTGTTGTTGTCATTGTTGTTAAGTACGCAATACGCGACACCTACGCCGGCAGCCACAACAACAATGACCGCTAATAGAGCCACTAGTTTAGTGTTCATGACTTTCAATCATGCGTATGTAATAAGAATGTTATGGCTAATGCACGGGACTTAAGCGTAGAAAAATCTACGTTTTTTTTGTTTTTTTCAATTTTTGCATCTATTTACGAAGCGATAATATTAGATCGAACTAGACTTCATAGAACCTGCACTCAGTATTGAATGCTCTATGTTTTTAATCTGGGGGTAGGGCATAAGGGACGATCTCTTATGCCCCATTAGCTGATTTTACTGTAGATCGTCTCCTGCAGCGGTACCTTCTAATTCACGGATCTTCGAGAATCCAATCTTCGCAAGTACCAGATACATCAATACATAGATCACAGAGACAGCTATTGAAAGCACTCCGATGACCATAATATAATCAGGATCCAAGGTCGCCAAGATCATCCCTATTGTTCCCACGATGAAAAACATGAAGTTGATCAGTGAGGATACCGTTCCGCTGTTTCCGGGATGGCTTCTCATCAATACTCCCATTCCCCATGGGCGGATGGTTGCTCCTGCAGTGATCAGGAACAGATATGCAAGTAAGAACGTGGTCCATGAATTATGACCGATCACATACATCAGGATAGATCCGATGAACCCGATGACAAAGAAGAACGGGATGAGTTTTTTGTTTATCATATGGGCTGTGAATTTGTTTATGACCATCATCATGAATATACTGGCTATCAAGGCGGTGGCCAAGACAAGTGAATATTCAGTTTCGGAGAACCCGAACGAACCCTCATATATATAGGAGGAAACGGCAAGGTAGGCCATCAAGGGCAGGTTGTACAGACAGATGAGGATAAGGAACACCATGAATGCACGATCATGAAAGAGTCCATTCATTCCGCTGAGCATGGCTGACATGCCACCAGTAACTCTCTGTTCTTGGGGTAAGGTTTCGGTCACGAAGAGCGAGATTATAAGGCAGATGACCGCAAACAGGGCCGGAGCGACCAAAGTTTCTCTCCATCCCATGGTGCTGATGATGGCGGCACCGGCTATGGGTGCGATAACCGGGCCCAGAACACCGATCATTGCGACGATGTTCAAAGCTCTGCTCATAGCCGAACCGTAATACGAATCCTTGACAAATGCAGTTGAAATGGTCATCACACCACCGGATCCGAAGGCCTGAAGGATTCTGAAAACGATCAGGGTGTGGATATCCTGGGAATATGCACAGGCAAAGGATGAGACGATGTAAATGACGAGACATCCGATAAGGAATTTCTTTCTTCCATATTTGTCTGTTAGTGGGCCGGTCACTAGCATTGAAATCGCTAGTACAAGCATGAATCCGTACAATGTGATATTCAGGACCGATTCATTGGTGTTCAGATCTGCAACCATTGTGCTCAGGGCGGGCAGATACATATCCGTCGAGATGGGTGCAAAACAACTTAGCATGATGATCAGGAGAAGGAACACTCCTGGGCTCAGACGATTTTGTTTAGCTACTTCTGTCATTTATTGACACCGTTGAACCAAGCATCAGACCTTAATTTATATATAAACAATTTTAATTTCTAATTAATACAATTGGATATGATTTGATTTTATCGAATTTTTATAATCTGAGTCAGTGGCTTTATTTTAGCTTACAGAAGAATTCTCTCCCCAACCTTGTTGTTGACAAAACTGTTTTTTAGTGTATTTGACTACTAGGTTCGATGTTCGGTTACACACTTCCGTTGTATGGTCGTCTTACCGCAAAAGAACTCGATTCTTATCAGAGATACTATTGTGAGACCTGCCATCAATTGAAGTCACAGTTCGGACTTGTTTCTACTGCTGCCGTGAATTATGATATGTGTTTCAATACGATCATACTCAATTCGGTCATGAGTGGTGATGATTCCTTCAGTCATACTCCGAAGTCCTGGAAGTGTGTTTTTCAGAAACCTTTCACAAATCAGGAACTGTTCAGACGGATGGCCGCATATACGATACTCCTTACCAAATGGGAACTTTATGATGACAGGGTCGACAAACCTTCCTTTAAGACCCAATTCATTGATCTTGTTCTTAGCAGAGCTATCTCTAAAGCTGAAAACGAATATCCTGAATACGATCGTATCGTCGGTAATGGTTTTGAAGAACTTAGGAAACTCGAAGCTGACATGTGTACTGACGCGGTTCATATGGGACAGGTATTCGGTAAGGCTTTGACCCAACCACTGTCTGATATTGCTGGGAAATCAGATTCCGAACCGTTGCGTAGGATGTACACCAATTTGACCACTGCCGTTTATGTCATGGATGCAGTCGACGATCTGGAAGATGATTATCGTGATGGGACCTACAACCCTTTTGTCCGTGCCTGCCCTCGTTTTATCAACAGGGAAGACTATATGTCTCACAATCTGTACGATATCGCTTAGACCACCAATTCTGTTTTGAAAGATCTTCAGGACGCATATTCTGAGGTTAGAAAAAATATGAATTTCATGAAAGAAGTGACTGACAACATTATTTTTCTTGGAATTCCCGAGTCCGCAAAGAATGCAATTGCAGGGCGCGGCATGGCAAAACTCAGTGTCAAAAATGCTTTGGACCGTCGCAAAGACCGGATCTCTACAGTATAAGTAAGTTTCATTCGCTTTGTATGTCTATGCAGAATGATCTCATCACAGCGATCGCGGCTTCACCGAGAGTTCTATCATATGAAGCGACGAGTTTCGGATCGACCACAATGTCTGCTTCTGGCAGGAAGGACCTTATCAGGGCCGCATTTACGATAACACATATGTTGGTGGCCACACCGCACAGTTCTATACGATCAAACCCTTCCTTAGAAAGTGTTTCGGCCAGTTCGACACTCCCAAACGTATTCTTTTGAATGATCCTCGCATTCTTGGTGAACGGTTCAAGTTTATCGAAGATCTGCCACCCGTCAGTATCCCGAATACAGTGGGGAACAGGTATGTGGTGACCTTCATTTGTGTCGGTATAATCAGGCCCATGAGAATCCATGGTGAAAAATACCTACTCATTATCTGCGAATGCCTTCAATATCCGTTCATATAGTGGATGTTCAAGAGACCTTGCATCCTCGCTACCTAACGTACCGTCCACGAAGTCTTTTTGATAATCCACTACCACCAAAGCCTTTTTCATTGTAGCCTCAGAAACGAACCTTTTCGTCAGGATTAGACTCGAGAATCGCATCGATCACATCAGAAAATGCGAGGTTGAATTCGTTGGAGATTTTGAAGCAACCTTTGTTTTGAGAATATGCTTTGAGTATTTCCTGTTTAGTTGCATATTGGAGTTTACATTTGACGGGATGCGATTTGACTACTTCTGGGGTAGGGGGAGAATTCCATTTGCTCGTATGGCATTTAGGGCACCTTTCTGGTGAATCATTGGCAGTGCCCCATTCATGATTGCACTTGAGACACGTGTAAGTGTAATATTTTTTAAGCCAGAGGGTGGAACGGCATTTTGGACAATTCCTAGGTAGGGCACCCCTCTTGCGGATGGCCCATTTATGATCGCAACGAGAACAAACAAGAATTGTTCCTGGAGGTACCTCATCTGGGACAAGGGTGGTAGTATGCATAAAGAATAATCAGTTGGATGTAATATAAAATATTTCACGTACTTGTTTAAACGGTGTTGATGTAATGTCAAATTCAACATGGTAGAATAACTGATCATAAAGTATTCTTTTAAAAAAAACAAAGCGGGCGGGTGGGGATTCGAACCCCAGACATACAGCTTAGGAGGCTGTCTCCTTATCCGTGCTAGAATACCCGCCCAATGGGTAATAAAATGTTTGTCCGAGCTGGACAGCAGGAGATTTGGCTCCTGCTATATATCCTTTGCTTACTCGGATTTAGGCTCTTCTGTCTTAGCGACAGACCAAACTTCGACGAATTCGACGGTGTCGACACCGAATGCTTCACGGAGATCGGTGACAATCCTGAATCTTGCTACAGGCCATTCCTGGTTGAATTTGACAACGTCGGGGAGAGTAACGACAACTTTGTCTCCGGGGAAGTCGAATTTAAAATCATCTGCTTTAGCGAAATCAGCTTCAACGATGGCTTTCGCCTTCTCGGCGTTGTCGGTGATCTCTTCGGTTACGGTGACGACGTATTTCAGATCGTGACCGGCAAGGGGGCTGTTGAAGTCGACCTTAACACGACCGGCTCCGACAGAGAGAACGGTACCGACCCTGTTTCCAAGGGAAACTGTAAGTCCGGGGTAGGGGTTGATCTCCTGTTTATAGAACTCTTTGATGGCGTGGGTCTCGAGAAGTTTAGGGTTTTTGGGACCGTCAGCTTCTTCGCAGGGAATCTCGACCGTGAATTCTTTTCCGACTTCAGCATTGAGAAGGGCTTCGTCGAGGGTATTGAAGAATTTTTTGGATCCAGCAATATATGCCAAGGGGGTGTAGCTGGTACGCTCGTTGTAGATTCCAGCATCTTTTGCGGCCTGCTCTTCGGTGGTGTCAAACAACTTGTCAGCGTCTGCGAGATATGCTTTGTATTTAAGTCTGATTACTTTCTTCTGGTCTGCCATATTGGTCACCTTATTTGGAATGTAATGTCTGCGCGAATACCTTCCATATTAAAAATCTATCTTATGGTGACCAACGAAACTGGCAACGCAGGAAAAGATCGATCTCCCCCAATATCAACGTCCGCGGTGGTTCAGGTCTCTGCTACCGCGGAATTCTCCGACGACCTTGCCAGATCCCCATTCTTCGACATAATAATGAAAGTGTTTTCTATAGGTCGAGAAGTCAACGTGACTATCGTTCCTGAGGCGAGCATTGAAATCTTTGAAAACATAATCAAGAACCTGTTGGGGATTGTCGGCATCGACCACTCCCGTCCTTCCGTCACGGAACCAATATTGGAACTGGACCATAGGATGATAGCTCCATCTGTAAATAAATACCTTTCAGTATGTTTGAATAGCGAATCCCTACCATTTTAAGGTAAATATGGTGAGATACTGTGATTCCAATTGGTGTGGGACATTTTCTACTTTTCCCCCGTTAATTTAAGAGAAATTATTTATTGAGATGTGGCATCTGATGACTGTGCAGATTAGCGTTAGGACCCGTTATGCCTTGTGTGCATTGATCGATCTGAATATCAATCAAACCACTGGCAACGTTAAATTGAAAGATGTGTCTGAACGGCAGAATATCCCTTTGAAATATCTTGAGCAGATCATCCAAGCTCTTAGCAAAGCCGGATTTGTCAAAGGGGAACGTGGGCCGAATGGAGGATATATTCTCTCCCGTTCTGCCAATACAATTTCTGTAGATGATGTTCTCCTGGCTCTTGAAGGATCTCATAGTCTAATATCTTCTTTTGATCCTCAAGCGTTGGAGATCGTAAGCAGTGCTCAATTTGCTGTTTATTCTTTCTGGAAAGATACCGAATCCAAATTAAAAGATATCACGGCCAACGTTTCTATTGCGGATCTTTCAAGAAATGTTACTACTGAAGTTGTTGTGCCTAGAAGCGATGAATATTACATCTGATCTATCAGTAGTTCGTTCGATACTTGATATTTCCTAATATAGTTCTTTGGGAACCGTTTATACGAATATTCCACCTCTAGCATTCTAACATATATGTCGAGGAAGGGGTTGGATGTGCTGGTCGGCTTCATCAAAAAACTTCACTGTTGAGTGGTATTCCCTTGCTTTTTGTGCTACTTGCCTTTCGATTTTCCCACGAAAAGCAAGGGAATTGTTTTTCTGGCGATGCCGCATTATGGTTTATTTCTGACCCACATATATGCAAAGGTCACAATTATAGCTGCGACCACTGCAGTTCCGATTGTGACAGCACCAGTAGCAGTATGCTTGTTCAGTTCCCCAGATGGGTCTGTACTGTCGAAACCACGGTCGGATATTATCATTACACCTGAAGATCCAGTAAAGTTGTGTCCACTGAGGTTTTCGGCTATGGGCGAAATGGTTTCCGACTCTGATGTGTAGAACGTGTAACCCGCAAAGGTATTGGTTCCAATGTATGTGATTCCTCTGTCAACAGTGATTTTGCTTAGGAAGCAACCGGAGGTGCACCAGATCGGTAGGTGGTCTGTGTAATCGAACCCTACTCCGTTCGAACCAGCAGTCAATCTTAAGCTGGAAATATTGTTACATTGATCGAATGCCGGATTATTGGTGGAGGAAATACTGTCGAGTGTGATGGGGATCGTAATGTCTGTCAACTTATTACATTGATAGAACGAATTGTCTCCTAATGATACAACACTGTCAGGGATCACAATAGATGTGAGGTTTAGTTCACGGAAAGCATTGGCCCCGATGCTTTTGATACCGTCCTCGAATATGATCTCTTTAAGGGAATCCCTGCTTATGTACCAGGGGGTGTGTTTAAATGAACAATTGGTTCCTGTGTTTACGGCATAATTGAATCCATACCCAGAACCTGGAGTTAAAGTGATTTTCTCTATTCCAGTAATATCTTTGAAAACTTCATAGTAATCTAACCATACAGCATTGAGACTAATTGGGATGGTAAGTTCTTTTATATTACATCCTTGGAATATACATTTTCCAAAAGATGCTACGTCCTCGAGTATGATTACCTTCTTCGGAACTGCGGGGTACATATTCCAGGGGGTTTTTTTGGCATTTGGTGCACCCCCTGTCCAATCATCATAACTATAGGGACTTCCAGTGCCGCGGCTGAAAGTGAAAGTTTCGAGAGCAGTGCAACCCTGGAATGCAGGATAATTTTCATTACCATATGGGTTGACACTCATTGAAATTTTCAGATCTGTCATCGCCCCACAGTTGTAGAAACAGTGACTCCCTAAAGAGGTCACACTATCGGGGATCACAATAGATGTGATGTTCAATTCACGGAAAGCATCCGACCCAATGTGTGTTGTTCCGTTTGCGAAAGTGATCTCGGTCAATGTATCTCTGCTCTGATACCAAGGGGTGAGTTGATACCAGCAATTACTTCCTTTGTAAGCGGCATAATCCTTTCCATACCCACCATCACCACAAGTAAATGTGACCTTCTCTATGTTGCAACATCCTTGGAATGCGGGATACGTATCAAATACGACACTGTTGAGAGTGATCGGCATCGTCAGTTCCTTGAGGGAAGTGCATTTGATGAATGCCCATTTGCTAAGGGAGGTGATACCATCTCCGATGATTATCTTCTGTATCTCGTCGGTGTGACTGAACCAAGGGGTGCCTGCAAAAGAATAGTTGTACATGTCCCCATACCCAGAGATGGTGAGTGTGCCGTCAGAATAGGCATATGTTGCATTGGGACCACAAACACCTGTGTCTGAGTTTGAGTTCGTGGGATAATCTGGTCCGTCCAAAGCACGGTCGGAAACCCTTAATATACCACTCGATCCTGTAAACAAATGACCACTAAGATCTTCGGCCGTGAATGACATTCTTTTATCATCGGATGTGAAAAATGTGTATCCCACAAAAGTATTAGTGCCGATATAATTGATCCCCTTATCGACGGTCAGTTTATCTATAAAGTGGTTGTAGTAACACCAGAATGGAGTATAATCCGTATAGTCATATCCGGCGCCATTCAATCCGACGGTTAGTCTCAGGTTAATGATATTATCACATTTATCGAATGCAGGGTATGCGGCGGAGTATATACAGTCAAGGGAGATCGGAAGCGTAAGACTGTATATTTGGTTGCAGTTGTAGAACGAATGATTTCCTAATGTTTCGACACTATCGGGGATCTCGATAGTTCTAATGTTAAGTTCACGGAATGCATCTGAACCGATTCTTTTGATGCCGTCTTCGAATGTTATATCTTGCAAAACATTTCTGCTTTGATACCAGGGGGTGAGCTGATACCAGCAATTACTTCCCTTGTACGCGACGTAATTGAACCCATATCCAGAACCTGGGGTGAATGTTATTTTTTCCACTCCCGTAACGCCCTGGAAGGGAGAATCCTTATCAAGCCAGGCGGCATTGAGACTGATCGGGAGAGTCAGGTATTTCATACTGCAATTGATGAAAGTCAATTCTCCGAGGGATTCAAGCGAATTCGGGAGGATGACGGTTTCTGCTTGGCAGGCATTGAAGGTATAGTCACCGAGATCGGTCACGCCTTCTTCTATTTTTAATGTTTTAAGATTCGGAGCTTTATTCCAAGGCAGGTACAAGGAAGATCCTTGCTTATTATAGTCATAAACAAATCCAGTACCTTTGGTTATAGTAACCTTTTCGAGTGATTCATATGGTCCATAAAAGTAGAACACGTTTGTATAAATGGCACTGTAAGGAGTGGTACTAAGGGGAATAGTTAGATCTTTGATGTTAGTGTACCAGAACATATACCTCCCCAATTTTTCGAGGTCTTCGGAGATGACGATCGTCTTTGCAATGTTTTCATTGAGATTCCACGGAGCCAATTTTGATTTGTATATCCCGCTCCAATTCATGTAATCGAACGGAACCCCGTTTCCATAGGTGATTTTGACATATTCAACTGCCATGCAACCCTCGAAAGCAGGATAATTCTCGTTGCCGTAGGAATTGAGACTTACCGGGATGGTCAGGTCGGTCAATTTTTCGCAATTCATGAAACAGTGGTTTCCCAGAGCTGTGATGTTATCTGGGATGGTGAGGGCAGTTATATTCAGTTCGCGGAACGCATCAGATCCTATGGTTTGGATGCGTTCTGAGAAGTTTATCTCCTTGAGAGCCTCCCTGCTTTGATACCAGGGTGTGTTCTGATACCATGAATCGGAGCCTCTGTTGGCAGAATAATTGTATCCGCAACCGTTCGTTCCGTAGGTGAAATTGATCTTTTCGATATTGATGCAGCCTGCAAAGGCGCTGGACAAATCGGATCCAACACTGTTAAGGGTGATCGGTATGGTAAGTTCTTTGACATTCTTACATTTCACAAATGTCCATGCTCCGAGGCCGGTGATATCCTCTCCGACGACGATCTTGGTAATATCTTTACGATAATCGTACCAAGGTGGGAGGTAATAGCTATAGTCATATGTAGAACCGGTTCCGAACAGTTCTAACGAACCGTCTGTAAAATACATATAATATGCATCTTGCCCGCAACGGCCGGTTTCGGCTATTTGAGCAGAGGAATTGTCAGCTTCAGCATCGAGGACGAACAGTACGGCCATCGCGGAAGCTATAACTGCAATTATCGTCAGTACGGTTCCGTATTTCAGTAAATCCTTTGATCTAGTTTTTGTGTTTATGTTACCATTCCCCCGATAACCTTTCAGACGGTTTCGGTCTATAATCTTTCATTCGCAAATGGACATAAATATTTTGCATAGCCAGACTTTCATCTTTGATGATTATTTTGATAGAATCGGATAACAAGTGCTATGTATTGTTATATTGTCTACTGGTTGTCTTAATGAAATTTCATAGGTTGAATTGGTAATTGCGATTCAGATATTTCCAATGCAATCTGCATAGACAATGAATTCTATTGTGAATAACAAGCCCACAAAGTATAATTATATCAACATATGGCCATACTCATGAAATATATCGCAGTTGTTGACTGCGCATCTTCTGGACAGATGTATATCGACGATATTCTCGAAATGGGTTTTCATCCTTTAGCCATCTATACTGCCTTCGATATCGAACATGCGTCCAGTTGGTTTTCAAATGTTGAACATGTGAAGAAAGGGATCGGAGATAAAGCCGATATAATTCAACTCACAAGAGATATGTCTTTTGACGATCTTATCAATAAATTGAAGGCTTACGAGATAATTGCTGTCGTTCCAGGTTCGGAGCCTGGTGTTCAATTGGCCGATAAACTTAACAAAGCTTTGAATCTAGCAGGAAATGACCCCGACACCACACATTTACGTAATACTAAGGTTGGTATGTTTGAGGCTTTGGGAAAAGCAGGTATCAGACGCATTGAATCGTGCGTCGTCACCACCCAGGATCAGATAATTAGATTCTGGTACAACAACAAATTGTCTAAAGCAGTACTGAAATTCTCAGAGAGTGCTGGTACAGTCGGTTTTAAGATTTGTAATTCCGTTGAAGACTGCATCGTTTATTTTGAAGAGATGCAGTCGATGTATACCTTGACCGGTTTTGTATCTGAAATCATAATACAAGAGTATATCGGCGGCACTGAGTATGTCGTTAATAGTCTGAGTATCGACGGAAAACACAAGATCACAGACCTTTGGAGATATGATAAAGTTATACAAGATGACAGTTCAGTGATCTATGATGTTGATGTTCTCATAAAAGAACTCACTCCCGGAATGCAGGCACTCATTGAATACGATTACAAAGTACTCGATGCTGTAGGTATGAAAAATGGTGCCTGTCATACCGAGATCAAGATCGATGAGAAAGGTCCGGTCCTTATCGAGACAAATGCAAGGATCATGGGTGGTAATTTAACTCGCGAATTCTTCCTCGAGGTCTTCGGATACAGTCTCTCTGGTATTGTGTTGAAATCTATCTTGGAGCCTACATTTTTCGATAATTTCCTTCGTTCCCCGTATTCCCCCCGCAAATATGTTATGGTTAAAGACGCAATTGTGCCGCGGGAGTTGAAGGCCGATCTAGGGCCGTTCTTCGAACTGGCCAGGCATTTAGATTCTTTCAGGGAGATTGTGTATTTCGGACCTCAAGGAATTTGCGAATATCCACGTACGGTCGATATGGAGACCTCTCCTTTTTTTATTTATCTGGTCAACTCAGATTATGGCAAATTGAAGAAAGATTGCGATCTTATCAGATTATTGGAAGAACGTTATTTCAAGATGCTTTATGTGGTGAATGATCATGTGGATGCATGCACTTTGATGACCGATATTGATGATATCATCAAACATCTTCCCCTTTCACGCAAATTCGCATTGATTACTGGTGGCAAGGTCTCTGTGATACAGTATGGTATGCAAACTGTATCCGACAAATGGGAGATCTATGATGGGGCAATCTTCGCCATTTGTGGTACAACCACACTAACCGAACGTTTCCGTCAGATGATGAGGTGCTTGAATCACATACGGAAAGGTGGGCTTGTCTTCATAATTCCCGAAGCTTACCAAAATCTTCCCTACGGTGTTGTCAGTGCCGAGGTGGTTCTGTCTATTATGGGATTCAATGTTGAGATCCCGCCCTCGAACAGTAATGGAGTCCTCTTTGCAATCAGGGTATAAAATGGCAAAGAGATTCGAAAACGGGCATGCTCTTACTTTTCTGTTGATATTGTTAGCGTTATCTACTATCCTTGACGGTTTAGATTCGTCAATTGTCACGATCGTCCTACCTACGATTTCGGAAGAACTCGACGTTTCGATCGGGGATACGTCCTGGGTCACCTTGACATATGTTGTGGCACTCGCCGCTCTTCTCCTTCCAATGGCCAAAATAGCAAAGAACGGTGCTGTGAAAAGGGTCTTCGTTATCGGGATCGTGATTTTCACCGCTTCTTCGGTTGCCTGCGGAATCTCGAATAATTTTATCGAACTCACAGTATTCAGACTCATTCAAGGGGTCGGTGCGGCACTCATGAGTGCTGCCGTTCCTGTTTTCATAACCGATTTCCTCCCTGTCGATAAAAAAGGTCTAGGGATGGGCGTTCTCGGTGTCGCCTCTGGTTTGGCGGTGGTTCTCGGACCTACTATCGGAGGATTCGTTACCGATGCTTTCGGATGGCATTGGATCTTCCTAATCAACATTCCGTTCGGTATACTTGCGATTATTATGTCCATCTGGATTCTTCCCAAGGACGAAGGTGGTGATAGATCGAAGAATCCTGACCTTATTAACAGCATTATGACGGTCCTTTGTATCGGTGCGGGAATAGTATGTCTACAGAATCTCTTAGATACAGAAATGTCAGATATTGCGATGGTCGCTTGCGGTATTTTTGCATTGGCATTCTTCTCTATATTATACATTAGAACATCAAAACATCCCGAATTATCTCTCGTATCGGTGAATTTACTGAAACGTCGTGATTTTCAACTGATCACCATTGCTTTTACGATGTCAAGCATGGTGATCATGGGAAGTCTGTATGTCCTGCCTTACTTCTTCCAGGTTTATGGCAGATACAGCGTATCCGATTCCGGACTTCTGTTGTCTTTGGCATCTGTCGTAACTATCCTTATATCGATACCTGTCGGCAAATGGTGTGATTCCCGTGGGTGTAGGATCCCTTCGATTTTGGCCGGTGTCGGACGTTTTACATTTTCTTTGACATTCATTTTCGTGGCCATTCCTGATAATTTGCCCCTACTGTTGTTAGGGCTAATCGTCATGGGGTGTTCGATGTCCTTCTCAGGTACTGCTCTCCCCACTGCTATGATGCATCATGCCGGACCTGAAGAACAGACCGATGCTTCGATATTCGAATCAGAAGTGTATTATCTCGCCGCCTCTATCGGAGTTCTTCTTTACTCTATTGTGTTCCAAATGGGGATGGGATCGATGACCGCTGATGAGGTCTCCAGGAACGTTCTCGGCAATAGTTTCATTGCTACCATGATCGTTGGTTGCCTCTTGTCAGTTATTGCCATCCTCTGTGCAGTACGTGTGAAGAATATAGTTCCGAAGATGCAGGAAGTTAATGATTCCTGACGTTCTTGGTATTTCTGATCGAATTTCCCCAATCAATCATTAGAGCCCTCCAAGGTTGATATACATATGATTGTGGCTATAGCTATCCAATTTGCAGACAAATCGGTTGTTATTGGATAATGTACTAGTTCGTCATTTATATATTTCAGGATGTCTATCAACTGTCTACGTTGGTTATTTATTGTCTCAGAAAAATGATGATTTGTCCTAAGGGGATGAGAATATTACGAAATACACTGTATTATCGATCGTAGCTGTCTTGGTCTGTACATCTGCATTTGTCATGTTGTCGAATGTGGATTCTTCAGATGCCGCATCGTCCAAAGATCTTCAATACTGCGGTTCTAATGTAACCTGGGAGTTCGAACCCACTACTGGAGTGCTTACTATTAAAGGGTCTAAAGATGTTACCATGATGTCTGACTTCACTAGCGGTTCGACGCCCTGGGATGAGAACAAAGACTCTGTCAAATCAGTTGTGATCGAAAGTTCTGTCACCACCATCGGCGATAATGCATTCTCATCTTGTCCTAATCTCACTTATATTAGCATCCCTAAATCTATAACATACATCGGTGCCTCTGCGTTCAACGGCACATTCTACGCTTCTGATGGTAAAACCGAACTTGAACCGACAGCTGAAAACTTGAAAGGGTCATCGTTTACAAAAACCGATGACAAATGGATCCAACAGGTTCCTTCGACCCCCCAGGAGGCCATCAAGGAAGCATCCAGTGATATCTTCCTTATTATGACGATCATTGCTGTGATCTTCGTATTGGTTTTCGTAGATTTTGTGAAGAAAAAAACAGCTCGATTTCAGTTCTGGGGGGTTTGACCCCAGAACTGAAATTAGCGAACTTGAATCATCCTTACAGGTTTTTAATTCACAATATCTCAAAAAATGTATCATCTGGTCACCGTTTTATAAATGTCCATGAACGCAATATTCTGTTAATTGGGGGTGTGAATATTAAAAAATGCATACTGTTTTTCATATCTCTCTTTGTCTGTATATTTGCATTCGTTGTTTTGGCGAATTCAGAATCATCTGAAGCAGATACCTCAGATTATTCTGGTCCATGTGGTGATGAGGCCTTCTATGAATTTGACCCAGATACTGGGGTACTAACTGTTACTGGAAATGGAGCTATATGGGATTACACCCTATATCGTTCACCTTGGTCCTCATTTTCTAATTTTAAAACACTCAAAGTAGAGGGTACTGTCACAACCATCGGATCTATGGCTTTCGGTAGCTGTTCTCAGCTTGAGGTTGTTGAACTTTCAGATTCGATAGTACAACTCGATGATGCTGCGTTTTGGAAGTGCCCCAAACTCACTACTGTAAATCTGAGTAAGAATATCACCTCTCTGGGAGCTTCGACATTTCGTGAGTGTACATCTCTCCAATCGATTATTATTCCCAACACAGTAGATACTATTCCATTCAGTACCTTCTTTGCGTGTTCGTCCCTAACCTCTGTAACATTGCCCGATTCTGTCAAAGCCATTGAACAAAACGCTTTTGGTAAGTGTACTTCTCTTAAAACCATTGATCTTAAATCCGTTACTAGAATCGGAATATGGGCTTTTCAGACCTGTTCATCACTTACTGATATAACTATTTCAGATTCTTTAACCTTAATTAAAGAACATTCATTCTATAATTGTTCTTCCCTAACATCCGTGCACATCGGTAATTCTGTTTCCACTGTCGAAAAAAGTTCGTTCGAAGGTTGTACATCTCTTACCACGGTCAACATTCCTGATTTTGTAGAATCCATCGGTGAATATGCGTTTCGTGGATGTACCTCCCTTAAATCATTTGAAGTTGGAGCAAACAATATCAATTACAGCTCAATCGACGGTGTGCTTTTCAATAAAGACCATACCAAACTAATCCAATATCCTGCGTGCAATACGATCGATACATATACGATCCCTGATACGGTCAAATCCGTATCTGACTATGCGTTCGAAGGTTGCTCCACACTAACCACACTAATTATCCCAGATACTGTTCCATCTTTCGGGGTGGCCGTGTTTAATGGATGTTCGAATTTGCATAATTTGACCATTCCAGCCGATTTTGACAGTGTCAGCACTAACGAAATTCCCCTCTTTGAAGGATGCGTAAATATTGAAAAAATGTCCTTCACCGGAACTGGTTCTTGGTTCTCGTATGGTACCGACAGTTCTTCATCCTCTTATTACGGAAATACTCCCTGGCAACTCAGCAAATCTGCTCTGACAACTGTCAGCATATCATTTGGTGTTCAATCCATCGGAAGTTATGCCTTTTCCGGCTGTGTTAAACTAGCTACCTTATCTATTCCTGCTTCGGTTGTAGCCATACAATCCAATGCATTTGCTGATTGTACGAGCCTTTCTACTTTGAAAATTCCCGATTCGGTCGAATCGATCGAAGCATATGCGTTTACCGGTTGCATAGGACTCACTGAACTTGCAGTACCTGCCAGTCTCGATTGCGTAGTGTCGAACGAGAAACCCATTTTTAATGGTTGTAAATATATCACTTCGGTCACATTTACCGGAACTGGTGATTGGTATTCCTATAGTTCATCCACTTCTGAACCTTCATATTATGGTTACACTCCGTGGCAACTTACAAAGGTAGACTATTCTGTTACGATATCCAGTGGAGTTCAGTCCATTGGAAATTTTGCGTTCATGACCTGTACGAACCTCAAATCCATTTCTATTCCAGATTCGGTCGGAACTATCGGATCGTCAGCATTTCAGGGTTGCAAATCTGTAACTGAGATATCCATTCCCGATTCCGTCACATCGATCGGCAGTTCTGCCTTCAGGAATTGCACATCTCTTACGACAATGGATCTAAGATCCGCCTCAAACCTTGGAGTTAGTGCATTCGAAGGTTGTGTCAATCTTACCTCAATAACCCTTTCCAGCATCAAAAATCTTGGTTCGTCGGCATTCCGCAATTGTTCCAATCTCTCCTCTGCAGATCTCAGTTCTGTAATCTCTATCGGAGAACGGGCATTCCAGGGCTGTGTAGAACTCGTCTCTGCAAATATCGGCCATTCGATCACAACAATCGGAAATGGTGCATTCGCTAATTGCAATCTTCTTAATTTCGATACCCTCCCAGGATCCGTCACCTCCATTGGATCTTCTGCATTTCAGAACTGTGTATCAATTCTCGACATTACGATCCCCGATTCCGTCAATAATATCGGATCTTCTGCATTCCAGGGTTGCAAATCTCTCAATTCTGTCACCCTTGGTAATTCCATCACATCCATCGAATCGGATACTTTCTATGACTGCAGTTCCCTCACTTCCATTACTTTTTCAACCACGCTAAGTTCAATAGGGGCTTCTGCCTTCTATGGTTGTAAGAATCTTTCAGATCTCAATTTCCCTGGTTCTCTCGATTCTATCGGGGTCTCTGCATTCCATGGATGCACTTCCCTTAATTCTGTGAATTTACCAGATTCTGTTACTACGCTCGGAAATTATTGCTTCTACAATTGTACCAATCTTAGATCCATTGATCTCGGTTCCGTGACCTCCGTCGGAGACTATGTGTTCAGTGGCTGTACCAGACTTTCCTCTGTCGACTTCGGTAGTGGTGCATCTACTATCGGAAATTATGCTTTCTACGAGTGTTCCAATCTTAAATCCATCGTGCTCACTTCCGTGATATCACTTGGCGATGCCTCATTCAAAGATTGTGTAGGTTTGAAAGAGATTTCCATACCAGCATATCTCGATTGTGTAAAGTCCGCTGACCTACCTATTTTTTCAGGCTGTACACAAATCACGAGCGTTACCTTCACAGGGTCTGGCTCTTGGTATCAATATGGGGACTTATATGAATACACACCTTGGCAACTCAGTAAATCCGAATTGACCTCGGTAACGATTTCTGATGGGGTCACCACTATCGGAGACTATGCGTTCAGTGGCTGTACCAATCTTTTGACCGTTACTATCGGTAAATCTCTTGTATCCATCGGTACGTCAGTGTTCTCCGGTTGTAGTTCCCTGATCTCCTTCCAGGTCAATGGTAACTCTAAATATTGCTCCTTTGAAGGTGTTCTTTTCGATCTGGACAATGCTTCGTTGATCAAATATCCCGCTGGTAAAAAAGAACTAACTTACAAAATCCCATCCAATGCCGAGTCTATTGGAGACTATGCATTCGAAGGTTGCATCAATTTAACTTGTGTGTCCATTCCAGATTCTGTTTTGTCCCTTGGTTATTCTGCGTTCAAAGGTTGCAGCAATATCATCGAACTTTCCATACCTGCCTGCATAGATAGTGTAAAATCTACTGACTACCCGACATTCGAAGGGTGTACTAAGATCAAAAAGATCACTTTGACCGGTAATGGGGATTGGTGTCAATATGGGGACTCTTATGAATACACGCCTTGGCAACTCAGTAGATCTGTCCTGACGGAAGTGATCATTGGTAATAATGTGACCTCCATCGGAGCCTTCGCATTCAGCGGATGTACGAATATATCAACATTCACTATGGGGGATTTTATTTCCAAGATCGAAACTTCTGCACTAATGGACTGTTCTTCTATTGGATCTCTCATTGTCCCTAATGGAGTGATTTCTATCGGGATCTCAGCGTTCAAAGGCTGCACAGGCCTTACCGAACTTACTCTTCCTGTTAATATTGACAGTGTCGGATCCGATGAACATCCTATCTTTGAAGGATGTACAAATATTCAATCTATCACCATGGGTGGGGGTGGATCATGGTATGATTATGATCTTTCTTATGAATACACGCCTTGGCAACTCAGTAAGTCCAATCTCGTCTCAGCATTCATAACCGATTATGTGAGAACCATCGGTGACTATGCTTTTACTGGTTGTACCAAATTATCTTATGTTTACATAGGTACTTTAACAAACACTATAGGAACTGCCGCATTTAGTGGATGTACCTCTCTCACTTCTATAGAGGTCAACGGAAATAACGGAGAATTCCGTTCAGTTGACAATGTTCTATTCAATTACAATAAAACTACATTGATACAATACCCAATTGGTAGATCCAACTCTTCATACGAGATCCCATCTGGTGTTTCAACTATCAAAGAGTATGCATTCTACGGTTGTTCATCTATCAACACGATCAGTATTCCTACATCAGTTAAGTACCTTGGAACTGGTGCTTTTAACAATTGCATCAATCTGAACCAGCTCTCTGTTCCTGCGACATTAGATTGTGTGGGGTCTGATAAAAGCCCGATTTTTGCCGGATGCGAAAATATCAAAAAGATAACATTCATTGGATCTGGAAACTGGTATGATTACGGTTCCACAGACTATGAATACACACCGTGGCAACTTAGTAAATCAACCCTGGCAGAGGTCATAGTATCTGACAACCTATCATCTGTCGGAAACTATGCGTTAAGTGGTTGTGTGAATCTTTCAACGATCACCATCGGTAACTCGGTTTCATCGGTCGGAACTTCTGCATTCAAAGGCTGTTCTGCTCTTAAAGAACTTACCCTTCCCGCCTGTCTTAACAGTGTTGGGTCCACCGAAAATCCAGCCTTTGAAGGTTGTACCAACATCAAAACCATCATATTTGCCGGGACCGGAGATTGGTATTCCTATGGTACTTCGTATGATCTAACCCCCTGGCAGTACAGCAGATCAAACCTTGCTACCGTCAAAATAAACCCTGGTGTGAAATCTATCGGCGAGGGTGCGTTCAGAGGCTGTACAAATCTTTCAACTATCTCTATCGGGGATTCAGTTACCACGATCGGGAAGTTCTCTTTACAAGACTGTTCCAGCCTTAAATCGATCGGACTACCTGATTCTCTTTCCTCGATCGCAGATTCAGCATTTATGGGCTGTTCCTCTCTTGGATCTCTCGAACTCACTACCTCAGTCACATCTATCGGAACCTCTGCGTTCAAGAACTGTACCGGTCTGAAAGAACTCACTCTTCCGGCCAGTCTTGATAGCGTCGTATCTCCCGAATATCCGATCTTTGAAGGGTGCACTAATATTGAAACTATCACGTTTACCGGTTCTGGAGATTGGTATGCTTACAACACATCTTACGTATACGTCCCCTGGCAACTCAGTAAGTCCAATCTGACCAAGGTCTGTATATCTGATAGCGTTAGAACAATCGGCGATAATGCATTCAATGGCTGTACCGAATTATCATCTGTTTACATAGGTGCATCCGTTACTTCGATCGGAACCGCGGCATTCCTTGATTGCACCTCCCTTAAGTCTATCGAGGTCAGCGCAAACAATACTGATTTCCGTTCAGTTGACGATGTTCTTTTCAATAGTGACATGTCCAAACTGATATTGTATTCTGCGGGTAACACAGCTCCTGTATATGATGTTCCAAATAGTGTGGAATCCATAAGTGAATACGCTTTCTCTGATTGCATTTCCCTTGCATCTATCACTATTCCAAAATCCGTCACATCAATCGGTGCAAGTGCATTCTCCGGTTGTATCGGTCTGAAAGAACTTACAGTTCCTGTGAACATAGATTGTGTCGGTGATGTAGAACATCCGATATTCAAAGGATGTTCCAATCTAACCAAGATCACATTCCTCGGTACTGGGAAATGGTATGATTACGGTTCTTCCAATTATGATCTCACGCCTTGGCAACTCAGTAGGGCCCAGGTGACCACTGTCGTTATATCTGAGGGGGTTACCTCGATCGGAGAATCGGCCTTCAAAGATTACACATGTTTGAAAGACCTCACCGTTCCAGCTGGCCTTGATTGTGTTGGATCCAACATCAAACCTATCTTCGAGGGTTGCTCTAATATCGAATCGATGACATTTATTGGAAACGGAGCCTGGTATGGATACGGTTCGTCAAGTTCTCAATCCTCATACTATGGATTCGCTCCTTGGCAACTCAGTAAGTCCAATCTGACCAATGTCAGTATATCTGATGGAGTGACCTCTATCGGTGGTTATGCGTTCATAAATTGTACTTCCATCAAGTCCATTGCCGTACCTGATTCTGTCACTTTGATTGGAACTTCCGCATTTATGGGCTGCACTGCACTCAACAACATCGATCTTTCAGATCGCCTCGGTGCTATCAAACCCCAAACGTTCAGTGGTTGCACATCTCTCGTTTCTATACAAATTCCCGATTCTGTCATATCGGTCGGAGACAGTGCTTTTTACAAATGTGACAATCTTTCTTCGGTACGTATCGGCAGTTCTGTCTCCAAAATCGGAAACTCGGTATTCAAGGGCTGTTCATCATTATCCACGATCAGTGTCACCGATAACGATCATTTTTACTCTAAAGATAACGTTCTTTTTGACAGCGATACGTCCACTTTGATTCTGTATCCAGAAGGTAAAGACAGCTCTGAATATACCATACCCAACTCGATTACTTCGATCGCAGAATATGCATTCGCGGATAATCAATCCCTTAAATCCCTCCTCATCCCTAATTCGATCACATCGATCGGAAATGGTGCGTTCTACAACTGTATCAATCTTAATGTGCTCACAGTTCCAGGAAACCTGAATTGTGTAGGAAATGTCGATGAACCGGTCTTCAATGGTTGCACCAATATCACCAAGATAACTTTCGTTGGATCCGGAAAATGGTATGATTACAGTTCTTCTGACCATGAGCTCACGCCTTGGCAACTCAGTCGTTCCAACCTGATCGAGGTCATCGTATCCGATGGTATGACCTCTATCGGTGATGACGCATTCAGCGGCTGTGTGAAATTATCCACTCTTACTATCGGCGATTCTGTTTTATCGATCGGAGCATCCGCTTTCAAAAATTGTTCTGATCTAAAAGAACTAACCATTCCTGCAGGTCTTGACTGTGTCGGATTCACGACCCAGCCTATCTTTGAAGGGTGTACTAAAATTGAATCGATAACCTTTACTGGTACCGGAGATTGGTTCTCTTACAATGACTCATATACGTACACGCCTTGGCAACTCAGCAGATCTTATTTGGCTTCGATCACTATCTCTGATGGCGTGAGAACCATCGGGGACCATGCTTTTGCCAATTGTACCAAACTAACTTCTATCTACATAGGTGCTTCCGTTAACTTGATCGGAACTGCGGTATTTCAGGGATGTACAGTACTTACCTCGATCGAGGTTAGTAAGAATAACACCGATTTACTTTCTGAGGGTAATGTTCTCTTCAATTCCGGTAAAACCGTATTGATACAGTACCCAATTGGTATGTTGGACGCTTTGTATGAGGTCCCCAGTGGTGTTACATCAATTAGAGAATACGCCTTCTCTGGTTGTACCGCCCTTACCGGCATGGTCATCCCAGATTCCGTTACTTCCGTCGGAAATGGTGCATACTCCGGTTGTACAGCTTTGAGCGAACTGACGGTACCTGTTGGTCTGGATTGTGTTGTATCTAATACTGAGCCGGTCTTCGAATACTGCCTCAACATCAGCAAGATCACATTTACCGGTTCGGGAGCTTGGTTCCATTACGGAACCGAAAGTTCCCAACCCTCGTATTACGGATACACACCCTGGCAACTTAGCAGATCTATCCTATCTAATGTTACCATTGCAGATGGGGCGACATCTATAGGAGAATCCGCTTTCAAAGATTGTACAAATATCCATGAACTTTCTCTTCCGGCATGTCTCGATAGTGTTGGATTGACAGAGCACCCGGTCTTTGAAGGTTGCGTTAATATCGAAAAGATCACCTATACTGGTTCTGGAGATTGGTATTCATACGGTACAGCTTATGAAGGTACCCCAAGCCAGATTAGCAGATCAAATCTAATTACGGTCATAATTTCTGACAGCGTCACTTCCATAGGAGATCATGCATTTGAAAACTGTACCAAACTTTCATCAATATCGATAGGCGATTCAGTAACATCGATCGGAATCTCTGTATTCAGGGGCTGTTCATCACTAACCTCGATCGTGGTCAGCGTAGACAATGCCAAGTTCTGTTCTGACGCTGACGTTCTCTTCGATAAGGGCATGACCTTGATCGTTCAATACCCAATTGGTAATACGAACCCCACCTATTCAATCCCGAGTACTGTCACATCTATAGGCGCGAATGCTTTCTATGGTTGTATCTACCTCAAAAACCTCACCATCCCAGAATCTGTGACCTCTCTCGGAACAAGTGCGTTCTATGGTTGTACTGACCTGAACGAACTTAGCGTACCAGTGAATCTTGATTGTGTCGGTGATGTCGAATATCCGATCTTCGAAGGGTGTTACAACATCATCAAGATCACTTTCACAGGATCTGGTGATTGGCATGCATGTGATGCCTCAAATTATGAGTACACACCATGGCAACTAAGTAGATTCAATCTGAATTCTATCCTCATATCCGACGGCGTGACATCGATTGCCGACTCAGCATTCAGTGATTGTTTAAATCTGACAGAGATAACGATCCCTGTGGGCCTCGACTGTGTTGGTTCCAAAGATTACCCGATCTTCGAAGGGTGTTGCAACATCCAGAAAATCTCCTTTACAGGATCTGGCACCTGGCATTCTTACGGATCATTGGAGGAGTACACACCATGGCAATTGAGTAGTTCTGTTCTGACCACGGTCCTTATTTCAGACAGCGTAGACTCTCTTGGAGATCAAGTATTCAAAGGTTGCACCAAACTTTCATCGATATCCATAGGTAGGTCTGTCTCTTCGATCGCACCTTCTGCATTCAAAGGTTGTACATCTCTGATTACTATCTATATTTCTGGCGATAACCCGTATTATAGTTCTATGGATGGTGTCCTCTTCGACAAGAATATGACCTCTCTGTTCTTGTATTTGGAAGGTAAAACAGACACATCCTATGCGATCCCAGACACTGTAAAGACCATTGCAGATCATGCGTTTGGTGATTGCACCTCTTTGATCACTGTTACCATACCTAGTTCAGTTACATATATCGCTAGCTCTGCATTCGACGGAAAATTCTATGATTCCAATGGTGAGACCGAACTCGATCAGACCGCAACCAACCTAGCTGGTTTTACATTTATGAAAATCGGTGAAAAATGGGTCAAACAGGTTCCTGCAAAAACCGATGATGGTTCGAATGTCACCTTTGTTTTCTTATTGATCGTTGCAATTATTGCGATTTTGGCGGTTGTTGTGGTTGCAAAGAAGAAATTTGCTTGAATATACCGATGGGGCATAAGCCCCATCGTTCGATTTCTGATAAGGGTGGATTTTAACATGTCATGGATAGGTAATTCCATGCTTCCGTATGTCTACAAAATGTCTACATCGAGTATTTATCTTCACTCATCCAGCATCGATTCGTTTAAGAGGATGTGAGATCATCAAGAAATCTATTGTACTTTTCGTTGCACTATTTGCCTGCATATCTGCTTGTGCTGTGATGGTAAATTTGGACTCCTCGGAAGCAAATCTTACCAGTTATTCAGGTAAATGTGGTGAAAATATCACTTTCGAATTCGATCAAGACACTGGTGTTCTTTCAATAAACGGGTCTGGAGCTATGTATAACTTTATCTCGGCCACTGTTCCTTGGTCTTCTTATAAAGGTATGATTACCACTGTCGTTATTTCTGGCTCCGTCACCTCCATTGGTAATTCTGCATTCTACAATTGTTCTGAACTTCTTTCTATATCCACCACAGATACGATCACATCCATCGGAAATTCTGCATTCTACAATTGTACCAAACTCTGCGATATTACCATTCCAGATTCTGTAACCTCAATAGGAAACTATGCATTTTATTGGTGCACTTCACTCAAATCCATCTCGGTTTCTAATTCCCTCAGTTCGATCGGAAATTCTGCATTCTATCATTGTTCCGATCTCACTTCCATTTCTCTACCGGATTCTGTAACCTCGATCGGAACCAATGCGTTCTCCTGGTGCACTTCACTGGTTTCTATCGATGTCGGTGAAAATAACGCGAATTTCAGTTCGGTCGATGGCGTTCTATTCAATAAGGACAAAACTTCTTTGATCCAATATCCAGTAGGCAATGCGGATCTCAGTTATGAGGTCCCGAAAACCGTCACATCCATCAAAGACTATTCTTTCAGTAACTGTTCAATGCTAAGTTCAGTGAATATACCCGATTCCGTTACATCCATTGGGGCCAACGCATTCAGTGACTGTACCAACCTCAATTCGGTTACTGGTATGTCTGTCACCTCGATAGGAAGCTATGCATTTTCGAGATGTTCATCACTTACAACGATCGCAATTCCCGATTCCGTCACATCTGTTGGATCTTATGCATTCAGTGGTTGTACCAAGCTAAGCTCTGTATCCCTTGGTGATTCCGTTACTTCGATCGGATCGGCTGCTTTCGAAGGTTGTTCTTCATTGGTCACGATCAATATCCCTGCAACTGTTACCTCTATCGGATTTTCTGTGTTCAGTAAGTGTACAACCCTATCAAGTTTCATCATCCCTGATACCGTCACATCTATTGGCATCTCTGCATTCAGCGGATGTACGTCATTAACTACTATGGCCTTCGGCAATTCTGTCTCCTCCATAGCAGCTTCTGCGTTCGAAGGATGTACATCTCTTACTTCTGTCACAATCCCGGCCTCAGTTAGATCTCTCGGATCTTCTGCATTCTATGATTGTACCTCCCTCCAAGCTATTGATGTTGATACAAACAATCAGAAGTATAGTTCGATCGATGGCGTGTTATTGAATAAGGACAAGACCAATCTGATCCAATATCCAGCAGGTAAGACCACCACAGATTATGTGGTTCCAGATTCGGTTACTTCCATCGGAGCCTCTGCCTTCAAGGATTGCATTTATCTTAAGGCAATCACAATTCCAGATTCGGTTACTTCCATCGGAGCCTCTGCATTCTATAAGTGCAAGTCTGTTGTTTCAGCGAACATTCCGACCAAGGTCACAACCATCAATGATTATGTGTTCTATGGGTGTTGTTCGTTGACCTCTATTGATATTCCGAGTACTGTCACATACCTTGGAACTTCGGCATTCGAAGGTTGCGCCTCTCTTTCAGGAGTCTTTATTTCTCAGGCTGTCACTTACATCGGTTCATCCGCGTTCAGAGGTTGTTCTTCTCTACAATCTATCAATGTCGATGAGAATAACGCGAATTACAGTTCAGACGACGGTGTTTTTTTCGATAAGGATAAGTCACATCTGATACAGTATCCAGCCGGTAAAAAAGCTAACACCTATGTGGTCCCTGACTCTGTAAGTGGCATAGGATCTGATGCATTCAATGGTTGTTCCAATCTTACTTCGATCAGCATTTCTGGTTCGATCGGATTTATCGGTGATTCGGCATTCGAAGGTTGTACCGCTTTATCATCGATCACAATTCCGGGTTCGATCTCTTCGATAAGCTCATCCGCTTTCAAAAATTGCTCATCACTCACCGAAGTGAACCTTCCAGATACTGTCACATCTATCGGTACATCCGCATTTTTTGGTTGTACTTCCCTCACATCATTCACCATACCAGAACGCGTCAGGTCCATCGGGAACTCTGCGTTCGAAGGGTGTGGTTCACTATCTTACATTGCCATTCCTGAATCCGTTTTTTCAATCGGATCATCAGCGTTCGTGCGGTGCATCTCACTGAAATCGATTGATGTTAGTGCAAAGAATTCGGATTACTCTTCTTTGAACGGCGTTCTTTTCAATAAGGGCATGACCACGATCCTCATGTATCCTGCCGGTAAAACCGATCTCTCCTATGAGATTCCAGATTCTGTCACTTCCATCGCTGACCGTGCATTCTATGGTTGTACCTTCCTTTTATCTATTATAGTTCCCGAATCGGTCAGGTCTATTGGGGCCTCTGCGTTCTACCACTGTACCACATTGAAAGAGCTAACCGTCTCTGCCGATCTCGATTGCGTCGGGTCAATTGAAAATCCGATCTTCGAAGGATGCATAAATATCGAAAAGGTCACCTTTACCGGATCCGGACCCTGGTATTCTTACAAAGCATCCGAAAAGGAATACACGCCTTGGCAACTCAGTAGAACGAGCCTTTCTACGATCGTTATTTGTGATAATGTTACATCGATCGGAGCTTATGCGTTCAATGGCTGTACAAGCCTATCCTCCGTGACTCTCGGCAAGTCAATATCCTCCTTCGATATATCTTCGTTCAGTGGCTGCACTGCCCTTAGATCGATCTCAGTTAGTGAAGAAAATTCGGCTTATAGTTCGTGTGTTGGCGTATTGTTCAACAAGGACAAGACCGCCCTGATAATGTATCCTTCGAGCAAATCCGATTCATCATATGAGGTACCTGAAACAGTCACATCGATCTCAGATTTTGCGTTCAGTGGTTGTACTTCGCTCACTACTCTTACTCTTCCAGTTTCCTTAACTTCGATCAGCGGGTCAGCTTTTGACGGTAAATTCTTTGACTCTGATGGTAAAACCGAGCTTTCTTCAGCCTCTGACCTGGCTGGATACACATTCAATAATATCAATGGAAAATGGATAAAACAGACCTCTTCAGCTTCAGAAGATAGATCTGTTACCATTTATCTCATCCTTGCTACCGTGGTTTTGATAATATCTTTCGTTTCTATTCTCTATGTTAAGAGGAAAAACGCTTGAATGACCTCCGTGGGCAATGCCCACGGTAAGGACCATTCTATGCCTAAGACGGGGCGGAGATCAGCTAATGACCGAAGAACAATCCTTGTTGTATATGGTCAGGAATCCAGAGAAACAGTTGTAGTGACAGGCTTAGACACTGAATTGGTCCTGTACTATTGTAAAATCAATAAACCCAATCAGGTCCTATTTAACATACGATCTGGGATGAAAGGATTTAATCATCGACCCCCATCTGGCATTGATGAAATTTGTGAAATGTGGTTCGGATCGTTCCGAGGAGCTAAATTCCTACCTGCATCCGATATGGCATGAGGTCTTTGACCCTATTATGATCGATGGTGCAAAGGAGGCGGAGTATATTTTCACTACCTGGATGAATCCATTGGCAATAACTAAAGATATGGAAAAAGGCTATGAATACGGATTCATCGAAGACTCCGGAACTCGTATCGGGCTCTATTCTTGGCACATTCAAGATGATGGGAAATTTTACATCAACAAGCTTTACCTCGAACCTAAATTCCGCGGCAAAGGTTTAGGTAACAAGGCCCTTTTATCAATGTTCGATATCGCTCAAGAGCAAGGTTGTTCCGAGGCCTATCTCAACGTTTATTATTACAATGAACGTGCCATCAAGGCTTACATCCGTGCAGGGATGCATATCGATTACAGGTGCCTTCAGAGTATTGGGAACGGCATCACCCGTAATGATTACATCATGAGTATTGATCTTGAAAGAGGAAGAAATGTTCATACCGACAACTAAGGAAGAAGTCCATGGAAGGGGCTGGAGTTCATTGGACATCATACTGGTGTCCGGTGACACTTACATCGATTCCTCATTCAACGGTTCTGCAGTTATAGGCCACTATCTCATCGATGCAGGATTCCGGGTCGGCATTATTTGTCAACCGAGGACCGATACTGACACCGATATCATGCGTCTCGGTTCTCCTTTGTTGTATTGGTCGGTCAGCGGAGGCTGTGTGGATTCTATGGTGGCCAATCACACCCCTACCGGCAAATTCAGAAAAGATGATGATTTCACACCTGGTGGTATCAATGATCGGCGTCCGGACCGGGCATGTATCGTGTATTCCAACCTAATCCGCAGATATTCAAAGGGCGTGCCTATCGTTCTAGGTGGGATCGAAGCAAGTCTCCGGCGTATCGTCCATTATGATGCTTGGTCGAATTCTCTTCGCAGATCGATATTATTCGATGCAAAAGCGGATATTATCACATATGGTATGGCAGAATTATCCAATCTCGAACTCGCAAAATGCCTTCGCGATGGTTCGGACTGGCATTCGATCAAGGGGATCTCATACATATCCAAGGTCGCACCGGAAGGATACCTCGAACTTTGTTCATACGAAGAATGTTGTGAAGACCCCGCCCCCTTTGGGAGGGCTTTCAGAACGTTCTATGAAAATAACGATCCCCTTACAGCCAAAGGGCTTTTTCAAAAACATGGTGAAAGATTTCTTGTACAAAACCCGCCACAACGGCTTCTATCACCTCAAGAGTTGGATCACATCTACATGTCCGATTACATGAACGCCGTACATCCGTACTATGCAAAAGATGGGATCGTGAAGGCAATGGACACTATCAAGAATTCCATCACATCTCACCGTGGATGCTATGGCGAATGTTCATTCTGTGCCATTGCAGTCCACCAAGGTCGTACCGTTATCTCCCGGACACCCGATTCCATTGTTAAAGAAGCTGAAATGATAGCTTTGAGGCCTGGATTCAACGGATACATCTACGATGTCGGCGGACCTACCGCAAATATGTACGACATCGAATGTAATAAAAAATGTACATCAGGTGCCTGTAAAGACAAGAAATGTCTCTACCCCAGACCCTGTATGTCTCTTCATATCGATCATTCACCACAGATCGAATTGCTTCAAAGGATAAGGTCCATACCTGGGGTCAAAAAGGTATTCGTCAACTCTGGCATAAGATATGATATGATAGAATTTGACAAAGCTCACGGAATGGAATATCTTGAAGAATTGGTACTCAACCACATCTCCGGGCAGATGAAGATAGCTCCTGAACACATTTCACACGATGTTCTTGTTAAAATGGGAAAACCTGGCCCCAATGTTTTATTGGATTTTAAGGACCATTTCGACAAAATGAATAAAGATCACAATAAGAAACAGTTCCTCACTTACTATTTTATGGCGGCCCACCCTGGTTGTTCCTATCGTGACATGGTGGAGCTTTCATATTTCGTTCGGGAAGAACTTCATACCAACCCTGAGCAGATACAGATCTTCACACCTACTCCATCGACGGTTTCCACTATGATGTACTACACAGGACGGGATTATTTAGGAAAGAACAGAGTTTTCTGTGAACAAAACCCTATCAAGAAACAGAAACAAAAGAACGTAGTTTTGAGGCCCAGTGATGACCGCCGGAGATGAACAACTTGCCTATGCTGCAACGTTTATCGGAGCCAGACATAATTCAAAGATTGATGCTTCCTTTGTTACTTCATCCAATATCATGATCAAATGGAGAAAAACACCAAGGGGGTATGTTATCTATATTTCCGATCTTTTGAATGAAGCTTCTTCGGATGTTCTATCCGATTATATTGAAAGATCGATCTTTCCTTCATCAAGAACTAGCAAATTTTTTGGTGAAATGTATCTAAATTACATCAGATCGGAAGAGTTTATCCTATCCAAAAGGCCGGTCGTTATCAGAAGGATGAAAGGTATTATCCGCTCTGATGTGGGGCAATATCGCAATCTGTTCGATTCCGTCGAGCGTCTGATGCAAATGGGTTTGTTATCTGATTCAGATATTCAGAATTCTGTTTTTACTTGGAGTAGGGTTAAAAGTTCTAAGAGACTTGGGTACTGTCAGAATATCTTTCGTATTGTTGTTATATCTGCAATATTCGATGATCCGTCGGTGCCAGAGGTCTTTTTAGATCAGGTCGTATATCATGAATGTATCCATCTTAGGGTCGGTTATCGGCCTAACTGTCACTCTTATCACGATGCAGATTTCAAACGGCAGATGGATCTGTTCCCAGATAATAAAAAAGTTGACCATGAACTCACATTATTCTTAAAAGAAAATATTTGGACTAAAAAATATTCTAAAAAATGAACCTAATAAATTATAAGATAATAACGTATTGTACTTAACTAATAACTGTGATAATAATGACGGCCAAAAAAATGTCTGATAAACCATTTGTGTGTGAGACCGACGGTGGATCAAGTGATATGTCCATTGATGAGGTCAGAGCTCAAGCAGAAAATGGTGACTCCGGTGCTATGTATGCACTAGGACTCGCATACTTATATGGGATGTCTGTCGAACTTGATGAGGAAAAGGGATATGACTATCTGCGGAGGTCAGCCGACCTTGGAAACCCAGAAGCTATGACAGAACTTGTCGGTCTGCATCTGAATGGTGATTACTTGGATATGAATCCTTCCACAGTCGAAAAATTTCTTGATACTGCTGTCGAAGCGGGAATACCAGATGCAATGTATATCCGTGGCATCAGATACCTGTCCGGGGACGGCGTCAGTGTGAATTATGCAAAGGCCAATAACGATCTGGCTGCCGCTGCACGTAATGGACATCTGTTGGCCAGGACAAAATTGGGCATGATGTATGAATTCGGTCTCGGAGTCGACAAGGATTTCGAAAAGGCATTTTCCCTTTACAAATACTCTGCCGAGCATGATAACCCTCAGGCAATGATGCAGGTCGGGCATTGTTACGAGTTAGGTATTGGTGTACCCAAAGACCTGAAAAAAGCAATGGATTCATACCTTCAGGGGGCACAACATCATGATCCACACTCTGCGGAAAGGCTGGGTTTGTTATATTTCGCTGGCGGAGAGGGGTTGGATCGTGATCCCCAAAAGGGTTTTGAATGGATCTTATCAGCGGCCATTCACGGGATGCCCACATCGATGTACCTAACAGGTGTTGCTTATGCTGAAGGTGATGGTGTCGAACAAAACATTCCCGAAGCCAAAAAATGGTTGACTCTAGCAGCGGATTCGGGTATGAAGGAAGCGGCCGAATTTCTGAAAGACCCGGTTTTTACAAAAGACCTTAAATGAAATCCACAATGCCCGTATATGTCGGAAATCGAGGGTAAATCCCCTGAGTTCATCTACCACACCGCAATGTCCTATCTTCTCGGAGACGGAGTCCAACAGGATTGTAATAAAGGTGCTGAACTCATGCAGATCGCTGCCGATAGAGACTATCTTCCTGCTGTCCGGGACCTTGGAATTCTTTATTTGAATGGTAATGGTGTTCCTATTGATGGTCAGAAAGCTTACGAGCTCATATCTCGCACTGCCGCCCAGATGGATCCGAATTCTATATACCACCTTGCTCTGATGTATGAGGGCGGTGTCGGTGTTAAAAAGGACCTCTATCAGGCCCTCAAATTGATGGCATTCTGTGCCGCCGCACAATATCCTGGCTCACCTGAAGATGCCGATCGTATCGAGGAGGAGATCGATGAGGAACGCGTCAAGTATCTGAATGCAAGACCCATTCTCAATCTCGAGATCTCCGATGTTGATATCGAGGCCTGTTGTTGTAAAAAAATGTTCGATCTTGTAAAAAGCAAGGACATCTATTCTGATGATACCGTTGACGGTCCAGCCATTTTCGGAGCTGATGAAAATGGCGATGAGATCCTACTGAAAGAATGTCCGTTCTGTCATGCAAAACCCATTATTGTTTCACACAACAAGGTATACTGACCGAAACGTAGGTTTTATCTTCAACAGTTTCCCAAAAGCGTGGACTATCGAAGGTCACTGAGGGTTCTTGCGGGGCCTCCCGGGACCCCTTTTG